>JANXMQ010000010.1 GCA_025354565.1 Akkermansiaceae bacterium
GAACGCGTCCTGCGGGATGTTCACCTTGCCGAACATTTTCATCTTCTTTTTCCCTTCTTTCTGCTTTTCTAGCAGCTTGCGCTTCCGGGTGATGTCGCCGCCGTAGCACTTGGCGGTGACGTTTTTGCGCATGGCGGAGATCGATTCGCGGGCGACGATTTTTCCACCAACTGCGGCTTGGATGGCGACGACGAAGAGATGCGATGGAATGACTTCTTTGAGTTTTCCTGCAAGCATCCGCCCATAAGATTCCGCCTTGTCGCGGTGGACGATGGTGGAGAATGCCTCGACCGGGTCGCCGGCGATGAGCATGTCCATCTTGACCATTTTCGCGGCGCGGTAGCCGGAGTGTTCGTAATCCATGGAGCCATAACCGCGGGTCATGGATTTGAGTTTGTCGTTGAAATCGACAAGGATTTCCGAGAGTGGCAGAACACAGGAAAGCATCACCCGGGTATCGTCAATGGTTTCAGTGTTCGTCACATCACCACGTTTTTCTAACACAAGCTGCATCATGTCGCCGATGTATTCGCCGGGGACCATGATATACACATTTACGACGGGTTCTCTGATTTCCTGAATGCCTTGCGGGTCGGGAAAAAGCGTCGGGTTATCGATGATGCGCTCGGTGCCATCGGTCATGGTGACTTGATAGATCACTGACGGATAAGTGGAGATGACATCCATGGCAAACTCACGGCGGAGGCGCTCTTGGATGATTTCCATGTGGAGCAGTCCGAGAAATCCGCAGCGAAAACCGAAGCCGAGCGCGGTCGAACTCTCGGAGGAAAAGGTGAATGCCGGGTCGTTGATCTGGAGTTTGCCCATGGCGAGCTTGAGCGCCTCGTAGTCCGAGGAATCGACCGGATAGATGCCGGAGAAAACCATCGGCTGGATTTCCTTGTAGCCGGGAAGCGCCTCAGGGCAGGGGTGGGTGTTGTCGGTCATCGTGTCGCCGACTTTTACCTCGCTAGCAGATTTCATGTTAGCAATGACATAGCCGACATCGCCCGCTGATAGGACATCGCGGGCGCTCATTTTTGGCGTGAAAATCCCGACTTCCTTGACCTCGTAAGTTTTCCCCGTGGCCATGAGTTTCACCCGCTGACCCTTTTTCACCGTGCCGGAAAACACGCGGACGTAGGAAACGACGCCGCGATAGGTATCATAGAGGGAATCGAAAACCGAACAGCGCAGCAATTTATCCGGATTCTCGACGGGAGCCGGGACGCGGGCGACGATGGCTTCCAGAATATCTTCAATACCGATGCCTGCCTTGGCGGATGCCGGGATGCAGTCTTCCGCAGGGATGCAGAGGATTTCCTCTAACTGCTTCTTGCACTTCGGCACGTCAGCGGCGGGCAGGTCGATTTTGTTGAGGACCGGGATGATGAGCAGGTTTTGCTCGGTGGCGAGGTGCAGGTTGGCGACGGTCTGAGCTTCCACACCCTGCGCGGCGTCCACCATCAGGATCGCGCCCTCACAGGCGGCAAGCGCACGGGAAACTTCGTAGGAGAAATCGACGTGGCCGGGAGTATCCAGCAGGTTGAGCTTGTAGATTTTTCCGTCCTTCGCCGTGTATTCCATCGCCACCGGATGGGACTTGATCGTGATTCCTTTTTCCCGTTCCAGATCCATGGAATCGAGCTGCTGGGCGGTGCTATCCCTCATGCTAACGGTACTGGTCGCCTCCATCAGGCGGTCGGAAAGCGTGGTTTTCCCGTGGTCGATGTGGGCGATGATGGAGAAATTACGGGTCAGCTCGGTGGACATTGGCGGGAAAATTCAACGTGGGCGGGCGAGGGAAAGCAGGAAATCCGCGACAAGGCACGCTAAATCAGAGGGATTCAATGCGAGAGCCCCGATATGAAGGACCAAGACCAAGGCACCGGCGGCAGCAAGGTTCTCACGCGGGACTTTCTCCGGTCTTGCACATCGGTGCGTAACGCCATTTGATGCCCGTCTATGCCCACCGTTGCCATCGTCGGACGCCCCAATGTGGGTAAATCCGCGCTCTTCAACCGCCTTGCCGGGCGCAAAATCGCCATCGTCCATGATCAACCGGGCGTCACTCGCGACCGCATCGCCGCGCCTTCCAGCGCGACCCAAGTCGCTTGCACCCTGATCGACACCGGCGGCATCGGTGGCAATATCGACGACGGATTTGAAGAGCAGGTCACCATCGAGGCGGACATCGCAATGCAAACCGCCGACCTCATCCTGTTTGTGGTCGATGCCCATGACGGCCTCACTGCGGTCGATCAGGCGCTCGCGCAAAAACTCCGCAAGGCCAAGCCGCCCGTCCTCCTCGTCATCAACAAGGTGGACGACGACAAACACGAGAATTCCCACTCGGATTTCACCCGCCTCGGCCTCGGCAACAGCGTTTTCGTTTCCGCTGAACATGGCCGGAATTTCGGCGTCCTCTGTGATGAAATCGACGCCGTCATCGCCCCGCTCGTTTCAGAAACCGAAGCAGAGGCCGTCGTCGCTGAAGCCGTCGGGATCAAACTCGCCATCGTCGGCAAGCCCAACGCCGGGAAGTCCTCGCTGGTCAACGCGATCCTCAAAGACGAGCGCACCATCGTTTCGGAAATCGCCGGCACCACCCGCGATGCCGTGGATCTGCCCTACTCGTTCGCCGGGGAAAATTTCACCCTCATTGACACTGCTGGCCTGCGCCCACGGGCCAAGCGCGATAACTCCGTGGAAGTTTTCTCCGCGATGCGCACCGAGAAAGCCGTCCGTCGTTCAGACCTCTGCGTGCTCGTCATCGACCTCGCCGCCGGGATCACGTCGATGGATCGCAAGATCGCCCAACTCATCATGGAGGAGAAAAAACCCTGCCTCATCGTGTTGAATAAGTTCGATCTTTTCCACCCCGGTGCCAACCGCAACGCGCGTCTCGAAGAAGCCACCGAGCACGTCCGCAAGGAGTTGTTTTTCCTGCACTACGCCCCCTTCGTCGCCTGCTCCGCGAAAACCGGCGGCTCGGTGGAACACGTCCTCAAGGAGGCTCTGAAAATTAAAAAAGGCGCCCAAAACATCCCCGGCACCGGTCAGCTCAACCGCATCCTCCAAGCCGCATTCGAGGCCACCCCGCCGCCCATCGACGGCAAGCTCCGCAAGCGCCTCAAGCTCTACTACGCCACCGCCGCCGTTGAGGAAAAATACAGCGTCATCCCGGTGCCCACCATCGTGCTCTTCGTCAACGACAAGCGCCTCATGGCCACCAGCTACGAGTCCTACATCGTAAACCGCTACCGCGCCGCCCACGCCGCGCCGGGCATTCCCGTCGTGCTCTCGGTGCGGTCCCGTTCCCGCCGCGAATGGGAGCCGAAAAACACCAAACCCCAGGGTCATTGATCACTGTGAAAAATTATCCCGCCGCCTCGCGTTTGGGAACGGCAGGCGTTAGAATTCCACTTCATTTACCGCAGCACCATGTTACGTCACCTCCTCTCCTGCCTGTTTCTAGCAACAGCCGTTCCCGTCTTCGCGGAACCACCAAAGCCCGCCGCCGCGCCAAACCCTGCCGCGTTTTTCGACACGCTAACCTTCAACGACGACCGCGCCTCCACGCTCACCAAGCTCAAGGCTAGTAAATTCGTGGTCATGACCACCGACGAAACCTTCATCGGCCGCTCGGGTATGAACGGCATTTTCCGCACCCGCCAGAAGGTCGGCAAACTCGACTGTTTCCTCTATTTCGATTGGACCGAAGCCGGGAAAATGAAGGAACTCACCCTGCAAACCGAGACCGTCACGGCCGCCGCTTACAAGACGGATCTCGAATCTAGCTGGAAGGGATTTGTCGATCTGCTCTCCATGCTTTACGGCAAGCCCACTCAAAAAGGTTCCCTGCCCAGCCGCGAAAGCCTCGCCGACGGCGCATTCCTCCCCTCTCACCTCTGGCCGCTCGATGGTGGCGGCTCCGCCCTCCTCGGCACTGCCCGCGAGGGTGCTAAATACCAACTCGTCGTTCGTTTCACGCAGAAAAAGTCGCAGATGATTGAGCTGCCATAATCCCGTCCCGGCAGACTCCATCCTTGAAAACTTCCGCCGAAGTTTGAGACTCCGCCCATGGCCGAACCTGACTTATTTTCTTTCTCCCCGCCTCCCGGCCCCGAGGTGCGCATTGCCCAACTCCGCGCCCTGCTCGACCACCACAACCGGCTCTACTACACGCAGGCCACCCCGGAAATTTCCGACGCTGAATACGACAAGCTGTTCCGCGAATTGGAGGATCTGGAAAAAAAATACCCCGAATTCCACGACCCGAACTCGCCCACTCTCCGAGTCGGTGGCGCACCGATCGACGGTTTCCAACAAATCCAACATGCGGTCAAAATGCTCAGCATCGACGACGTGTTCGAACTCAGTCCCGAGGCCATCGAGAACCTAACGGACGAACAAGTTGGCAAGGTCGGCCAAAGATGCGCGGAGCACGAGCTGATCGAATTCTATCAGCGCCTTCAGAAAAATCTGAAACGTGAGGACGTCGCCGTCACCATCGAACCCAAGATCGACGGAGCCGCCGTTTCCCTACTCTATCGTGACGGAAAACTCGCCTACGCCGCCACCCGCGGCGACGGCCAGACCGGCGATGACGTGACGCATAACGTCCGGACGATTCGCAGTATCCCGCTGAATCTTGAAATCAAGACTCTCCAGGCCCCCTCCCCTGAGCTTGACCTAGAGAGCATTCTTCCTTACCTTTCAAACCATGAGCCGAGTCACGCAGCCCCAAACACTCTCAGCCCGGCTTCGCGAAGCCCGCAAGAAAGCCTCCGAACAAAGCTCGAAATTGAGCTCTCGGGAAGTGATGGATCAAATCTTCAAGAACGGATCCGACAGGAAGCCCAATCCATTCTTGAATGGGGATTGGAAGCTGGTCGGATCATCGATCCAGACCGACTATTTGAACTCGTCAAAGAGTGGCAAGAATTAGGTGGCCAATCCGAACACACGGTCTTTTACATCAAAGATCTGGATCGAGTCGTCAAATTCACCATCCCGCCTAATTTCGGAGCACAAGGAAGCCTCGCCTATTTGAGGAATATTACCGCCTCAAATCAGCTTTTTGAAGACGACATCCGCTTTCACGGCATCGTCCAAATTGAAGCGGGGCCAAGCTTCGTTGTATCCCAGCCATATGTCCATGGAACTGAGCCAACCATTGCCGAAGTCAATGAATGGTTTACTGCTAATGGTTACCGCTCTACGGGCTACAACCGTTGGCTTGATGATGCGACCGGTGTTGAAATCGCCGATGCCCATATCGGCAATCTCATCAAAACCGAAGATGGAGAACTCGTCCCCATCGACCTCCAAGTCTTATCGACGGGCAGCATCTCCCTTACATATCATCCCCCATCAACTATCCCCTCCCTGCTAGAAATCCGTGGGGAAATCTTCATGCCCAACGAAGCCTTCGCCGCCCTCAATGCCGAGCGCGATGAAGCCGGCCTTCCCACCTTCGCCAATCCCCGCAACTCAGCCGCCGGGACGCTCAAACTGCTAGATCCGAAAATCGTCGCCAAGCGCCCGCTCGCCTTTCTCGCTCACGGCCTCGGTGCCTACGAAGGCCCGCCTCTGGAAACCGAACATCAGTTCCACGATTTGTTAGCTGCTCTCGACATCCCGCAGAACCTGCCGATCCTCAACGCCAATAATCTCGAAGAACTTCTAGCAGCAGTTGCCCAGATCAATATCGAGCGCCACCACTTTGACTACGGCACCGACGGCGCCGTGATCAAAGTCCTCGACCGCGCCGAACGCGAACAACTCGGCTTCACCTCCCGCGCCCCACGCTGGGCCGCCGCTTACAAATTCCTCCCCGAGCAAAAGGAAACCACGCTGGAAAACATCACCATCCAGGTCGGTCGTACCGGCGTCCTAACACCCGTCGCCGAACTCAAGCCCGTGCTCATCTCCGGCTCCACCGTTGCCCGCGCGACCCTGCACAATCAGGACGAGATTACCAAGAAGGACATTCGCCTCGGCGCGACTGTTCTGATAGAGAAAGCGGGAGAAATCATCCCAGCCATCGTCAAAGTCATCCGCCATGTCGAGGGCGCGGTGCCGTTTTCTCTCTACGATAGCGTCGGCGGAAAATGTCCGTCCTGTAATGCACCGATCTCGCAAGAAGAAGGTTTCGTCGCCTGGCGTTGCACGAATTTCACCTGCCCGGCTCAGGCCGTCACCGGCATCAAACACTTCGCGGCACGCAAGGCTCTCGATCTTGATGGACTCGGGGAAATTGTCGCTGAAGCCCTCGTCAGTCACGGTCATTGCGCCACTCCGTTAGATCTCTTTACGCTCACTGAAGCAACCCTCGCTAACCTCAATCTTGGCACCGTCGAAGCCCAACGGCGTTTCGGCGAGAAGAATGCAGCCAAAGTCATATCCGCACTCGAAGCCGCTAAATCGAAGCCGCTTCACCGCTGGCTCTACGCGATGGGTATCCGCCAACTCGGTGAGTCCTCAGCGAAGGAGCTTTCTCGACTTCACCGCAGCATCGGCGAAATCGCTGAGTCGGAAATTCTAGCAGAACTCCTCAAGGACACCCGCGCCACGGCGAAAAAACAGAATGAGGTTCTTGCTAAATATAGCATCACAGGCGATGTCGGGCCTGCCGTTGCGGAGACGATCACCACTTTTTTTAAAGCCGCAGCCGGTCAGCACGTCCTCACCCGCATGGCCGAACTCGGCATCGATCCGGTTTCCGACAACTACCTCCCCATCGCCGCCGAAGCCAATCTATCAGCCCTGCCGCTCGCCGGGAAAACCTTCGTCATCACCGGCACTCTCAGCATGGATCGCGATGCGATGAAGGAACTCATCGAAAGCAAAGGCGGCAAGGTCAGCGGTTCCATTTCCGCGAAAACCAGCTACGTCCTAGCCGGTGAGGGCGGTGGTTCAAAGCGAGACAAGGCGGAAAAACTCGGCGTGGTGATCCTGGATGAAGAGGCGTTCAACCGCCTGGCAAGTGTAACAAATCCTTGAAACGGCACTGGCGGATAGTGAAATCTACCAGTGCGGCGGCTCGTTCATATCGGCCTTCCCGGATGGCGGCGTTTACGCTTTTTTTATGTGAATCGCCTGCCCTTTAACTACCCGTGAGGTCATTTCGTGGCAGCTTGGAGTCACTCCACCGCCATCATGTCCGATCTCATCTATATCGCTGCCACTATTGGCTTTTTCGTCATCAGCATGGGTTACGCTATATTTTGCGACACCCTCTAATCAAGCATCATTATGGAAACCATTATCACTGGTATCATCGCTGTCATGCTCATCGGCTATCTGGTCGTTGCCATGATTCACCCGGAAAAATTCTAACTCACGTCCATGCACTCAAAAGACTGGCTCCAACTTGCCCTCTTCATCGGGCTTCTCGCGCTCATCACCAAACCGATGGGAATTTATCTAGTCAAGGTTCTCGATCCTCAGGGAAAGACCTGGCTGGACCCGCTCATCAGGCCATTTGAAAAACTGACATATCGACTGATGGGGATTGACCCCATGCAGGAGCACGGTTGGAAGGGATATACTTTCGCCATGCTGTTATTCAGTCTGGTAGGCGTGCTTTTCACTTATGCTATCCTACGCTTGCAAAATGTACTCCCACTCAATCCGCAGGGCCTGCCCGCACTGAGTCCGGCACTCGCATTCAATACCGCGGTTAGTTTCACCACCAATACCAATTGGCAAAGCTATAGTGGGGAAAGCACGATGTCTTATTTCTCACAAATGGTGGCACTCGCAATCCATAACTTTACCTCAGCAGCCGTCGGCATCGCCATCGCCGCCGCACTGGTTCGTGGAATCGCACGGTATTCGGCCTCTACTTTGGGGAATTTTTGGGTCGATGTGATACGCACAATATACTATCTATTACTGCCAGTTTCGTTGATCTTCGCGGTATTTCTTGTTTCACAAGGCACGATCCAAAACTTCAAAGCCTATGACACTGCGAAACTTGTCGAACCCTTAACCGTCACGGTGGAGTCCACCGATGCGGCTGGCATCAAGACCAGCACGCAGCAAACGATCACCGCTCAATCCATTGTCCAAGGCCCGCTGGCATCACAGTCCGCGATCAAAATGTTTGGCACCAACGGCGGCGGATACACCAATGCGAACTCCGCACAACCCTTTGAAAATCCAACCCCGCTCTCGAATTTCATCCAGATGCTTTCAATTTTCGCAATTGGTAGCGGTCTGACATGGTATCTTGGTAAAACCACGAAAAACCAAGGCCACGGTTGGTCGGTATGGGCTGCGATGATGATTCTGTTTGTCACCGGCGTCCTCGCCTGTTGGTGGGCCGAAGCGCGGGGAAATCCCATCCATCAGGCTCTCGGCATCATGACTGCGGATGGCAATATGGAAGGTAAGGAAATCCGTTTCGGTATCTTTAACTCATCGCTATTCGCCACAATCACGACCGCCGCATCCTGTGGTGCGGTGAACTCGATGCATGACTCCTTCACCGCCATCGGCGGACTGGTGCCGCTGTTCATGATCGAGCTGGGAGAAGTCGTCATCGGTGGTGTCGGCGCAGGCTTGTATGGCATGTTGGTCTTCGTCGTGTTGGCAGTATTCATCGCCGGTCTGATGGTCGGACGCACCCCGGAATTTCTTGGGAAGAAGATCCAAGCATTCGATGTGAAAATGGCCATGCTCGCGATTTTAGTTCTCACCGCGAATATCCTCGGCTTCACCGCTTGGGCGGCGGTTGGGACCTGGGGCCTGGCCGGTCTTAATAATTCCGGTCCTCATGGCTTTAGTGAAATCTTATATGCCTACAGTTCCGCCACGGGCAACAATGGCAGTGCTTTTGCGGGTCTAACCGCCACTCCTGTCGATGGAGATCCACACTATAATATCACACTCGCGATTGCCATGTTGATCGGACGTTTCCTGATGATTATCCCGATCATGGCCCTCGCCGGATCCATGGTGAAAAAACAAATTTCACCACCCAGCGCGGGCACATTTCCGGTATCCGGGACGACCTTTACCATTCTACTGTTAGGAACCGTGATCCTCGTCGGGGCATTGAATTTCCTGCCTGCTCTCGCGCTCGGCCCCATCGTCGAACATTTCCTGATGCTGAAGGGACAATTGTTTTAACCCCTTACCAACACCAATTCTATGTCTCACACCAATCCATCCTTATTTGACAAGTCGATCCTTTTGCCCGCAGTCGGCGATTCATTTCGCAAGCTCCATCCGCGACTCATGATAAAAAATCCAGTGATGTTCGTCACCCTGATCGGCGCGGTGCTGACAACTTCCGCCATGCTCACCTCCGCCGTGGATCGCGGCTTTGTCATCCAGCTTGCGATCTGGTTATGGTTCACTGTGCTGTTCGCCAACTTCGCGGAAGCCATCGCCGAGGGTCGTGGCAAGGCTCAGGCCGATAGTCTGCGCAAGGCCCGCAAGGACACCACTGCCCGCCGCCTGCGTGGTGATAAGGAAGAGCGCGTCGCCGCACCTATGTTGGAAAAAGGCGATCTCGTAGTTTGCGAAACCGGCGATGTGATTCCCGCCGATGGGGACGTGGTGCAAGGCATCGCCAGTGTTGACGAAGCGGCTATCACCGGCGAATCCGCCCCGGTCATCCGTGAAAGCGGCGGCGACCGTAGCGCTGTAACTGGTGGCACCCGCGTCATCAGCGACCGCATCGTCATCAAGATCACTTCGGAAAAGGGCAACACCTTTCTTGATCGCATGATCTCGATGGTGGAAGGGGCCAAACGTCAGAAAACACCTAACGAAATCGCGCTTACCATCCTACTCTCGGCCCTAACACTCATATTCCTGCTCGTGGTCATGACCTTGAAACCCTTTGGCACCTATGCGGGGATAAGTTTCACCACGCCGGTGCTTGTGGCGCTGTTAGTTTGTTTGATTCCAACCACCATTGGTGGCCTGCTCAGCGCTATCGGCATCAGTGGCATCGACCGTCTCATTCGCCGCAATGTGATGGCCACCAGTGGTCGTGCGGTTGAGGCTGCGGGCGACATTGATGTTTTAATGCTCGATAAAACCGGCACCATCACCATTGGCAACCGCATGGCCTCAGACTTCGTTCCAGCACCCGGCGTCACGGAAGAGGAACTCGCAGGGGCCGCGCAACTCGCATCTCTAGCAGATGAAACTCCCGAGGGCCGCAGCATCGTGGTCCTAGCCAAGGAGAAATTTAACATTCGTGCCCGCGAACTTCAGGAGCCTCATGCAATTTTTGTTCCCTTCACCGCCCAGACGCGCATGAGCGGGGTGGATATCGGTGGCCAAAGCGTCAGAAAGGGGGCCGCAGATTCCGTGAGAAAATGGATCGAGGAACAAGGCGGCATGTATCCGCTGGACGTGGAGAAAGCCGTGGAAGCCGCCTCCCGGGCGGGACGCACGCCGCTCGTCGTCGCCGATGGACGAAAAGTGTTAGGCGTGGTTGAACTCAAAGACATAGTAAAAGGCGGGATCAAGGAGCGTTTTGCCCAACTTCGGAAAATGGGCATCCGCACGGTGATGATTACTGGTGATAATCCGATGACCGCCGCCGCCATCGCCGCTGAGGCGGGCGTGGATGATTTCATGGCCCAAGCTACACCCGAGGACAAGCTCCAGCGCATCCGCGATGAACAAGCTGCTGGTCATCTTGTGGCGATGACGGGTGATGGCACGAATGACGCACCAGCATTGGCCCAAGCCGATGTCGGAGTCGCCATGAACACCGGCACGCAGGCCGCCCGCGAGGCCGGCAACATGGTGGACCTGGATAGCAACCCAACTAAACTCATCGAGATTGTGGAAATTGGCAAACAACTCCTCATGACCCGTGGGTCACTGACAACATTCTCGATTGCCAATGATGTCGCCAAATACTTCGCGATCATTCCCGCGATGTTGATGGTCACATTTCCCGCCATGGCCGCCTTAAATGTCATGAAACTCGGCTCGCCCCAGAGTGCGATCCTCAGTGCGATTATCTTCAACGCCCTTGTCATCGTTGCCCTCATACCCTTGGCCTTGAAAGGCGTGCCATACAAGCCGATGGGAGCCATCGCGGTGCTCCGCCGGAACATGCTTGTCTATGGTCTTGGCGGTTTAGTCGTTCCCTTCATCGGTATCAAGGCAATCGACCTTATTATCTCAGCCCTTCACCTCGCCTAATATGAAAACCATATCATCAGAAATTCGCCCGGCCATTGTCTCCACAGTCATCATCGCGGTTGTTTGCTGCGGTCTCTATCCACTTGCCGTCACTGGCATTTCGCAAGTTGCTTTCGCCGGAAAAGCAAACGGCAGCTTGATCGTGGATCAAAGTGGAACCATCATCGGTTCTTCATTGATCGGTCAGAACTTCAGCGGTGAGGGATATTTCCACCCGCGACCGTCCGCCGCCGGGACGAATGGTTATGACGCCACCTCATCGGGCGGCAGCAATCTTGGCCCCACTTCGCAGAAACTTGCAGACCTCATCAAAGCCCGCATTGCCGACTACCGGACGAGCAATGGACTGAGTGAAAATCAAGCCATTCCTGCGGATGCCGTTACGGCTTCCGGCAGTGGTCTCGATCCCCACATCAGTCCCGCCAATGCGGCGCTGCAAGTTACCCGCATCGCCAAAAGCCGCAGCCTGACGTTGGAACAGGTGCAAGCGCTCATTGCACCTAACACCGACAAGGCGGATCTTGGTATTTTGGGCGAGGCTGGGGTGAATGTTCTGAAGTTGAACCTCGCCCTTGATACTTTTAAGAAATAAGGATCACACTCGGATCGGCAGCACAAAGAACGGCATCCCATTGCGGAAAAACTCTCGCTGCATGCCGAATACCGTGAAGTTATGCAGCAATCGCGTGATATAGGTTTCCTCATCAAAGACCAATTGTCCGCCGAAGAACGTCGAGTTCGGATAGACTTCCGCCAACTCGCAGCCGACGGAAAATGCCGTACTCAGGATTTCCGTGCCAATCACGCTCCGTGATTCCGCCGATATACCACGTCCTCTCATGCACTCCGCATACTTGAGGACATCCCCGCCTACATCCTGCTCCAAGTGTTCGAGTTCCTCCGCACCCTTGAAGTTGCCAGCATCCACCACGCCGATCTCCACAAACACGAAATTCTTATACACTCCTGGAAACATTCTAACAATACCGAGCGTGGTATGCACGCCCAGGCCATTGAAGCCGTTCACAAAGATCACTGCAGTTTTCGCCTTGGGTTCGCATGGCAGGACCACGTCGGGTTTGGCTTTTCCCTCAGCGCTAAAGACCTCCACCAAGGCATCCAACCGCGATAGGCTGTGACGTGTCTGCTGGTAATGATTACGGATGTAAAACGCCACCGCGATCAGGATGCCAGTGACTACAATTGTCACCCAACCACCTTCGTGAAATTTGATGACGCTCAACGCTATCAGGATCGTCGCTGTGAGAATGAAGCCAACCGAATTAACTAACAGTTTCGACTTCCAAGCCGGTTCCGTTGCGCGATCCAGCCACCAATGGCGGATCATGCCGAGTTGGCTTAGGGAAAACGTGATGAAGACGTTGATACTATACAGCACCACCAGCCACTCCACTGACCCACGCGAAACCAAGGTCAGCACAAAGGCCGCGCCGCCCATCAGGAGGATGCCATTGTGCGCCACAAAGCGGTCGCTCAACGATGCAAAACGCGCGGGAAACCAGCGATCCAGCGCCATGTTAGCCAACACCCGTGGACCATCCAGAAAGCCGGTTTGCGCGGCGATGAATAGTAGCGCCGCCGCCGAGGCCATCGAGACCACCACAAAGATATGCCCGGTCGCTCCCGGCCATGCCGCCGTGATCTGGTCGAACAAGATCGCATTGAGCGTTCTCCCATCCTCCGGCACCGAGTGAAATAACAGATAGGAAAATAACAACCCGCCCACCATGACCGCCAGCGACACTCCCATGTAAACCATCGTGCGCTTGCCCGTGGCCACCCGTGGTTCTCGTAGGATTGGCAAGCCATTGCTCACCGCCTCGATCCCGGTATAACTTCCTGCTCCAAGGCTGTATGCTTTCAGCAGCAACAGCAGGATTCCCGCCGTCCCCAGAGTTGAGTGGGATTCGCTTAACTCGCGAGTGGTGCTGGTAAAAACCCCTGATGCATTGCCGAAATGAGTGAAAAATCCATACAAGATCGCAAATCCATGCGTCGCTAGAAACAGAAAAAACACTGGTGCCCAGATCATCACGGACTCCTTCACCCCGCGCAGGTTTAGCACCGTCAGCACCACCGTTGCCACCAGTCCCACATAGATTTTCCACGGTAGCCAGTCCGCAGGCAGCACCGAAAATAACTGATCCGCACCACTGGAGATGGAAATTGAAATGGTTAGCACATAGTCCACGATCAAGGCGCAACCGGAGACGACGCCAGCGGTTGGCGACAATAATTTGCTGGCCACAAGATACCCGCCGCCGCCGCCGGGAAAGCAGGCGATGATCTGTGAATAGCTCGCACAAATGATGACGATGGTGAGGACTGTCGCCAGTGCGATGAACGGAGCCAGTGCCATGTGACTGCCCAGTGCCCGCATCGACTCCTCTGGTCCATAGCAGGATGACGAAAGTCCGTCCGCTCCCAGTCCCACCCACGCCAGCACGGCGACGAGTGACATTTTGTGGAAAATCCCGTGATCGTGGATGTCTCGCGATTTGCCGATTACGATGTTCTTGATCCGGCTGCCCTGCTTGTTTGGTGTATTCATTGATGGGGTGTTTCGTTAGGGAAACCGCCACCACCCGCGAGAGTGGCAACTGTCCGCCCTTCCATTCACGCCTACGAGGTTAGCTGACGGGCTGAAGCATGGAAGTGCTCCCTGCGAACGGTTACCCGTTCCGTGCGCCCCGTCCCTGAAATTTCACTTCCAGGGAGTCCGGTTCCCCCGTGCTGCGCCTCGTGATGAGGAGCAACTTCGGCTGCTGTTTGTTGCGGAACGGGAGTGCGCTTCACGCCTGAGCTTTGCAAGGGGAAACATCCCGCAGGCCCGGAAACGCCGTGATTTTTACGCTTTTTTTACGCCGATGCCGCGCCCTTTAACTACCTAGCGTGTCATCGTGGTGCCAGATTGATTTCAACCATCACCGCTGACATGCACGGACCTCAGAATCGCAAACTCGCATATATCCCTGAATAGAAATTGAATATGACCCACAGCATCAAAACCCTGCTCACCGTCACATCAGCCGTTTTTCTAACGGGGGTGATTTTCTCTGCTTGGAGGTTCACCCGAACGAACGAAATTCCGCTCCCCGATGAAAAAGCCGCCGCGATGACACTTCTGGCCGATAAGCTTTCGGGGCCACGTTATTTCAGCATTTCACTCACCGGAGTTAGGTCTTCCGACGGGCCATGGATCGGGGTGGCTGAGGCCGGACTTCAGGAAGACCGCGTGATTGCCGAACGCCATTGGGGCAAGGACCAGCGAGCGGAAGTGGATCAACTGCTCTCACGACTTGCGGAACCTGTCCCGGCGAGGATGGTGGGTGGCTACCGGATCCCGCTTGAACGCTTGAATCTGGCGCTCGATGCCATTAAAGATTGAGCACCTCCATGAACGACGACCACCGCCCTGATCCCGATGCCTTGCTCGCCCAAGTGCAGCGGGAGGAAATCGAGGAAAAACGCGGGCGGCTTTATATCATCCTCGGCATGTGTCCCGGTGTGGGGAAAACCTACGCGATGCTGCTGTTAGCTCGCCAGCGGCAAAATGACGGCTTGAAGGTATTGGTGGGTGTTGTCGAGACGCATGGCCGCAAGGAAACCGCAGTGTTGTTGGAAAATCTAACTATCCTGCCGCGCCAACAAATCGCGCATGGCGACCACACGCTTGAGGAGTTCGATCTGGACACCGCGATCCAGCGCCGCCCGGATCTGCTGCTGGTGGATGAACTCGCTCACACCAACGCGCCTGGCAGCCGCCATTTGAAACGCTATCAGGATGTGCTCGAATTGCTAGACGCGGGTATCGACGTGGTCACGACGCTCAATGTCCAGCACATCGAGAGTCAGGTCGATATTGTCCGACAGGTCACTGGCGTGGCGGTGCAGGAAACCGTGCCGGACTCGCTGCTAGACCGTGCCCACGAAATTCAGTTAGTGGATCTCAGCGTGGAAAAACTCATGGGCCGCCTGACCGAGGGCAAGGTCTATCTGGGCGAGCGCGCACAAGCGGCGGCGGAGGGATTTTTCCGTGAGGGTAATCTAACAGCATTGCGCGAACTCGCCTTACGCTTCACCGCCGAGCGGGTGGACCGCGATCTGGAAGACATCCGCAAGGCCCGCCGGATTAGTAGTCCGTGGAAAACTAACGCCCGCTTGATGGTGGGCGTTGGGCCGACTCCGTATTCGGAAAGTCTGATCCGCTGGACGCGCCGGGCATCAGGTCGGCATGGCTGTCCGTGGCTGGCGGTGTGGGTGGAGGGCACCCAACCGGTGAGTGCGCAGGAACAGGATCTGTTAGCCCGTGGACTCGGTCTCGCAAGGCGGCTTGGCGCAGAGGTGGTTCATGCGATGGGCGACGATGTGGCTGCCACTTTGCTAGAGGTGGCGCGTGATCGGAATGTCTCACAGATCGTCGTCGGCAAGGCGGACCGCCGGTCGCGTTGGCAAGCGACTTTGGCCGATCGGGTCATCGCAGGCAGTGGCGATATTGATGTCTGCGTGGTCCGTCCAGTTATCGGGCGGCCATCCAATTTGCCTGAACAGAAGCGGCGGAAATTCGCGGCACCTGGCCAGGTCCGGGAATATGGCATCGCGCTGGGTATCGTCGTGGTTTTGACTGGAGTGTGCTGGCAGTTAGAACCCGTGGTCGGCTACACGGTGCCAGCCTTGGTCTATCTGTTAGCTATTTTACTCACGGCCTTCCAGATCAGCCGCCTACCAATGATTTTCATGGCCGGACTCAGTGCTCTGGCATGGAATTTCTTTTTCATAACCCCGAAGTTCACCTTCGAGGTGGGATCACTCCAAGACATGATTCTGCTAGTGATTTTTTTCGCTGTCGCACTGAGCATGGGTCAGCTAACAACCCGCCTGCGGGTCAGGGAAATCGCCGAGCGGCGGCGGCAGCTTGAGACGGATGCGCTGCTCCGGGTCACTCAAAGCGCCGCCCTCTCGCCTGAGACCGGCAAGGGACTGGCTGAGGCATTGAAAATCATCAACTCGGTGATCGCATCAGATACCGCGCTCGTCGTACGCGAGTTGGATCGCACGCTTCCGGCTCAGGCGCACGAGGCGAGCACCTGGCAACCGCTGGCACATGAACTCGGAGTTGCGAACTGGGCCTACGCGAACAAACAGATCGCCGGGCGCTTCACCGACACGCTGCCGCAGGCCGATGCCACTTGGTTTCCGCTCCAAACGGCGACCTCGGTGATGGGGGTGTTAGGACTCCGGCTCAGCGGGAACACGGCGGCTCTGGACTTCAACCGGCGTCAGGCGGTGGAAGCGTTTTCCCTGCAACTCGCACTCGTGTTAGAAAAAGAACATTTCATCCACGCCGTCAGTCAGGCGGAGGTGCTGGAGAAATCCGAGCGCTTGCGGAGAAATTTGTTAGACAGTGTTTCCCACGAGTTAAAAACCCCGTTGGCCGTCATCCGCGCGTCGATCGAGGGCATGGGCGAATCCGCCGCAAACCCTTATGTTGTCGAGATCGACACCGCGACCAAGCGCCTCCAACGGCTGGTGGACGGGCTGCTTCAGATGACGCGGCTTGAGTCCCAGGTCGTCGAGCCGCAACTTGAATGGTGCGATGTAAACGAGCTGCTAGAAGGCGCGGTCAAGGCAGCGGGCGATGCCATGGGCAGTCATCCGGTAAAGATCGACATCGCTTCTGATATACCCTTGATCCAAACAGATCAGGCGCTGTTGCTTCAGGCTCTGGCAAACATTTTACATAACTCCGCCGTGTATTCACCTGTCCAATCTGCGATCGAGCTAACAGCCCGTCATGCCGGACAAAGACTTCGCCTAACAGTCCGCGATTACGGCCCCGGCCTGCCGCCGGGTGAGGAATCCCGCGTGTTCGGGAAATTCTACCGTGCGGCGGGCGCACCTGCTGGAGGAACCGGCCTCGGACTTTCCATCGCGCGGGGATTCGTCCAAGCCCTAGGCGGGGACATCGCCGGTTGGAATGACCCGGATGGCGGCGCTGTTTTTGAAATTTTGCTCAAGGCTGAATTCCTTGCGCAAGACGACGACGGTGCTTGTTTTCCGACTGAAATTGCGCAAGCTGCCCAAGTATGACCGCCTTGATTATCGACGACGAAATCCAAATCCGGCGATTGTTGCGACTGGCCTTGGAGTCTCGAAACTACACCGTCCGCGAAGCGGAGTCAGGTCGGCTTGGCTTGCAGGAAGCCGCCTTCCACCGCCCAGAGGTGGTGCTGCTAGATCTGGGCCTGCCGGATATGGATGGCCTTGAAGTATTGAAAAACCTCCGTGAGTGGAGTGATGTCCCAGTGTTGATCCTTTCCGTACGCGACCAGGAAAATGTCAAAGTCGCCGCCCTGGAAAACGGCGCGGATGATTACGTGACCAAACCCTTCAGCACGGCGGAACTCGTCGCCCGGCTGGCCGTGATCCAGCGCCGCCGCCACGGCAACGACGCACCCGAGATCGTCACCGGGACACTGCGGATTTGCTTAGACAGCCATGAGGTTTTTCTAGCAGGAGAAATGCTGCGGATGACTCCCACGGAATACGCGTTTCTCTGCGCGTTGGCCCGCCATGCTGGGAAAATCGTCACTCAACGCCAACTGCTGCGCGAAGTCTGGGGCCAGCAAGGCGACGGTCAAACCCATTATCTGCGGGTTTACGCGAACCACCTGCGGAAAAAACTCGGCGGAAAACTGATCATTCAGAACGAACCCGGCATCGGCTACCGCTTGCTCGACCCAGTGGGATAATGCCAACTCTTATTCCTAAAGCTTGGCAAACTGCGCTCGGATCCATTCATGGATTTCCGCATTCTCGTTGATTCGCTTGCTATTTCCGGGGGATTTTGTCATTTCGCCCGCGGGAAGTAATTAACTTTTCTGTATCATTTAAGCTGCCGCAAGGCCACGATCCCCGCGCATGCCCAGCGAAAAACTCCAGATCATCCGCACGACGTGGAAGCGTCTGCGTGAGGTTTTGCGGATGTTCGTGAAATCGGAGCAAGGGCCCAAGGCGGTGACGTTCGCGGCGACGCTGGTGATTTTAATGGTCGGGATCAACGGGCTGAACGTGATCAACAGCTATGTTGGCCGGGATTTCATGTCGTCCATCGAGCACCGGAACATGGCGATATTCAGGCAACAGGCGTTTTTTTACGTATGCGTCTTCATCGCCTCGACGGTGGTAACGGTGCTTTACCGCTTCACGGAGGAGCGCCTTGGAATCCTGTGGCGGGAGCAACTGACGCGCAAACTCACCGAGTCTTATCTAAACGACCGCACCTATTATCGCTTGGATTCATCGACGGGGGTGGCGAATCCGGACCAACGGATTTCCGACGATGTGAGGGCATTCACGACCACAACGCTCTCGTTCACCTTGCTGATTGTTAATGGCACTCTCACGGCGATTTCGTTTTCTGGCGTGTTGTGGAGCATCAGTCCTTTTCTGTTTTGCGTAGCGGTGGCCTATGCTGTCTGCGGCTCGGTGTTGACTATATTTCTCGGCAGACCGCTGATCCGGTTGAATTACCATCAACTCGATATGGAGGCGAATTTCCGCTCCGACCTGATTCATGTTAGGGAAAACTCCGAGTCGATCGCCCTGGCCCACCGTGAGGGACGTTTCAAGGCCCGCTTGAACAAACGACTCGACGCCCTAACGGCTAATTTCCGGCGCTTGATCCGCATCAACCGCAATCTTGGCTTTTTCACGAATGGTTATAACTATTTCATCCAGATCATCCCTGCACTCATCATCGCGCCGATGTTCATCTGGGGAGAAGAAGAGTTCGGTGTCATTACCCAGTCCACCATGGCGTTTGCGACCCTGCTCGGGGCGTTTTCGCTGATTGTCACGCAGTTCCAGTCGATCTCAGCCTTCACTGCGGTCACCGCCCGCCTGCACACGCTCAACGATGCGATTGAGAAAGCCCAACGCACGACGCCATGCACAATCGCGGTTGAGGAGTCCCCGGATCGGGTTGCCTATCAGAACGTGGACTTGCACTCGGCGGATGGCGACCGACTGCTGGTGGCAGATTTGAATCTTGAAATCCTGCGTGGCTCGCGCTGGTTGGTGATCGGCAAGGAGGACGCACCGAAAGTCGCGCTTTTCCGCGCAACGGCCGGCATTTGGGGCTGTGGTGGCGGCCAGATCATCCGCCCTGGGCTGGATGATATTCTATTCCTGCCGGAGCGCCCGTATCTCCCGCCCGGCACTTTGCGCGAGATCCTGTTGCGCACCGGTGCAGAGTCCGGGATGCCGGATGCTGTCATCATGGGAGAGCTTGTCAGGCTGGGCTTAGAAGAAATCGTCAGCCGCGCCAAGGGCCTCGATGTGGAACAGGATTGGGACGATCTACTGTCCATTGGTGAGCAACATTTGTTGTCGGTCTCCCGTATTTTTCTGGCGAAACCGGCGTTCGTTTTTCTGGACCGTCCGGGCAGTGCCCTGCCAAAAAACCAAATCTCCAGCATCCTTGATATGCTTACGGAGCAGGGGATCGGCGTGGTGATCTTATCAAAAAATGGCGAGTCGCGCCTGCGCTATGACGCGGTTTTGGAACTCAAGGCGGACGGCTTATGGGAAGTCCGCCACGAGGCTCCGATGGATGCCAACAGCGACTTGAACAATTTGAGCTGTTAGTCCGGGTTCAAGTCTTCCAGCGGGGCCTTGGGCAGCTTGTCCACGGCTTCAAGGAGATTGACGATTTCCACACCGCGAACCGCCGAAGCATCGTGGTGAAAGCGCAGCACGGGCGTGGATTTGAGAACCACGCGCTTCATGATCTTGGATTGGATGTTGCCGTGGTCCTTGTTGAGTTTATCGATCACCGAGCCGGACTCACCGCCCAGCACACCAATCCAAACCTTGCCTTCTTTCAAATCCTGAGTGACCTCTACTTCACTAACAGTTACCAGCCGGTTATGCCATTCATAGTCTTTTTGAATGACATTGCCGATCTCACGGCGGAGCAGTTCGTTCACTCGATCAAGGCGGCGGGACATGGGAGATGTTGATGGTTGAGAGTGGATCGTTGATTGAAAGAGAAAAATAAATTGCGAGGAAAGTTGCTCTTTCCTACTTCCAACCATCTACTTCCAACCATCAACTTCCTAAAGCGTTTGCGCGTATTTCTCGAGTTTGTAGCACTCGATGATGTCGCCTTCCTGATATTCATTGAACTCACCGAGACGGATGCCGCACTCGAAGTTGGTGCGGACCTCTTCGACCTCGTCCTTGAAGCGGCGGAGGGTGGACATGCGGCCGTCGAATACTGGAACGCCGCCACGGATGACGCGCGCGTGGGCTTTGCGATGGACGCGGCCATCGGTGACGAACGAGCCGGCAACGCGGCCGCGGTTGAGCTTGAAGATTTCTCGAACTTCGGCGTGGCCGATGACGCTCTCACGAGTGAGCGGTTCCAGCAGGCCGAGCATCGCCTCGCGGACTTGGTCGATGAGTTCGTAAACGACTGAGTAGAGTTTCACCTCGACTCCGGCGGCCTTGGCGGATTTCACGGCCTTGGCCTCGACCTTGACGTTGAAGCCGAGGATGATCGCCTCGGTGGAAGTGGCGTAGGAAATGTCCGACTCGGTGATGGGTCCGGCGGCGGCGGTGATGAAGGAGGACTCGACCTTGTCCGACTCGATGGCGAGCACGGCCTTCTTGATCGCCTCAACCGAGCCTTGCACGTCGCACTTGAGGATAAGCTTGAGCTGGGCCTTACCGCCGCCGTCACGGACCATCGAGTAGAGGTCCTCCATGCGGTTCCGGTGCTGGGGCTTGAGGCGGGTGAGGCGTTGGGCTTCTTGGCGTTCGCCAGCGAGGGATTTCGCCTCACGCTCGGTTTTCATCTCCGTGAGATGGTCGCCGACGTTCGGGAGTTCTTCGAAGCCGATCACCTCGACCGGCATGCCGGGGTGCGCGGATTTGATGGCCACGCCACGGTCGTTGATGAGCGAACGGACTTTACCGGCGAAGGGGCCGCAAATGAAGGGAGTGCCGACCTTGAGCGTGCCGGACTCGACGATGACTGTGGCGGTGGTGCCGCGACCGGGAACCACACGGGCCTCGATGACAGCGGCGCGGGCGGGGCCCTTGGGGTTGGCCTTGAGCTCGAGCACCTCGGCTTGGAGGGCCATGAGATCTAACAATGCATCCATGCCCATCCCAGTGAGAGCGGAAACTTCGGCAAACTCCGTATCGCCGCCAAAGTCGGTGGTTTGCAGGCCGTTTTCCGCGAGCTGGGATTTCACCCGCGCCACGTTGGCGGATGGCAGGTCGCACTTGTTGATGGCGACGATGATGGTCTTCTTCGCTTTCTTCGCGTGTTTGATGGCTTCGAGCGTCTGCGGCATGATGCCGTCATTCGCGGCGACGACGAGGACCACGATGTCCGTGATGTCGGCACCGCGGGCGCGCATGTCGGAGAAAATGGCGTGACCGGGTGTGTCGAGAAAGGTGATTTCCTGGTCATTGTGGATGACCTGATAGGCACCAATATGCTGGGTAATGCCACCCGCCTCACCCGCGGTGATTTTGGTTTTGCGGAGGAAATCTAGCAGCGAGGTTTTGCCGTGATCGACATGGCCCATGATCGTGATGATCGGCGGGCGGAATTTCAGCAGATCCTCGGGTTCCTCAACCGGGGCTTCCGGCTCCTTGATGACTTCCTCGATCTTATGAAATCCTTTGTCCTTATCGCGTTTTTCGCGCTCGAATACGAAGCCGTGGATCTCACAGATTCTTGCGGCGATGTCCGGTTCCAAGGGTTGGTTCGGCGCGGGAAAGACCCCGATCTTGATCAGGTCCGCCATGATATTGAATGGCTTCAAACCGAGCCGGGCGGCGAGGTCCGGTATCAAGATGGGCGGCTTGATGACGATCAATTTGTGATCTTCCGGCTCGTCGCCCGAAACCGCTGCGGGAAGCTCGGCAGGCGGGGCTGGTGGTGGAGAGGAAATCGTTGGTGTGGGTGCCGGGGCTGGTGCTTCCTTATCGAGGTTCTTAGAAATGGTACCGAGGACATCCTTGACGCTGCGAGTGGTCTTGCGGACTTTTGGCTTTTTCTCGTCAGCAAATAGGTCCAAGGCGTTGGCTTTTTTCTCGTCCAGTACGCTCGGGGCTACCGGGGTCACTTCCGCCTCCTTGCGCTGGCGCTCGCGGCGAGAGGGTTTCGGGGTCGCATCGAGAAGATCGAGAACCTTGGTTTTTTTCGGAGAGCTGTTGCTATTTTCGGGCATCCGGCTGGTCTGCGGTGTGGGAGAGGGTAATGAAGTGGAAATGGGAATGCGTGGGTGGGATTTAGTCGTTGGCGGCGGTGGCGGCGGTGGCGCTGACGATGCCGTGGGCCCGCAGGAGAATGGCTTCTGCGGCGTCCTCGGTGATCCCGAGAGCGGCGGCGATGTAGTCGGCGGGCATGTCGATAATCATCTCTGGATTGAAACCGCCGGCGAGTGTTAGTTTGTTAGCCAACTCGTCGGTGATGCCGAGTTGATCGGCGAGCGTGTGGGCCGCACCGCCGATTTTTTCTTTGAATTGTTCTTCCTTCGACTCGTCGCGACGGACCTGAACATCCCAGCCCATGAGGCGCGAGGATAGGCGGGCGTTCTGGCCCTTGCGGCCGATGGCCTTGCTGAGGTCGATCTCATCGACAGTCACATGGACCGTGTGGGATGCCTCATCGACGGTGATCGAACGGAGTTCGGCGGGCTTGAGCGCCTCGCGGACGAATTCCTTGGGGTCCTCGCTCCAACGGATGATATCGACCTTCTCGTTGTTGAGTTCGCGAACGATGTTTTTCACCCGAGCCCCTCTCATGCCGACGCAGGCGCCTACGGGATCGACCTTCGGATCGCTGCTCCAAACGGCGACTTTCGTGCGAAAGCCAGCCTCGCGGGCGATGCCGCGGATTTCCACGGTGCGGTCGGAAATTTCGTTCACCTCGGCCTCGAACAAACGGCGAACAAAGTTCGGGTGGCTGCGGGAAAGGATGATTTCCGGGCCACGGCCTTCGTTTTCCACGGCGAGTACGTAGCAGCGGATGCGGTCACCGATGTTGTAATCCTCGCCTTGGACGCGCTCGCGGTTCGGCATGATGCCTTCGAATTTCCCGAGGTCGATCATCACGTCGTTGCGCTCGAAGCGGCGGACGGTGCCCGAGACCACATCTCCGGCCCGGTCCTTGAATTCCTCATAAATCATTTCCTTTTCCGCCTGACGAAGGCGCTGCATCATCGTTTGCTTGGCGGTTTGCACGGCGATGCGGCCGAAATCCTTAGGCGTGACGTTGAATTCCTGGATGTCGCCAAGCTGCGCGGTGGGATTCTTCTTGAGCGCGGTGGCCAAGGGGATCTCGTTGAACTTATCCTCGTAATCCCCGTCATCCACCACGGTCAGGCCCGCATAAATCTTAGTTTCGCCCTTTTTAGTGTCCACGGCGGCGCGAAGTGTCTCGATGGCGTCGGCTCCGGGAACCATCTTCCGGTAGGCGGAAATGAAGGCGAACTCCAGCGCGGCAACGACCTTATCGCGGTCGATTCCTTTTTCTTTTTCGTAATACTCGATGAGGGCGACGATATCGTTGGTCATGGCGGGCGGTGGCTGCGGAGCTGCTGATTTCTGGAGACGCAAAAGAGTGGGTGCGAGACCCACTCCTTTCTTTCGTCAGAAGCTGTGCGGGCAGTTTTTAGAGTGGCGTGAATTGACTTGCAAGCCGAATCTCGGTCTTGGAAATGCGGCGCATGGAGCAAGAAGAATGACGCTGTTGGAGATCAGGGAAAACTCCTGGGGCGCGGCGATGCCCACTACGCGGCAGGCGATGCCGATCAAGTCCGTCCGCTTATTGGTAATGAAAAGTGGCGGTGGCTTGGGTGTCCGCGTCAGTAACGAGGCGCAGCCAATAGGCACCGAACGCATCGGGAAATTGGTATTCAATTGCTTGGCCAGGCTGGGCTTTGAGTCGGGTGACTTCCGCCCAGGTGCCAGTGCCGGCAAAGTCGGCTTCCACGCGTACTGTCGCGGCGGCGCTGCTTGTTAGGGTGAGGCTCTTTTTGTCGTAGCCGGTGGCGAGATACGGATCGCTCGGTATGTTGGCCTTCACGTCCGTTTCGTGCCATGGGCCACCGGTGCCGCGCGGTTTGCCGAGCGACCAGAGATCGTCCACGGCACCGACCCATAGCGCGCATTTGCCGTCGTCGCTGCGGATGATGTGGTCGCCCTTTGCGTCCTTCGCGATGCCACTGAGCACTAACAGGCCGCGGTAGCTGGCGTAGTCCCAAATCGCGCGGTCGTGCGTGGCGATCGGCCGGATTTTCGGGAAGCCGCCGGCATTTTCCGCAGGAAATTCGTACAGGGTCCCGAAGGCGTTCAGCAGGTTTCGTTCCGTGCAGACTTCGCGGGCGACGCGGGCTCCCTCGGTCGCCGTCCCGCGCGGGAGACGCCAGCGAGTGCCCTGCGCATCGGTCCAGAATGCGGACGCGGCATCGGCGCTGACGGTGGTGTGGGGAATCGCCGCATTTTTCGCTGTCCACTCCGCGCCGGCTACGTCGTCGCTTTTACGGAGCTGCAGATCACCATCGAGGTCGTAGGGTGAGCCAGCGTGGATGAAGCGTAGCGTTTTCAATCCCTCTCCGCGCGCGAGAAGCACGCCGTGCGTCGTCTCGCCGGTGCCGACGCCGTCGAAAATGGGCGACACCTGCGCCGTGCGGTCGTCGTTGCCGCGCAGGTGAAACATCGCGGTGACGTGCGCACGGTCTTGCGCTGGAGTGAGGCGAAGCCACGTCCCGGTCATCGCCAGCGCCTCCCATGCGCAGCCCTTTGCGGGCACGGTGATTTTGTGGGAAAAGGCCCAAGTGCCGTCGCCATTGTTGATCTCGACGGTGACGCTGAGCGGTTCGTCGCCATCCTGCGCGAGATGGAGTGAACGCTGCGTATAACCGGAAATGAGGAACGGCTCGCTCGGCGCACCCGCCTTAACCGGATCATTCAGCCACAGCGCGCCGCGACCGAGGATCGGCCCGAGCGCATCCAGTTTCGTCGGCTCGACAAACCAAAGATTCGATTGCGACTGCCCCGGTGCCGCGAGCTTGCCCTTCAGCGAATGCTCGTTCAGAAATTCGCTCTTTGCCGTGTCATCACAGCCCAGCACCAGCTTGTCATTCCATCGGCAGAAATGGCCGATCACTTTCAGGTAGTTCGAGCGCGGGGCGATCCCGGCCGTATTCGCTGCAGAAAAGGTTTTAGGAAATTTCCAAAACGCCCCGTGCATCGTCATCAGCAAATCCTTCTCGCCGATTTCCCGAATGCGCGGCCACTCGGTGTTCCAGCCGTGTGCGCCATCGTAGCTATGCGACGATTTCGGCAAGCGGAAGGACGACCACTTGCCGCCATCTAGCAGCATCAGAATCAGCGACCGATGATCCCAACCGATGCTCCACAGCGGCGCATCCGGCGCACTGCCCTCGATGCCACCCGGGCCGGTCACCTCGGTGAATTGATTGCGCCTCACCACCGTCCAGTGGTCCGCCTTACCATCCCACTCCGCGAGCACCCCGCTCGGCACTGCCGGATCGCGCAACGCCTCCTTCGCGTGATCGCCATTGTTCGCATAAACATAGCGCCCCTGTGCCGAGTAGAAACCTTTGCCGTGGTAGCCCGGCAGGTCGGCGAAACGTCCTGCCTTGCTCTCGTTGATTCCCTTTTTGAAAGGACCGTCCTTTTTCAACTGTTCGTCGAGCCACAACTCCTTTACCCCCAGCGTCTTCACATCCACCTCAGTGATGCCCTCTTCCATCGTCGCAAAGACGATCTTCCTCGCCGGATCCGTGAGATGACGTGCCAGCCCGGTGTGTCGCCCAAACATCGTGGTGTAAGGAATGGCCCGCACCTTGCCTTGTAGATCAATCGCATACGGCCCGATGAAAAGCTGTCCCGATTCGCGATGGATCATACGGTCCGCCGGCGTGCCTCCGATGCTCTCCGGGCGGATGATTTGCTCCAGCGCCGGGGTGATTTCGTAAAGTTTGTCGGACGAACCGGTGGGCTTGTGCGGCCCGTAGGTGACGACCCACAACCGGTCCGCCCAAGGCACCACTCCGCCCGTGCCACACTCGCCTTCATTGTTAAACATCGCGAGGTGCGGATAGATGCCGGACACATTGCGCGGCTCGGCGGCGTGGGAAATCGCTGAGACGGCGACGGCAGAAAGAAGGAGGAGGCGGCTTTTCATGAGGAGGCAAAGGATACAGTCGCAAGCGCCGAGCCATTGCACTCCCAATAGTTAGTTCATGAAATATTTCGGCACACTCAGGACGATAAAAATTTATGTTCTGTCAGAGGGCAATCCGAACGGTGATCGATGCAAAAGAGGCCAACGCCCCGGTGTCACGGCAGGGAGAAATGTCGCAGTAGGGAATCTTCAGCCCCGCTGAAATTAGCCAGGCGGGCGAGCTTCTTGAAATTCCAGAGCCAAACTACCCGTATCCCGCCGCGCCTGTCATCGCGCAACGACGCACCAAACCCCCAGCTATCGACATCGTGAACCGCTCCATCTTCCATACCAGCCTGCTAGTTCTCGCCTTTTCCATGATGCCCTTGAATGCAAAAGCCAAGGGCCGCGCCGCCAACAATGACCCGGGAATCGTCCTCGATGGCCCGGCGGTTCAGACCCTTTCCGGTTTCCGAACGGAACTCCTCTACACTGTCCCCAAGGACCAGGAAGGTTCGTGGGTCTCCATGACCGAGGACAACAAGGGACGCCTCATCACGGGCGACCAATATGGCGGCATCTTCCGCGTGACCCTGCCGACAGTAAAAGGCGGTGAAATCAAGGTGGAGCCACTCAAGCTCCCCAACGGCACCAGCGGCAAACCGCTCGGTGGCGCGCACGGCCTGCTTTACGCCTTCGGCAGCCTCTATCTGATGAACAACGAGATGACCGACAAGGGCCTGTGGCGCCTCAAGGACACCAATGGCGACGACCAGTTCGATTCCGCAGAACTCGTGAGTAGATGCCAAGGTGCCAGCGAACACGGCCCCCACGGGGTCGTTCTGGGACCTGATGGAAAGTCTATCTACTTCGTGAGCGGCAACCACACCAAGCAGCCTGACAACCTCAGTTTCACCCGCCCTTTCGCCATCGGCGAAGACCACCTCACTCCGCGCATGTGGGACCCTAACGGCCACGCCCGTGGCATTCTCGCTCCGGGCGGCTACGTCTGCAAAACCGACCCCGATGGCAAGCGTGTCGAGCTTTTCGCCGGTGGTTTCCGCAATCAATACGACATCGCTTTCGATTCTAACGGCGAGCTTTTCACTTATGACTCGGACATGGAATGGGACATGGGCTCCCCGTGGTACATGCCCACCCGCATCAATCACATCGTCAGCGGCGGCGACTACGGCTGGCGCTCCGGCTCCGGCCGCTGGCCCAGTTACTATGCGGACTCGTTGCCTGCCGCCGTGGACATCGGACCCGGCTCGCCGACCGGCACCGTCTTCGGTACGGGCGCGAAGTTCCCGGCGAAATATCAGCGGGCGATGTTCGCGCTCGACTGGACCTACGGCACCATGTGGGCCATCCATTTCAAACCGAATGGAGCCAGCTTCACCGCAGAAAAAGAAGAGTTCGTCGCCGGCAAGCCACTGCCTCTCACCGATGCCATCATCCGCCGCGAGGACGGCGCGATGTATTTCACCACCGGCGGCCGCAGAAGCCAGTCCGCGCTCTATCGGGTCACCTACACTGGCAGCGAGAGCACCGCGCCCGCACCCAAAGTCGAGCCCACGCCAGAGGCAAAACTCCGCCACTCGTTAGAAGAACTGCAAGCTCCAGGCACCAGCCCGGACGCCATCGCCAAGGCATGGCCGTCGCTCTCTAGCAAGGACCGTTTCCTCCGCTTCATCGCCCGCGAGGCCATCGAACGCCAACCCGCTGCAAAATGGGGAGAAAAAGCCCTGGCAGAAACCGATCCGCAGGCTTCTATCGAGGCACTTATCGCCCTCGCCCGCGTCGGTGACAAGGCGCTCCAGCCCAAGCTCTTCGTCGCACTCGGTCGCTTGGACTACACCAAGCTCCCCGCCGAGCTCCATCTCCCCTACCTCCGCGCTTGGCAACTCGCCTTCACCCGCATGGGCAAGCCAGCTCCGGACGTCTGTGCGAAAATCGCCGAGCGGCTTGACCCGCTTTTTCCGGATGCCGACCCGCTGGCCAACCGCGATCTCGTCTCCCTCCTCGTCTTCCTCAACTCCCGCAGCATCGTCGCCAAAACCGTCCCCATGCTGGACACCGCCAAGGACGCCGACATTACCGTCGCCAGCGATGCCGTTCTTGCCCGCAATGACCACTACGCCACCGCCGTCGCCGGCATGCACGCCAGCCACCCTAACCGCCAAGCCATCGCCTACGCCAATTCCCTGCGAATGACCACCGTCGGCTGGACCCCGGAGCTACGCAAAACCTACTTCACCTGGTTTTCCCACACCGCGAAATGGCGCGGCGGCAACAGCTTCAAGGGCTTCCTAAAAAACATCCTCGCCGACTCCCTCACCAATTGTGTGACCGATCCCACCGAGCGCGCCACCCTCGAAAAACTCGCCACCATGGCACCACCCGCGCCGCCGGCTAACATCGTCATGCCCAAAGGCCCCGGCAAGGACTACACCGTCGATGACATCGCCGCCCTCGCCAAGGACGGTCTCAAGGGCCGCAACTTCGAGCAAGGCAAAGCCATGTTCACCTCGCAGCTCTGCATCAACTGCCACCACTTCCTCGGCGAGGGCGGCAACGTCGGCCCCGATCTCACCGGCGCCGGCAGCCGCTACACCATCAAGGACCTCGCCGAAAACATCGTCGAGCCCTCCAAGGTCATCAGCGACCAATACCCCAGCGAGCAACTCAACCTCAAGGATGGCGGAGTCGTCGTCGGCCGGGTCGTCGTCGAGGAAAACGGCAAGCTCTTCGTGATGACCAGCGCGCTCGCCCCCGACGCACTCACCGCCGTCGATGCCGCCAACGTCAAGGACCGCAAACCTTTCAACATCTCCATGATGCCGCCCGGCCTGCTTTCCTCGCTGAACAAAGACGAACTCCTCGACCACTTCGCCTACATCCTCTCCGGCGGAAATCCCAAGGACGCGA
Source organism: Akkermansiaceae bacterium (assembly GCA_025354565.1). Taxonomy (GTDB): domain Bacteria; phylum Verrucomicrobiota; class Verrucomicrobiia; order Verrucomicrobiales; family Akkermansiaceae; genus Luteolibacter. The sequence continues at coordinate 29,351 of JANXMQ010000010.1, forward strand.
AGTTCTAACAGGCCAAGTCATCTCAGGAAGTCATACCAGATCTCGAAAACGAAGTGGTTGGACGATTGTTGATTGAGGATATTTAATTCGCGAGACGACGGAAGACAGACACTGCCGGTAATCACCAGGTGTAATGCACCTGATAGGTCACGATCTTTTCCTCGTCCGCCTTGACGGTGACCGGAAACTCGATGTTGTGACTGTCGAGTTTGCGGAAGTCATCGGACTTCTGTTTGAGCTCCCAGTTGTCGAAGCGGGAGAGGTGCTCGACCACGCGGACCTCGACGGCTTCCTTCTTATGGTTGCGGAGTTTTACTTCGAAGGTTTCGTCCAGCCAGTGATTGGAGGAGTCCACCTTGTATTCCGTGCGGCGGCGCTCGCCGACGATGTCGAAGGAGTTTCCAAGATAAACGCGGACGGTCTCGTCCTTGGCGGTGTGGTCGATGTTGTTTTCACCGGTGAATTGCAGCGAGCCGTCGTCATCGCGGCTGTAGAAACGCAGGCGGCCCTTGGGCAGAGCCATTCCGAGGTTGTTCTCCTTGCTGTTCTTGAACTCGCGCAGCGTCCAGACTTTTTTGTTAGTTGGCACGCCGTAGTCGCCCTCGCCACGGAAGTAGTTCCACGCGCCGTAGTTCATCGTGGCTCCATCATACACATAAATCTTCGGAGCCTTCACGCCGGTGCCGCGAATGAACTCGACTTGTTTAGTTTCCTGATCGCGCAGGTTCACTGGCCGGGCGATGGTGTAGAGGTGAAACTCATCGAAAGCTTTTTCGCTAACGGGTTCCGCCATGTCGGCTGCCATCGCCATCTTGGGCATGCTGCGGCTTGTGGGCCTCTCCTGCTGCAATTGCACCTTGTTCACATCGCCGGCCATGAGCTTGACCTTGGCTTGTTTGAATGTCGTGCCGCTTTGGTTCTTGAAGGTGATCCAACCGACGATGTCGATGTTGTCACCCTTGTCCGCAGCGACGATGTTGTAATCCGCCTGCCAGGATAGGCCACCAGTGACATACCCGATCTCCGCATCAAACTTCGCGGCTTCCGGGGTATTGATGGTCCAGGAAAGCGTCGGGTTCAAAATTGTATCATCGCCAAGTGCGGGGAAAACCGGCTCACCAGGCAGCGAGAACTGGAGTTTCTTGTCCACCTCGATGATTGGCTGAGTCGCGGCCACGCCACCCGGACTGTAGCCACTGCGGATGATGGTGCCCTGCACCGTGCGGTCCGGCTTGTTAGGTTCGTGGACTTGAAAGTCGATGGTTTTGCCCTCGTTGAGCTTGAGCATCAGGCCCGAGGATACGGGGTCGTTGCGATAGGCCTGCTCGAGGATTTGGAATTTTACTTTCCCCGCAGAATCCCGCAGGATGACCGAATCGGTTTCCGCTAGGGCGGTCATGCCGGCAAAGCGGGCCTCGTTGACGCCGGCCTTCAGATCGAGCGGCACAGTGTCGCGGACGACGGCGAAGTTCTGGTTGTAGATGGTCAGCGAGGGATCGGCGGAGACAGCGGCTGCGGTACCCAGCAGGGTGAGGATCGCGAGGTGGCGGATGGGATCGGTGTTACAGGTTTTCATAATGCGCATGGTGCTGCACCTATCATGACACCCCGGTCGGGAAAATCTTGGAAAAAATCCAAAAAATTATCGCGACGGGCGATCCACCTTCACCACTTGCATTCGCTCGACAGGCCAGACTCGCTGGCTCATCTTCGTTCTCGTTCGGCAAGTCGAACGGCCCTCCACCCCTCCGAATAACTTTAAAAATATGAATACGACCGATAAGTGCTGCACGATTGTTCCCTACTTCAAAATTCCGAGTGAACACATGGAATCGTTCAAAGAACTGTGTGAGCAATTCGTGACGAAGACCAGAGAAGAACCAAAGTGTCTATACTATGGATTTTGCTTCAACGACGATCAGGCGCATTGCCGGGAAGGATACGAGGACGCCGAAGGTTTGCTGGCGCATCTCGGAAACGTCGGGCCAATCCTGCAGGAGGCTCTCATGATTTCCGAACTCACGCGACTGGAGATCCATGGCCCGGAAGAGGAGTTGAGCAAGCTTCGCGAACCATTGGCTCATTTGAATCCCGCATTCTTCACGCTGACGTGTGGTTTCCGGCGTTGAGATCTAGGAGTCGCGAGGAGAACCATGCCGTAAGCTTTATCTGGGGTCCGTGGCGTGGATCATTTTCACATGCGGGATGCCGACTTCTTCGAAAAGCGGGCCGGAGCGAGTGAAGCCAATGGCTTCGTAAAAACCAGAGACATCGGCGCGGGCGTGCAGGGTGAATCTGCGAATGCCGTTGACGGCGAAGTGCCGCATGAGGTGCGTCATGAGGGCGCGTCCGTGGCCTTTACCTTGTTCGTTAGGGCGGACGGCCATCTGACGGATCTTGATTTCTCCGGGTGCGGTGGGGACGGCGATGGCGCAGGCGACGAGTGAGCCATCCGATAGAAACAGGCCGAAGTGGCGTTGGTGGATTTCTGCGCTGAGATCTTCGTCGGCGAGCCTCATGCCGAGTGGTGCACGGAGCACCTCGTCACGGAGCGTGCATTCCAACAGGTATTCCGGGGAATTGTAGCGAATCTCGATGAATTTCATGGGGCGTGGCGACGGGATGAGTTATAGCCGCAAGCAGGCGGCAGTGGCCATTTAAATACCCAAACACTGTCATGAGTGCAATTTACCACACCTTTACATACAAGCCGCTTGGATCGTGCTAGGTTCCTTTCATGCTCACCCGCAGCTACCCTTGGCTCGCATGGCTCGCCTATCTCGCAGGCAGCCTGCTTATTCTATCAAACTCGATCGCGGACTATCTCCCCGGTGGCTTCGGGCTCTTCATTGCTGAAAAGGGGGAAATCGGCATGAGCGCGCTTTGGCGGACCTCGCTCCATATTCACATCATCGGCGGGCTTCTTTGTCTCTTCGCCGCATTGCCCCAGTTCTCGAAAACCCTGCTCCGCCGCCGCCCCGCGATCCACCGCCTCTCCGGCAAGATCTATGGGATGAGCATGCTGTTTCTCGCCTGTCCGACCGGCTTCCATCTTGCATTCTACGCCAAGGGCGGCCTGTTCGGAAAACTCGGTTTCCTCACCCTTGCCTTCGCCGCCTTCCACACCACGTTCGCCGGCTGGCGGGCCGTGCTTCCACGGCACCGGGACATGACCGCCCATGAGGCATGGATGACACGCTCGTTCGCGCTTACCGCCAGCGCCATCACGTTTCGAATCTATCACATGCTCGGCTATCTCGGCGGCTTCGAGGAAAACTCCAGCTACGTCGCGTGCATCTGGCTAAGCATGCTGGGCAATCTCGCCGTCGCGGAATGGCTCATTCGCCGCAGACATGCCGCAGAATTCCTTCCCCAAACCCAACCCCAAACCGAACCATGAAAAAACTAACACTCTGCAGCCTTGCCATCGTCACCGGCATTCTCACCGCCGGACCCGTCCTCATTCCGAGTCCAAACCCGGTGCCCGTTTCGAAGCCGGACCCACTCGCCACCGCGCGCAATGCGGTCCAGACCACGATCATCGCACGTTTGCAGCCCTCATTCCCCACTTTCTCGCGAGCCCTGCCCATGCCCGTGCTGCCGAGCTATCAGGTTGTGGAACGGGTCGAAGGCGAGGAACGAATGCCTTTCACCGTTTCGATTCAAAGGCCAGCATCACTCCTATCAGGCTACGTCCGCTTGTCCGACAACGCCATCTTCATCTTCCGACCTGAAACCAATGACTACATCCCCAGCAATCTCGATCCGCGCTTCGCCCCGCCAAAGGAAATCCGGATCGAACCGGTGAAACCGACCTGAGTGGCCATCCACATAAGACAATGAACCTAACAGTTTTCCAAAACCTCTTTGCGCTGCCTCTGCGACCTCTGCGGCTTTGCGATAAAAATTAAAATGCGTCAACTCTGCCCTTGGGACTACCCCGTTATGACATTTACGGATTTCAATACCTCATCACGCGCGAGAGGAAGCGCTGGCAGAGCGCGGATCGTGGCGCGCCAAACAGGCCAGCGGGTGGTGAGAGTTCCTCGATTTTTCCCGCGGCCACGAAGGCGACCTGATCCGCCACGGCGCGGGCGAAACCCATCTCATGCGTGCTGAGAATGATGTCCTGCCCGGCTTCCGCGAGTTCCTGAATCAGCTCCAGCACCTCCGCCGTCATCTCCGGGTCGAGGGCGGAGGTGGGTTCGTCGAGAAACAACACCTCTGGCTGATGGGCCACCGCCCGTGCGATGCCGACGCGCTGCTGTTGGCCACCGGAGAGTTGCGCGGGCAGCTTATCGGCATGGTCGAGTAAGCCGAAGCGATCCAAGGCCTGCGCCGCGATTTCCCGTGCTCTAACGGGCGCGTGGCCGTGGACTTTTTCCAAGGGCAGCGAGATGTTGCGGTGAGCAGTTAGATGGGGAAACAGGTTGAACTGCTGGAACAGGAATCCGTTCTTCCGCCGGTAGGCTTGCAGCGCGGCGGCGTCCGGCAGCAGTGCGTGACCGTTGATTTTCACCGTGCCACCGTCCGCCATTTCCAAGCCGCCGAGCACCCGCAGCAGCGTGCTTTTCCCGCCTCCCGAGGGGCCGATGAGCACCAGCACGCGGGCCGATTCCACCGGCAGCGTCAGGCCGTCGAGCGCACGCGTGGTGCCGTAGCATTTCGTCAGGCCGGTGACTTCAAGTTTCATGACGGAAGCGTTTTTCCAGCCAGTGCGACAACCACGCGACCGGGATAGTTAGAATGAGATAGCCCAGCGCCAGCGGCACGTAGCCCTCCAGCCCGGCATACGAACGCGAGATGAAATTCCGCGTGTTGTAGAAATACTCCGCCACGCCGATGACGTTGAGCAGCGACGAGTCCTTGATGAGCGAAACAAACAGTCCCGCCATCGCCGGCAACACCCGCCGCAGCGCCTGCGGGAAGATCACATAACGGTAAACCTGCAGCGGACTGAAGCCCACCGCCCGCGCCGATTCCCACTGCGTCCTGGGAATACTCTCCACCCCGCCACGCAGGATTTCTCCGAGATACGCACCCTCGAAAACAGATAGCAACAGCACGCCGATGAGCATCTTGTCATCCAATCCCCGTTCGCCCAGCGGCCGCGACAGCAGCGGCGCAAAGATCACGAAATAACCGAATAACAGATGCACCAGCAGCGGTGTATCTCTCACGAATTCGAGAAACGCCCGGCACGTCCAGCGCACGACGACCAGTGGCGAGCGCTGGCCGAGCATGAATAACAGCCCGAAAAAAATGCTCCCCGCCAATGCGGCGAAGGAAATTCCCAGCGTCACCAACCACCCGCGCCACAGTGTTTCCCGGTATTCCCATGCCTTCGACCAATCCGTCTGTTTCCCTAACAATGCGAAGACCGAGGTGCAGAGCCACGCGAACAAGCCCGCCAGCGCAAGCGCGACCAAGACATTGGCTAACAGTTGGCGGCGGGTCATCGGCGTTACCTCAGAATGAATGGGATGCCCGCATCTTCGAGAAACTTCTTCTCGTTTTTCAAATACTCATCGCCGAGTTTTCCAAAGCCTCCCTGCGCCCGGAACTCGTCGAGAAACCCATTCACCTGCGCTCGCAGCTCGTCATGGCCCTTCGCGATACCGATGGCCCACGCCTCCTCGACGAAGGGCTTCAGTAAACCGCGCGTGGTGCTCTCGTTCTCCTTTGCATACTGATAGATGCTGAGCTGGTCGTAAATGAACGCATCCGCCCGGCCCTGCACCACTTCTAACACGCACGCGGTTTGATCCTCGAACACCACGCGCTTGGCGTCCGGCAGATTCTTGATCGCCCACGTCTCACCGGTCGTCGTCGCCTTCGCCGCGATCACCCGGCCCGGCTTTTTCAAATCGTCGATCGATTTCACATCCGAGTCTTTCCGCACTAACAATGCCAGGCCGGTGAAGGCGTAGGGGTTGGAAAAATCGATCGACTGCCGCCGCTCATCGGTCGCCGTCATTGAGGAAATGATGAGGTCGATGTTGCCGGTCTTGAGCGCCGGGATGAGTCCCGAGAAATCCATCGGTACGACTTTGAGCGGGCGTCCGAGTTTTTTCGCCAGTGCCTCGGCCAGTTTCACGCCCACGCCATCCGGGTTACCGGCCTTGTCCTGCATCTCAAAAGGCGGATACGTCAGTTCCATACCCACCCGCAAAACCGGCCCAGTGCCGTCGCTGCTCGATTTCTCGCGACAGCCAGTGGCGGCTAACAAACACACGGCAAAAAGCAGGTAACGGCGGCGAATCATGCCGCGAGCATATACCGCCTCCGCCCGAACGAAAGCGCATTGTTCAGCAAGCGCGGTAGAGGAAATGGCCGTTTTCAATCTGCAAATCGTGCCGTGGATAAGTAGCCGGAACTTTACTGTCCTGTCTTCATCTTCCCCTTCGTCCGCAGAGAGGGATAATAAGGCCCTCCCCATCTTTTCCATCACCGAGTCAGATCAAGAGTTTCTCGCGCGGAGACGCAGAGGCGCGGAGTTGCCAAATTTGCCGCTATCACCGACTGCGGTCAAAGTGCTTTGAAAATGCATTCATCATTTCAGCAGAAACGAGACCTCTTCATCCGTGAGCAGTCCCAAGGCTGACTCCAGCGGTAATCCTGCTTCAATAATGTCGTTCGCTGCTTCAAGGCGATTGTAGTCGGTCTTGCGAAATTCCACCACGCTTTCTATCGGATTCCACAGCACCCAAGCGGCGCGGCGGTCGGTTGGGTGGCGGGGTTGGCCGACTGCTCCGACGGTCACCGCGCAAGCAATGCCGAGTGGGATTTTTACACGGGATTCGTCGAGCCATTCAAGAAGATCGGGTGTTTCAGCAAAAATTCCGACCTCATGGGTGTGACCGAAGAAACCGATTTTAATTTTTTCTTTGCGAAGGATTGCCAACGTCGGCTCGGCCTCTGCGGCGTTGCGGATATAATCGAAGGCTTCCGGTTCTGCAAGACTGGCATGGGCGATCCAAGCGGCATTGATCTGCTTGCGATACGGCAAACGCACCAGCCATTGCGCCTGATCCGCATCAAGGCACTTGGCGGCGTGCGCGAGCCCGGCCTGATAGCCACAGTTTTTCCAAGCGGTATCCGGAAAGGTGCCGCCACGCTTGCGAACATTGCGGATTTTCTCGTCGTGATTGCCCATCACACAACAGCCGCCAAGACCACGGACGACCTCCACACATTTGGCAGGCGATGCGCCATAGCCGACGATGTCACCGAGAAACACGACGCGCTCGACCCCACATTCCTCCACCTCGCGCAAGACCGCCGTTAGGGCAGGAAGGTTGGCGTGGATGTCGGATAGAATGGCGATGGCGGGCATGACCACAGTATCAACACGGGTGTCA
>JANXMQ010000015.1 GCA_025354565.1 Akkermansiaceae bacterium
GGATTGCACAGAAGACACGGATAAGAAAAGAGTTACGAAAGACGCCGAACTCATCCTTTGGGTGAATACCTAAAATATTCCAACTGATTCATTATCCGTGTTTATCCGTGTGATCTGTGGTCCGATTTTCTTTTCCAGGATGAATGAGTTGCTTGCTGGGAAGCGGGGAAGACGTTTTGGCGCTCGGAAGTTCTGCGTGAGAGGATGACCCGTGAAGGTTGACAACTGGGGCTGTGGGAGTCCGATCGAGGATCTATTGACGATGGAGAAATGGAGGAGGACGTTGAGTCCCTATTTCGACTGCTCTAACATGCGGAGCAGTGGTTGCTCGGCGCGGGCGCGGAGGGATTCATCCATTTCTACGCGGGGCTGGAGGCGGTCCAGGCAGTCGCGGAGTTTTTCCAAGGTGTTCATCTTCATGTAGCGGCAGTCCGCGCAGGCGCAGCGGTCGGTCGGACCGGCGATGAGATTCTTGTCCGGGCATTCCTTGCGCAGCCGGTGGAGCATGCCGCTCTCGGTGACGACGATGATGTCTCTAACGGGCGAGTTGCGGCAGTAGGCGATCATCTTTTCCGTGGAGCAAACTTCGTCAGCTAACAGCCGGACGGCGGCGGTGCATTCCGGGTGGGCGACGACGAGGGCGGTGGGAAACTCAGCCTTGATGCGGTTGATGGAGTCGCGGGTGAACTCGACGTGGACATAGCAGTTGCCCTTCCAGAGGTCCATTTTGCGGCCAGTTTGTTCCATCACCCAAGCGCCGAGGTTTTCGTCCGGGACGAAAAGGATTGGCCGGTCCGGCGGGGCAAGGTTGACAATTTTCACGGCATTGCCCGAGGTGCAGATGACGTCGCAGAGGGCTTTCACACCGCCGGAGCAGTTGATGTAGGCGATGATGTAGTAGTTTTTTTCCGCGTTCGCCTTGAGGAAGGCTTCGAGTTCGGGGGCGGGGCAGGATTGCTCGAGGGAGCAACCGGCATCGGCATCCGGGAGGACGACGATTTTTCCGGGGTTCACGATTTTCGCCGTTTCCGCCATGAAGTGGACACCGCAGAAGACGATGACATCCGCCTCGGTGGCCTTGGCGTGGTAGGCAAGGCCGAGGGAATCGCCCACGTAGTCGGCCACGTCCTGGATGTCGCCGGTCTGATAGTTGTGGGCGAGGATGACGGCGTTGCGGGCGTGTTTGAGGGCGATGATTTCCGCTTTGAGGTCGAGGTTGGCGAGCATGGAAAATCAGGGTTGCGAAGCGGGTGCGGTGATCATTTCGATGGTGCCGATATGTTTGGCACCGGGTTTGACCACGAGCGATGCGGCGCGGACGCAGCCTTGGAGCTGGGCGCGTTTTTCGAGAATGATCGCCCCGGAGCAGGTGATGTTGCCGAGGACATGGCCGTCAATGAAGGCCGTATTAGCGGTGACCGGACTCAGGAACTCGACGCGTGCGCCTTTTTCGATACGGAGATTCCGGCAGAGGACTTTGCCAATGATTTTTCCATGGCTGCGGATGATGAGGTCGCCTGAGCATTCGACCGAGCCGGCGAGTTGGCCAAGAACGGTGAGGTGATGGCACTGGAGGGTGACGCCAGAAACGACTCCGGATTTCTGGATCACCACGTCGCCGCGAGTTTGGATGCGGCGGTTCCAGTGCTCGGCGATGTCATAGTTGACGAGGCTAATGTAGCTGCTGCATTTCGGGCATTGACTCGACTGGGCCTCGGCGATGGCAGAGTAAGTGAAGCCACAGTTGAAGCAGGAGATCTCATGCGGTGGCTTGACGGGGTTGAAAATCCGCATCAGCAGGGAGCGTGGAGGTGGTGCGACTGGACCCCGGCGAAGCATGGGCTGGGCTTTGGCGGGTTCTGGCAGAGGGTCGGGGTCTGGCGCGGAGTTGCTGCGGGGGGGCGCGAGGCGGGTGACCGGCCGAGTTCTCACCACACCCTTACCACTGCGGACTTGGAAGTTGGCGTGACAAGCCCGGCACAGCGTGGAAACGACGAGCGCGGGTTCTGACTGCACCCGCCCACATTCCGGGCAGGTTACGTCGATGCGATGGCGCTTGGGCTCATCGGCCATGGCGGGATAAGTGGAGGGGCGAGGGAATTGCCGCCGAAACGGTTAGGATACGACACCCGCAAGGGATTCTTGCTTTGGGGCTTGGGCGGGTGCGGCGGCTTTCTCGGCGGGCGCAGATTGGGCCGGAGTGCCGACGGTGGATTTTCCGACGAAAATGGCACCCGCCTCAATGGAGAGGGTCTTGGCCTTGATGTCGCCGATGACCTCGGCACTGGACTTGAGTTCGACCCGCTCGCTGGCAGTTAGATTGCCATGGACCTTGCCGTAAACCACGATGGTCCCGGTCTTGATCTCTGCCTTGATCCGGGCGTTTTCGCCGACGGTGAGACTGCCATCGGAAGTGATCTCGCCTTCGATTTTCCCATCAACCACGAGGTCGTTAGTGAACTTGACGATGCCTTTAATTTCCACGTCGGTGGAGAGGATGTTGCGGGTAGCTGCCGGGCTGGGACGGGCGGGGGTGACTGCGGGCTGCGATGCACCATAAGAGGACGGTGCAGGGGCGGGAGCGGGTGAGGCGGCGGGTGCCGGAGGGGTGTGGGCGGGCCGTTGAGACTCGCTATGGTCTTGTCCGATTACTTTTTTAAACACGGTGGTGAAGGGTGGTTGGAGTTATGGAGATGTCAAATCGAATTGAGAATTATGGCTTGGGCGCGGGTGGCGGCGTAGGCGTAGGCGTAGGCGTTGGCTGGGGGACTGGAGTGACGGAGATTCCGGGTGGCAGGGCAGCGCGGATCGCCGCTGTAGGATCTTCGGGCGGAGTTGCTGCTGCCGACGGGGTGGGAGGTGGCTCGATCTCGGCGGGGAGCTTTGCCTTGAGGATGCCTAGGCTGCGGTTGGCGGTTTCCGAAAAACTGCTATCGGGGAAGGCTTCCTTTGCCTTGTTGTAATATCCCTCGGCTTTTGCTAGGTCGCCAGCGGATTTCGCCATGTCACCGAGGGAAATTAGCGCGAAGGGGGCGATGAAACGGGCATCGGGATCAGCAGCCAGATCGTCAAAGACCTTGGTGGCGTCGCCGGTTTTACCCTGGACCATCAGCTTCGAGCCGAGGCTGGCCTTGGCGGTGGCCAGCGCGGGGTGTTTCGGGTAGGTGGCGATGAATTTGCGCAGGGTGGCGATGCCGTCGTCCTGTTTACCCGCGAGCCATTGGCTATCGGCGAGGAGCACCATCGCGCTGCCAGCAGCGATGGTGTCGGCATTGTCAGTGACGACTTTTTCCAAGTCCGTGAGGCTTTCTGCCTTGGAAAGGGCGGCCCCGGCGGTTTCCTGATGGCTGTTTTCGACCCCCCGATAGACCACTGCGGCGGCGGCCCCGAGGGCGAGGAGGATGGCAAAGACGACAATGCCCTTTTGATGGCGATCGAGGAAGAGCTCGAAGGCATTCGGCCCCTGGGAAATTTCGGCGAGTGGGGCGGTGGATTCTTTAAGATCAGCGGACATGATTGGGGAAACGCGGGGCGGCGGGGAGCGATCAAAGCGCCACTTGGGGGGAAATCAATGCGGAAGTCAGGAAGATTTGAGAAATCAGCAGAATCGGGGCCAAGAACGGGGGGCGGGCTGATTTATATTGGTCAGAGCGCGGTGCTTTGGATAGCCTGCGGGCGCATGCCGAAACGAGTTTATGTGGTCGCGGGGGAGTTGAGCGGAGATGCCCACGGGGCCGGGTTGCTGCGATCCTTGCAGGCAATGGTGACAGATCTGGAAATCTGCGGCGCGGGCGGCCCGGAGATGGCGGCAGTCGCGGGTGCGGGCTTGCGCGATTGGGTGGAAGACGCGGCGGTGATGGGCGTGTGGGAGGTCTTGAAACGCTACGGTTGGTTCAAGGCGCGCTTCGCGGAAATGCTGGCGGAAATCCAGGAATTCGCGCCGGATGTGCTGCTGCTCGTGGATTATCCGGGCTTCAATCTGCGTTTCGCAGACGCGGTGAAACAAGCCTGCCCGCAAACCCGCATCCTTTACTACATCAGCCCGAAGGTGTGGGCATGGAACAAACAACGCATACCGAAAATGGCGCGCTTTCTCGATGAAGTGCTCTGCCTGTTTCCCTTCGAGCCACCCATTTTCCAAAAGGTCGGATTGAAGGCGACATTTGTCGGAAATCCCTTGGTGGACGAACTTGAGGCGCAGCGAATTCCTAACGTGATGCCTGACGGGCTGTTAGTCGGGCTATTCCCCGGCAGCCGGGAACGGGAAATCGCCCGGCTTTTTCCCATGATGATCGAGACGGCGAAGCGGCTGAAATCATGGGGAAACTTGCTTACCTTCGAAGTCCCCGCCGCCTCCGCGAAATTGGCAGCGCAGATCCGCGCCCTGCTCGCTGAGGCCGAGGTGGGGGACCTGATCACAGTCACCACCGGCGGCAGTCACTCGCTCATGCAACGGGCGGGCTGCGCGGTGATCGCCAGCGGCACGGCCACCTTGGAGGCGGCGTATTACGGACTGCCCTATTGCCTTGTCTATCGGATGGCCCCGCTCACCTATCTGATGGCGAAGCTGCTGGTGAAAATCGAGCGCGTCGGGCTGGTCAATATTCTAGCAGGTGAAGGTGTGATCGAGGAGTTGATCCAGTCCAGGGCCGAGCCCGTCGCGGTTAGCAGGGCCTTACGGGAATTTCTGGAATCCCCGGAAAAGCGCAAGGCTCTGCGCGTGAAACTCGCGGCCACCACTGCGATGCTCGGCGGCTTGGGCGCTCACGAACGGGCCGCGCGGGCGGTGGCGGGCTGGTTGCAGGTGTGAGGGGGAAAATCGGGAAACGTCTTCAGGACGTGATCAATCCGCGCAGAGCCATCGAGTTTATTCATAAGGTGAAGCGGCCCAAATCGCCGCCTTTTATCACCGGAACTGGTTTTGTTCCGGCTGATAGATATAGCCGGCAGCGGTCATTTTCGCGATCAAAGCCTCAGGGTCGAGGTGATGAGTTTTCACCAGATCCTCAAGCGAATCGCAATGGTTCCGCAGCTCGGTGTTGAGCAATCCCACGAGCAGATGGGGGTCCATTTTCAGGAAATTGGAGAGATCCATGCAGGTAAACTGAGGCGGCGAATCGAGTCGGGCAAGCGCCGGGTCAGTGTTTCCACTCGAAGGACTGGCCGTCTGCCACGGTGGCGACCTGATCTTTGGCCGGGGCGACTTGGTCTTTGGCCAGGGCGACTTGGTCTTTCGTGGCAGTTGCCACCAATTTGGGTTGGCCGAAGGTCTTCTGAAGCTGGGTGTTCCGTTGGCCGACGGTCCTGCCCTTGCCGCCCATCATCGCTTGCATTTCCTTTTCAAAATAGGGATCCTTGTCATCGGCAGCACTGTGTTTCACGCCCATAGCGGCGGTGGCTTGGTCGATCTGCTTGGAGCGGACGGCAATCTTATCGAGCGCCACCTTGTATTTGGCCACCATGCCCTGCACATCGCCGAAGGAGCGAAAGTCACGCATGACTTCTTTGAACGCTTGGATCCGGTTGGGAGACTGGACGAACCAGCCGCAACTGCCACCGGTGAGCGTCAGGCAAACGCCCAAAGTAACCAGCGTTTCGCGACGACGCTTGCGGCCTAAGCGCACCCTTTGCTCGTCAAGGAGCGCACCCAACTCTGCGGAGGCGGTGGCATCGAGACCTGCATTGGCAAGGGGCATTTCCATGATCGGTGGCAATGTGGGTAAGGTTACCTGCATAAAATCGGAGGCCGTAATCGGCAGGGCCGCAGGAGCTGGCACCTGTTGGATCAATGCCCGGGCGAGGGGCTTCTCGTAGTCCGTGCTGTCTGTGAGGGCGGCATTGAAGAGTTGGTTGAGCTTTTCTTGGTCGGTCATGTTGTGAGACTATCCTGATATTTAAGATGTCTCAATTACGTGATCGCGTAGCTGGTCAAACTCCGGCCAGAAACATCATTGCGAGTTGGCAGACTTGGGCAAAGACCCATGATCCCCGGCAAGTCCGTATTCGGCGGCTAGATTCTCATGCGTGTGATTGACGAAGACCGAGGTCCCGAGCGGGTGATGATCGCCCAACACACGCCTCACCTTGCGTCCCAGAAAATCGACGACTTGCGCACCGGTCTCGACCGCCAGCGTTACCGATGAGGGTGCCGCCTGATGGAGGAAATCCGTCGCGTGTTCCAAGGATGACTCTTCGCACTCGATGTGATGGAGCAGGGCCTCGATTTTACCCATCCTTAAACCATCCGACTCACCCCGTTGCCGGGATTCTTCGAAATTCCGCTTGAGCGCGTTTTCCTCGATTCTCAATGTGTTCAAGCGGCGGCGCAGATCCTGACCGGCGGGCAGACCGATCTCGGCGATGGATTTTTCAAGTTTGAAGAGTCTCGCGTCTGCTTCCCTAATTTTTTTCGCATACGATGACGAGTTTTCCAGGATGGAGTTCATGGGCTGAATGGGTTGATTATCACCTGTGACATTACCCGAGAGAGATCACTGCGCAATGGCGTTTTTTACCTGAGCGCAAATTCGATCCCGTCAAGGACGATCATTCGCCCGGCGGAATATCACTGCTTGTGCGGAATGCCTACCGCAGGAATTTCGCGGATCAGTTCATCAGGCACGGCCACCAAGTTGTGCGCTGGCTCCCCGGCAGGCATCAGCACCACCGGCGCGGAGGCGATGTCTTCCTCGTCGAGCTTGGTCACTAGACCCAGCATCGCGCGGGTGCCAAGTCCCGCGTACAGTACGAGTGAGAAACGGCGGTTGAGCGGGTTCTCGGCAGCAGCCATCACCGCGCTCTCCGGATGCGCATAGACCGCCTCCCGCAGCGTGAAAGAGCGCGGACCGAAGGCTACCGGAAACTGTTTCCGAAAACGGGCCACTAGCGAGTTGCTGTCGGGCCTACCTAACAGGACGAGATGATGATTCCGCAACTCTTCCTCGGTCGCTTCGGTATCAGCCTTCACCGTCACTACGATGTCATGTTCACGACCACGGAGCACCTCTTGCAATTTGCGCGCGGCTTCCCGGTTGGCGGCTGTTTCATCGAGCGTGCCGTAGAGGATCAGCGTGTTTTCCAAGTCGTCTTCATAACTGAGTATCGTGAACGGCGCACCATTGCCACAGGCCGAAATCCGGTATTTGTCCACCACCACCCGGCGCGGGGTCTTGGCGGTGACCACTTCGATAACATCCTCCGCTTTTTCCAAACGGACGCTGCCGGTAACCTCACCGTCGTCGGTTTCCACGGTCACATCCACCGCCAGCGGTGCGCCGGACTCGTTGCGCCGGACGGTGATGCGGGTGCGCCAGTGATCGCCATCGCGTAGGGTTTCGATTTTCCCAAGTTCTAACATCGGCAAGCCGGGATGGTCGAGCCAGGCGTCAAAAAACGCCGCCCAACTGCGACCCGTGCCATGCTCGATGAACGCTTGAAACTGCCGTGAACTAACCGCCTTGCCCGCGTTCGCCTGCCCGAAGTCCTCCATCAGGCCATCGAATTTATCCCCGCCGATCAAGCCACGCAGACTGTGCAACAGCAGCACGCCCTTGCCTGAGGAAATCTGATTCCACGCGGTATCATGAAAATTCGCCCGTAGTTTTGACAAGGGCAACTCCGGACGGCGGCGGGCACCGAGTTCGTATTTGCAGCGGAAATAACTCAGCTCGGTTGCCAGATCATCGAGGCCGCGGGCATCGCTAACAGATACCTGTGGCCGTGTGGCGAAATACTTCCAGCGCATCGCCAGTCCCTCATAAAAAGCAAAACTGTTAGCCAGCCAGATATCCTCATCCGTCGCTGGCAGCAACGTGCCATGCCAGAGATGCGGATGCGGTGGCTCGGCCTGTTTTTCAACCCGGCCCGGATAGTCGCCGGTGCCGGGATCATGCAAATCGTCCGCCTGTATCACCCCTGGATCAATTGGCTTTAGCCCGTGCAGGATCGTCCACGGATTGACCACCAACGGGCGGATTTCCGGGAACCGTTGCCGATCTCCTGCCGTGGGCAGGCGCGTGTTTCCCCCCGGTGGCCCGTAGCATCCCCAGCTCCGCATTTGCAATCCGAGGTCCGTGGTCGTGAACACCGCGTCCACCGCGTGCGAGGTCACCAAGGCGGGCGAGGTGAAGGCGAGTTTGCCGAAATCTGCGTCAATCCGCCCCTTATTTTTTTCATAAAGCTCCATCCAAAGCGTGTCCCGGTAGGTAGTGATCGGTGAGGCGGTCGCCGTTGGCGGCCCCTTGAGCGAGGTCACGCTTTCCAAGCGCACCGCCATGTCCTTGGAATTGTCACAACTCCAGTAAAAACCCTCCGCCCCATCAATCCATTCATGCTTGCTGCTGCGGAACAACTTCTGCTTGTGGGTGCCCAATACCAACAGGGCGATCTCGTTTTGCCTGAGATCCGCCAGCAACCACTCCGCCGCGCCAAGGCCGTTGGAATTTTCCGTCATGATGGAAACTGCTTGGTCCAAGGTTTCCGCATACTGCGTCACTTGCCGCACGCGTGAGGCCAGCGGAGTACCGCCGATTTCAAACGGGGTCTGAGAGACATTCGTTTCCGCCATCAGGATGCCCGTGTCGCTGATTGAATAATCCATGCTGCTATAAATCCCGCCCGGCACCGTTTGCATGGCGAAGTGGTGACCGGATGTCGGTTTGAGATCTAACCAAACATTATAATAACAAGCTGGCCGCAGGTCATCCGTCGTCACATGGCCAAAGACGATTTTGCCGTCCCGCGTCGCCGCACCGTTCGCCGCGAACGCACAGCAATGCCCCGGCGGCCGCGCGGGCGGGTGAAAATTCTCCAATCCCGTCGGAGTGGCAGCCATCGCGATATTCACCGCCTCCATTTCGATCACCATGTTCACCATCACAATGTCCGATAGATCCAAGGGATGTCCCGCGAAACGTGCTCCTGCCGCCGAGGCACCATCGGCGATCCCCTGCATTTCCTCAAGCTGCTCTGGGGTAAATTTCCGGGTAAAAACCGTGTTCACAAAGGCCCGCTTCAGCGCCCAACTATCCGCCGGCACCGCCGGATCGCCCGCGCTGGCGACGACGCGGATGTATCCCGCGATTTCCGGGGCCATCAACCGCCCATGCTGCTCCCCCCGCTCATAGGCCCCGCCCTCGATGTGCAACACCGTCCACCCCGCTTGCGGGTATCTGTAGCCCGCCCCCCAGCGCTGCACCGTCGCCGGATCCGGTTGGAAATCCGCCTGCACCGCTGCCGTCGCCGTTAGAGTGGAGACGGCACAAACGAAGGGCAGCAGGATGCGGAGAACTTTCATGCGAGGCGGCTGTAAATTCGCAGGATCACCGGCATTGCAAAGCTAATGCGACGAATCTGATAAAAATTTCCTGCAAGCCCCCCTCCCGCCACCGGCCCCGGCGCAAACCGAAAATTCCACACCTTCTTCATTCCCACGCGCCGAGAATGCGTTAGCCTGCGGTCGTAATTCAAACGAATCCATGGAAAACGCCACCGAAACGGAAGTCGCCGATGCCGCCAAACACCTTCGCTCGCTCTCTGCCGGGCTGAACCAAGTGCTCTTCGGCCAAGGGGAACTTATCGACCTCGTAATCACCGGTGTGCTGGCCCGCGGCCACATTCTGCTAGAAGGTTTGCCGGGGCTGGGCAAAACGGAGCTGGTGAAGGGACTGTCGAAATTGCTCAAGCTCGGCACCAAGCGCGTCCAATTCACCCCGGACCTCCTGCCAGGCGACATCACGGGAAATCCAGTGCTCCAGGAAATCGACGGCCGTCGCGAGTTTGTCTTCCAGCCAGGGCCCTTGTTCACGAACGTCGTGCTGGCCGACGAAATCAACCGGGCCTCCCCGAAAACCCAATCCGCCCTGCTCGAAGCGATGCAGGAACGCCGCGTGACGGTACTCGGGAAAACCCATGATCTGCCGATCCCGTTCTTCGTCCTCGCCACCCAAAACCCAATCGAACTGGAAGGCACCTATCCCCTGCCCGAGGCCCAGCTCGACCGCTTCCTGTTCAAACTCGAAGTCACCCGCAATGACGTCGCCACGCTCCAGCGTATCGTTTCCCATCGCGAACTCGGCACCGATCCGCAGGTGGACGCGGTGATGAGTTCAGAAACGCTCACCTCGTTGCTAGAACTCGTTAGACGGATCTATCTGCCGGATGTGGTGGCGAACTACATCGCCCGCCTCGTCGATGCCAGCCACCCCGGCCAATCCGCCGCCTCACGCGGCATCCGCTATGGAGCCAGCCCCCGCGCCGCCCTCGCCCTCGCTTCCGGGGCCAAGGCCCGTGCCCTGATCCAAGAGCGGACGAACGCGAGCTTCGAGGACGTGAAAGCCATCGCTCCCGCCGTCCTGCGCCACCGCATCATCCTCGACTACAATGCCCGCGTGGAAGGCCATACGACCAATGACATCGTCCGCGCACTGCTGGAGGAAGTCCCCTTCCAAGCCGCCGCAACTCCGAAGGTCTTGAGTTCCATATCCTAAAGCGGCGGCTGTTATCAACCGTCAGTTCCCAAATATCTGTTCATGCGAATTTTATCCTTACTCCTGATTCTAACGGCCTCGCTCTCCGCCCAGGAAACGATGATCCGCGAGGTCTTCGATCCGGCGACCGATACGCACGTCGAGGTGCTCGCCCTATTTTCCAAACCCTCGCCCGGCGGCTATTTCCCAGTGCGCGTGAAAATCGCGAACAACCTGAAAAGCGACCGTTCAATCAGTCTCGATTTCGAGAGCCGCTCGGACTACAGCAGCGATCTCAAGACCAGTTCGTCCTTCAGTTTCACGGCGGCTGGCGGAAAAACCGTGACCCGCGACATCCTCGTCCCGCTGAATCCTCCCGGCGGCTACTCGGGCAGCACGAATCTCTCCGTGATTCTCAGTGGCTCGCTGGGCCGGGCCAATAATTCGGCTAACAGCAATCTCTCACCCGATCAACCGGCGACTCTTCTCAGCGAGGCTCTGTTCACGCCCAACGCCTCGTCCTTGGACAGTGAAATGAACACAAAACTCAGCTCCGGTCGCAGCTCCAGCGAGTTCGCCGCAAAGTTCGATCCCAAGCAACTCCCGGACGACTGGCTCGCCTTTTCCGGCTACGATGCCATCATCATGACCGATGGCGATTGGTCGAACATCCCACCCGGTGGCCGCAATGCGATCCTCTCATGGCTCCGCCTCGGCGGGCAGTTGATGATCTACTCCGCCACTTCCACCTCGCCCGCAGCCATGGGGCTGCCAGCCGAAGCGGGCTATGGAAACATCGTCATCCGCCGCATTTCATCGGACTTGAAACTGGATGCCCCGAATGTGGTCAAACTCGTCCTTGCCAACCCCACGAAACCGCAGCAAGCCGGTCTGCGGCACGACTTTCTATCAGGCTGGCCACTCCAGAAACTCTTCGGCGAGCAAACTTTCCGGTATGCTCTATTCGTGATCGTCTTGATCATCTTCGGCATTCTTGTGGGACCGGTAAATTTATTCGTCTTCGCGAAATCCGGCCAACGCCACAAGCTCTTCATCACGACGCCGATAATCTCGCTGGGGGCCAGCCTGATTCTCATCATTCTCATCATCTCTCAAGACGGCTTCGGCGGCAGCGGCATCCGCCGGGTGCTGATGGAAGTCCGCCCGGACGGTGGTGTGAACGCGGCCTATCTCCATCAGGAACAATTCAGCCGGACCGGTGTGCTAACAGGTTCAAATTTCACCATCAACACGCCAGCGATTTTCCAGCCGGTTCCCATCGCCGAAAGCCGCTGGGCGCGCTACACCGATGGCTCGGGCGCAAAAGGCACCTTCAATCTACAACCCGCCGATGGCAAACTCCAAGCATCCGGCGATTGGTTCCAAAGCCGTTCGGAACAGGGTCATGTCCTATCAGCCGTCGTCTCCACCCGTGGCCGCATCGAACGCACAGACAAGCCAGACACCTATCTCTCGACCTTCGAGTTTCCCATCGAGACACTCTATTACCTCGATGATGCGAAACAATGGCACCGCGCGGACGGCATCACCGCAGGCAAGCGCTTCACTCTAACACCCGTCGAGGCTGAAATGGTGCTTCCCACTCTGATCGCCGAGGCCGGGGCCTTTGCGTCGCGCAACCACCAGTTTATCATGCGCGCCAAAGACCGCCCCAGCCACTTCATCGCCATCAGCACCGGCGCTCCCGGCATCGACACCAATCCCGGCATCCGCTGGAAGGAAACTAAAACCCTAATCACCGGCCCCATCGTCACGCCGTGAAATCTCAAATCTGAAATTTCAAATCTCAAATCTGAAATTTCAAATCTCAAATCCCAAGATGTCCGCGCTCAAAGTCCAGAACCTCTATCGCTACTTCGGCAATCTCCAAGCCGTCAACGGCGTCACCTTCGAGATCCCCCACGGGTCGGTGTGTGGCTTCGTCGGCTCTAACGGCGCTGGCAAAACCACCACCATGCGCATCCTTGCCTCGCTGGACTACCCCACCCTCGGCTCGGCGGAAGTCTGCGGCATCAACGTCGTCCATCACCCGTCGGAAGTTAGAAAATTGATCGGATGGATGCCCGACCATTTTGGCAACTACGAGCACATGACGGTGCTGGAATATCTGGATTTCTACGCCCGCGCCCTCGGCTACAAGGGCAAGGAACGCCGCCAGCGCATTCAGGAAGTCATGGATTTCACCGACCTCGTACCACTGGCAGATCGCTTTTCTAACAAGCTCTCAAAAGGCATGACCCAGCGCCTCGGCCTGGGCCGCGCCCTGCTCCACGACCCGCAAGTCCTCATCATGGACGAACCCGCCGCCGGCCTCGATCCCAAGGCCCGCGTGGAACTCAAGCACCTCATCCGCGTGCTGGCGAAGGAAGGTAAAACAATTTTCATCTCCTCCCACATTCTATCCGAACTCGGTGAAATGTGCGATTCCCTGCTCTTCATCAATAACGGTCGCATCGTCCACCACGGCGATGCCGAAACCCTCCGCCGCGGCTCAGACACCCAAGGCGGCGTGCTCTATGACGTGCAGGTCGATGGCAAACCCGATCTGGTTTCCGACTGGTGCGTGCTCCAACCAAATGTAGAATTCCTCGAAGCCCGCAAACAAGGCGGGCGCATCCGCATCGACACCGAAGACCCCACCAAAGCCGCCGACGTGCTCGCACGCATGGTCAAGGACGGCCTCCGCATCACCGAGTTCCACCGCGAGCAACGCAACCTAGAAGACGCCTTTATCGACATCATCGGCCGCCTCGAAGCCGGCAAACCCGCCGTCGCCCCACCGCCGATGCCACAAGAAGAGTTGATAGTGGATAGTTGATAGAAAGAATTCCAAACCCCGGATCGCGGGATTCATCCCGGCTTACATTCATTTCTTCCTCTCAACTCTCAACCATCAACTCTCAACCTCTTCCCTATGCCCATCACCCACCTTACCGACTTTTCCGACCGGCTCTCACCGATGCTGGTCAAGGAACTGCGCCAAGGTATGCGCGCCCGCAGTTTCACCCTGTTGTTTTTGGTTTTTCAAATTCTGCTAGGAACCATCCTGCTCACCGCCAGTGCGGTCTCAAGCTCGGACAGTGCCGGCTCTTTCGCCTCCGGGGTTATTTTCACGATGTTCGCCATCGCCGCCCTGTTTATCCAGCCGATGCGTGGCATCACCGCGCTCTCCACGGAAATCACCGGAAACACCATCGAGATGATGGTTCTCACTCGCCTGAACGCCTCGCGCATTGTGTTTGGCAAATGGATCGCCATTGTCAGCCAGACCGGCTTGATCCTCATCACCATCATTCCCTATCTCATCCTGCGCTACTTCTTCGGCGGCATGATCCTGCTTGGGGAGTTGGTTTTTCTCGCACTGATTTTCCTGAGTTCCATGTCCCTAACCGCGATCATGGTTGGCTTCTCGGGGACGAATGCGAAACTCATCCGCTCGATTCCAATCCTCGGCGTTGTCGTGCTGATCAACGTCATTCCAAGCCTCCTGTTTCGCGGTGGATTTAATACTTTCATGACCGCTTGCACGATGTCGGATTGGGACTCGCTCCTCGGAGTTGTTGCCTATATCTGCTTCATTGCTTATCTCGGCTGGTGCGCGCTTTCTCACGGCATCTCGAGCATCGCCCCTGCAGCGGAAAATCACTCGACACTACGCCGCCTGATTGCCCTCGGATTGGTCTGCATTACCGCCGCCATCGGTTTTTTTTATAAAGTGGATGCGCATATCCCGCCAATCATGTTTGCCATCATCCTTCTGCCCGCCACGCTGACGGCTTTGACCGAGCCGTCCTTTCTGCTGCCGCCAGTTTACAAGCCCTTTCTCAAACGCGGGCTAATTGGCCGGATCGCCTCGGTCTTTTTGTTACCCGGCTGGCCCACCGGAGTTATCTACACCACATTGCTAATTGTGATCAGCGTGATGGGGATCGCAGGGACCTCAACGCGTACACCCGCGGGGGTGATCAACGACGAGTACTGGACCGTTAGCCTCGCTCTAACAGGTGGCATCCTGCTGCCCGCCTTGCTCTCCGCGTATTTTAGCAAGCAGGAAACCAGGCGCTTTACGAACTTCATGATCTTCTTGTTGGCCTCGGTCGTTCTAACTATCATTCCGACGATGTTTACGGACATGTACCATCACCCTTCCTACCTTTGGTTGTTGATCTGGAATCCACCGATTTGCATGCCGATGTTAAGCAATGGCGATATCGACAAAAGCCATCTTCTGACCACCGTGATGACAGTGGATTTAATCATCCTGTTTCTGCTGTTAGTCACCGCCATCCGCGCCTTCCGGGGCTACCGTGAAATCATGTTACAAGCGGAGCAAGAACTCGCTCCCCCCGCCGCGTCATGACTCCCGCCGCGCTGCAACAATGCCACGCCAACGCCCTAGCCGCCGCAGGTCGCCTGCGTCTGCCACTGCGCTCCCGCGTCTGGCGCGGCCAGGCCGGTGAGTTTGCAGGCGGCGGCACCGGCTCCTCGATGGATTTCCAGGACCACCGTGCCTACTCGCCCGGTGATGATCCGCGCCACATCAATTGGCAGGCATTCGCCCGCACTGGCAGTTACACGATGAAGCTGTTCCGCGAAGAGGTCCGGCCGGTGGTGGACCTGATTCTTGATGCTTCGGAGTCGATGTTTTATGATGAAGCCAAAGCCACCCGCACCGCCGAGTTATTCTATCTGATTGCAGAAAGTTCCCAAGCCGCCGGGGCCTCACTCGCGCTTCATGCCGTCCGGGGGAATGCCACGCTGGCACTCGATCCCGCCACACTCCGCAGTCACCAATGGTTGGCCACCGCCCGCGCCCTGCCTGCCACGGATTCCGCGAATGCGCCGGATCTCACCCGTCTGCCGCTCAGGGCGAATGCGATCTGCGTTTTCCTATCAGACCTATTGTTTCCCGCCGATCCCGAGCCGCTCCTGCGCCACCTCGGCCAGCGCCACGGTTCGCTTGTGATCCTCGCGCCATTTCTTGCCAGCGAGGCCCGCCCGGCATGGTCGGGAAATTATGAATTCATTGATCCCGAGCGGCATTCCCACCATCCACACCGCATTGAGCCCGCAACATTGCGCCGCTATCAGGATGCCTATGTGAATCACTTCGCCCTCTGGAAACAACACGCGCGCCGCCATCAGGCCGCTTTGGCCCGCATTCCGGTGGAAGAGGATCTCGCCACCGTGCTGTTCCGCGAGGCCGTCCCAGCCGGGGCACTAGAACCCGCGCGGTGAGGCGGCACTCACTGCGCGACCGACAACTTGAGCACGCCGACGAATGGTAGATTTCGATATTTTCCGTTATAGTCCAAGCCGTAGCCGACCACGAATTCATCGCCGATTTCAAATCCCACATAGTCCGCCTGGACTTCTTCGGCACGCGGCTTGTCCTTGGCTAACAAGACTGCGGTATGCACCGCCACAGCGCCCTCTTCCACCAATCTAGCCGAGACCGCGTGCAGGGTTCTGCCAGTATCGAGAATATCATCGAGCAGCAGGACGTGCCGACCTTTCACTTCAGGGAAATGCCGATCCAGGAAATCCACCTTACCCGAGCTCTCCAAGCCACCATGATAGCTGGCGACATTGAGACACTCGATTTCCAAAGCCCGTGGCACTCTCCGCAGCAAGTCCGCCGCAAAAACGAGCGCCCCTTTCAACAGGATAATGACCACCAAACTTCCACCCGGAAAGTCCCGTTCGATCTCAAGAGCCATCGAATCCAGCCGTTTTTCTATCACTGCCTCGTCGATCAAAATCCGCTCAATATCGTTGCGCATGGCCATGGGATACTCGTTCCCCACGAGGCCGCCAAGCGTCAAAAAGCACTTGCTACCGCTCGCTGTGAAATTGCAGCACCCGCTCGCCTTCGCGGTAGTAGTCCAATCTGTCGCGGGCATGGATTTCCAAAAACACAGGGTCTTCTTTCAACGCGCGAAATTCAACCTGATGGTATTCGCGATCCGCCACGATGCTTGCTTCACGGGCTTTCGCCACCTCCAGCTTGCCTTCCAATTTTGCCAACTCACGCCGTTGTGGAAACGCCGTAGCGACCACCACGAAACCCATGGCCATACAAAAAAACACGAACGCAATCCGCCCCGCTCCTTGGATCACCCGGGTCCGGGCCTCCAAGCGCGTCAACTTCACTCCTGCCATGGATCGCTTCGCCATTTGCCACAACCACAAATCCCGGAAAAGGTCCGATTGTCAAGCAAACTTAAGTGAAATGCGTGTAAGCTCTTGAGCCGCGAGGGCTGCAGCAGTGGTGTCAAATGGCACTCACTTCAAGTTCTCCAAGCGTTGGCGGCACCATGCGAGATCCTCGCGGTATTCTTCGCTGCGCGGGCGGGATTGCAGGAGCCCTTCCCATAGGGCAACCGCATCAGAGAATGTTTGTTTCGCCTCGTCCTTGCGGTTCGCCAATTGCAGCGCGTGGCCGAGATCGCCGAGGAGATAGCCTCCCGAGCTTTGCAATTGCTCCGGACGCGGACCGGTGGATGAGGGCGAGATTTCTAACTGACTGAGCAAATCACGGGCTCGTCGGATGAGCGCGATTTCCTCGTCTCGATGCCCACCCATGCCTAACATCCGCCCCTTCTGCCACCAGAGCAGCGATAGCCGGTAGGCCACCATCGCGTTGTCCGGGGCCGACGCCCGTAGCGCCTCTAACATGCGAATACCTTCGTCGTAGCCCTTGATCGCTTCTGCGGCCAGACCGCGATCGCGCTGGATGCCCGCCCGCAAGCCGAGCTGCGAGGCCTTGCGCGAAACAGCTTCCGCGTTGTCTGGCTGCTCGACGACCAACACATCTAACAATTTCATCGCTTCCTTGGAAATCGACTCCGCGCCCACGATGTCGCCCGAGAGCACCGCAGACTCCGCCATGGCGGCGTAACAGCCTGCTAGATCGAGCCTCAGGTTGAAATCCGCTGGCTGGTCCTTGAGGAGCTTCACCAATTCCACCGAGGCCAGCGACCGGACTTCACGCGCGTCGCCCAGACTGCCCATGCCCTCAAGAATCGTCGCGGATGATAGATAACAAGCAGCAAGTTCCGATCTCAGAATTGCCGCGTCTGGACGTTGGTCGGCGATGCGGTTGAGCGTCTGCGTGGCCCGCATGAGTTGTTCGAGCGCCTTGGCGTCATCGCCGCGCGCAGCCAGCAATTTCGCCTCATGGAAATCCAGCACGGCCATGAGTTGGTTCAGGCGGTCTGCATCCACCTCGGCTTGCGGCACTTCGGATAGCGCCTTGCGTGCCGCGACGAAAGCGTCCCCCGCTTCGGGATCGGCATTCGACTGGCGGAGCAGGCCCAGGAGCAGGGTATTGGTGGCGAGGCGAAATTTCAACTCCGCATCCATCGGCAGCGTGGCCCAGGCCGCCAGAGCCTCGCCTAACCGCTGGCTTGCGGCTGGCGCGTCACCGGCGGCGATGGAGATTTCTGACAATTGCAGACGCGCTCTCGCCCGCTCGTCCGCCAAGGCCGTGATGTCCGCCGTGCGTGTTAGGAAATCCTGATAGTAGCGCTCCAGTCGTTTCAACCGAAGTTCCCGGCCATCCAACGGTGGCAGGCTGCGGTTGCCTTTTTCCATGGCCCACTCGAACAAGCGGTCGCCGATTAATCGTGATGCCTCAAGTCTCGCCAGCGAAAGCTCCCGCTCATAGGTCAGCGCCTGCTGCGCTTCCGCCAGCCGCACCTCGGCAGCGGCCTTTTCTATCAGCGCGGCATCCGCCGTGATCTGGATCAACTGGATTGCGTGACTTTGATCGCCGCGTTCTTTAGCAAGTTGGGTATTCGCGAGCTGCCAGAGGCCTGCTAGAATCACCGCCGCAGCAACGGCTCCGCCGGCGAAATACAGGGTCCGCCAAGTCCGCCGCTCAGCCCGCCGACGCTGGTCTAACAACGCCTCGCGCTCGGCATCCACCGTGGCTTTGAGTTCGAGCGCGGAAAATATAGCGGCCACCTCCATCATCGTTGCCGGGCGTTTGACCGGGTCCAGTAACAGGCAGCGGTCGATGCATTCACGGAAGCCCTCTTCCAGCGAGTTTTCCGGCGCATCCGGCCAACTCACTTCCGACTGAGATTCGAGGTTTTTCGCGATTTTTCCAAGGTCTGCTTGGATGCCTTCCTTGCGAGTCACACCAGCCGGTGGGGCGACAATATTGAACGCCTCGTGGCAGCGAGGAAATCTACCGGTTAGTATCCGATAGGCCAGGACGCCGAAGGAAAAAACATCCCAGCGGTAGCCCGCCTCATCCAGGTATCCCGCCGAATCCCTGAGTTGCTCGGGTGGCTGATAGAGCACGGCGTCGGTGAAGTTGAACTGTTTCGCCCCGGGCAGATCGCCCATCGCCCAATCACTCAGCATGAGCTCTCCATCGTCGGTGAAAAACATATTTCCCGGCTTCAAATTGCCATGGGCCACGCAACG
This sequence comes from Akkermansiaceae bacterium, assembly GCA_025354565.1. Classification (GTDB taxonomy): domain Bacteria; phylum Verrucomicrobiota; class Verrucomicrobiia; order Verrucomicrobiales; family Akkermansiaceae; genus Luteolibacter. The sequence goes on from JANXMQ010000015.1 coordinate 18,924, forward strand.
CTCGTGCATTCCAGCCAATGCCCGGACGAACGATCTCACCAATTTCCAGGAATCCACTCCGGGGTGCTCGCCGAGATTCGCTTGCAGGGTCCGTGGCACGGGATCGCCGTCCTCCATGAAGTTCGCCACCATCGGCGTGATCCAGAATGGTCCCACTACCGAGAAGTTCGCGGCCTTCACCGGCATCACCCCTTCCGGCCAACCACCGAATTCTAGCCGCCCCGTCATTTTTTCAAGCAGCGACTGCGAGACCCCGAATTCATCGAAAAACTTCACGACACAGGCCGCGCCGGATTCGTCCTTCGCTTGATAGACGCGACCACATCCGCCGTGGCCGATCAGCTTGCCCAGTTTCAATCCGTCCACTCGCGGTGCTTCCATCCGGGCCGATTATACTCAGTAAAAACTTACAAGCCAAACATTAAGGTTGTCTCGCTCCAGTCTGCATGTCCTCAAGCTGCTTCTTGCTCCGGCGCAGGACCACCATTTGGAGAAAGCCGGATTGTGAACCATCTCCCGAGACGAAAAATCGTTCTTTGCTTTTCAGGACAATCATTTGAGCCTGTTCATCCTCCCTCACAGTCACCAAATTGGTTTCCTGCTTCTTCCATGCGTCTTGCACCTTGTAGGCGAGTTCATAACCGACCTCATGGTTTTTATCCGGGCTAACTGAAAAGGATTCCTTTGCTTTCAGCTCTTTCGCCACATTTCCGGTACAATGGAAAGCAATCTGAAATGGACTCAGATTGTGAATCCGGAGCTGTCCAAATGGCAGCTTGGCCGGATCATCGTCAATCACCCAAGACGTATAAGTACCGCCCGGACCAGGTGCTAGCAGGATTGTGACACTTCTGGAATTAAGCGGGATAACAGCGAGGGAGACAAGATTCGGATTTTCTTTGCGACGGGCAAGAATTTCCGGTGGCACCGTACCAGCAGGCGTTTTTCCCGAATCGTCATTTTTGATAAACAGGTCAAGCGGCAGTTCGCCCGTCACCGGATCCGGTTTATAATCGACCTTTGTCACCTCCCCGGACACTTGGGAAATTTCCAGAATATTCGGGCCTGCGTATTTCACTGGCTTGGAATACCTGAATGAAAGCGCCGTCACTGCGGTGTTCTTCGCGGCAGCCTTGACCGTCAGGCCTGGAATGTCGGCACCCCATGCGACCAAGTCGATTTTGAGGGAAACCTGCGGAGTCTCCCCTGCGGAACTCTGAGCATTGGAAATTTCACAGACCAAAAACCAAGCGAGGCATACGCCCCCTAAAGGTATAAATGGATTAAATCTCATTAGGGGAAAGCCAACGGAAAGAGACAATTTTAAACTGGCGACCATAAGTTTGGTTGGTTGCATTCAAGGCCGCACCACGATCCGAAGCAACATTGTTTTTAGCATCCACATAGGAAGGCGTGCGCTGCACCACGGCTTCACAATAGGCCTTGGCAATCACTTTTCCACTTGAATCAAGTGACTCGCCATACGCGCGCACCCGGAAAGTGTCTGAACGGGTGGTGATCACCGGCCCGATGGCCTGTAATACGTCAGCCTGGGTAACCCAACCCGGAATGCCCGTGGAACGGAAGCCCTGTTCCGGCCTCAAAGTGGGATCGGAAATCATTTGACGGTCGGCATAAATACTCGCAACCGCGCCTGGGTTTAGGTCTCTGGACTGAACGGCCCAGACCGGATCAGGATCGTTATTCGGCAGAGGAGTAGCCCTGGTCCCCGTCATATCGGCAAGAGGTCCTGCGCCATCATTCTGAAGACTGAGCTTGTCATCTTGAGTGGCGAAAGAAAAAGCCGACTTGCTGCCATCCGGTGAGATATTCGCACCGCTGAGGTCAAGCGCACTTTGCAGGGCTCCACTGCGGCCGCGATCTTTATTGGTGGCAAGCGGCACAATCGCCCGATTTATAAATTCAGCAAGCGAGACAAACGGACCGCGCAATCGGACTTGCTTGGTAATTTCATCCGCAAGCGTATCCAACTGGGCATCAGTTAGACGCCGATATCCTGAAAATGAATCATCGCCCGTGCCTGTTGGTGGTATTTTGGACGGACTTGTCTGGTCAAGACTGCGGGGAAACATGGCATCATTGGAAACTGCGGCATCCGCTGGATGCTTCAAGGACTTGGTTCCCGCTAGCAGGGCTTTCCACGCGTCCTTGTCTGTCGAGTTTACGTTGAACGCGCCATTCACCCAAAGATGACCTGCGGACTTCACAGAATCCGTAAGCTCGCTCGATACATCTGACCCATCAATTTTGAGAATCCGCTCGTTCAAGGGAGGGGTAGCCGTGGACTGGACGGTTGATATATAATAGGAGTCCCATAGCGCCGTGTTGAGCAGATAGGCAATATCATAGTGATTCGATGAAGTCATTGTTACTCCTGATTGATTAGCGCTACCCATGAGCGCGTAGTCGTTGCGACTTTGTATCACTTGCTCTCTTTTGAGGTAGGGAGACGCATAGGAATTTCCCACGGCATTGCCAGGCTGATTACCGATTGATACCGAAATATCATCAGCCGTTAGATCAGCATGTTGGAATTGAGCGATCGATACCATGTCCTGCGGGATGCCAAACAGGATATTCTTGGTCACACTCGCGGTTGCTGCCCTACCCCATGGTAAAGCGGACGAACCAAAGGTATAGAGGTTTTTAGTGAATACGCCACCTGTGTCACCGCCAGGTGCCGTCTTTGGCAGGGCGTTCAAATTATTGGAACTCTCCATAAAGAAAGGCGCTGGATTGTAAGAAGTGATATGTTTGCGAAAAAGGGCGGCTTGAAAATTATAATCCATGAACGTTCGCAGAGTGGAACTCCGAATGCCGTTATTCCCGCCATTGGGCAGTAGCGACACATAATTCATGCCAGGTTGGCTCATCTGGAAAGAGTAGGCATGTAAGGGCACGGGATCGGTCAGCCCTTGGATTTCACTACCCGTAAAACTTTGCTGCAATTGCGTGAAAAATGCATTATCCAACTCAAATCGCTCGATTCGGCGAAGGAGTAAACCACTAGAGTTTTTGAGTTCTGCAGTGAGTAGAGAAGTTGTCCAAGACTCGCGCATGTCCAATTTTATTGCAGTAGCGGCTGCGATCACATTAGTATTAGTGAATTTCATCAGCACACATCTCTTGAAATCGTTGGGCGCACTGCTAGAAAAAGGACCCATCGCTACGGTTACAGGGTTGGTATCATTATTCAGACGATCTACCGACGCAGGACCAGCGATGGTGTATGCACGGGCTTCACCCGCAGGTAGCTCCCCAGCAGGAATCGAGAAGAGCGCATTTCTCAAAACCGACGCCTCTGTCGGGTTCCCAAGGTAATCGTTCGTAGAGATGTAGGGTCGGGCAGGACCGCCGGGGGTTGCATAGATTCGACTGGGGCCATTCCCCGTTGGCGTGTCACTTTTGAATTCAAGTTGAAGTGCATCTGTCCATTTCAGCGGATAGGGATAGGGATTTGCCAGTGCCACGGCCACTTTGACGCAGGGGTATATCCAATACGTATCGGCAACCGGCGGGGTAACCGGCACAAATTTGGCTCCAAAAACCAAATGCATTTCAATGATAGTCGGGGCCATCGCACCCTTTGTTAGTCTTGGTGACCTAAAGCTTTGCGCGGGAGTTTGCACAGTCGCGGGGGTCACCTGCAATTTTCCACTGCTCAGGTTTTTATACATAGCCGCGAAATCCTTGAGTTGGTTCCAGATGGGACCTTTGATCGAGGAATCGACCGAACCGGGTATGATGTTGGAAGTGCCTATGGGCGAGTTTGTCACATTCGGTATAGCACTGTTTGGAAAGCCGTTCGCCAGGTATGGCGAAAAGTCGAGTTTCAGGCCTCCATTGAGATTGTCGGTAAGAATTCCGAACGTGTCAGTGGTGGCGGAATGGAACGCACGGTTGAGTGGATCCCCGACCATCGTGGAATCAAGCAGTCTTGCCGTGGGTAGCGAGACCACGGATTTCAAAAGCGGTTGTTTGGCGGCGCTGGTGTTGGGATTCGGATAAGTGGAGTAACCGGTCACCGCTTCCCAACCGGAACGCTGCGGAGTGAGGGTTTTATAAGTGGCGACTGCATTGGATGACGCAGACGGCGTGATGTTGTATTTCGCCTTCACGCCCTCGTCGCCCACCCACCAGGCATAGCGTCCGGCAATCGCGGTAGAGCCGGGCTTGATGATATTCACTAACGGAGCCGAAACATAGCGGCTGAGCGTGCTCGAAGACGCGGCACCCACCGTCGCCGGGCCAGCGAGAACCACGGCATAGGGCTGATTCTTGGGATCGAGCTTTGACTTACCATTGGAGTCCACCCCGTAAAGCGTGGTATCGGGTTTGACCGAATTTGCAGTGACCTCGTTGCCGCTAACCAACCATTGCAAAAACTGCGGCGAAGGGGTCTTGGTGTATATATCAAGACCGGGATTGAGGCTGTTATTTTTCCAAATTCCGGTCCAGTGACGGGTCCCGGGCTGAACTTGGACGAGCCCTTGGTCACTGAGATCCATGGCTTTCTGGTTGATTGGCAGGGTCGCATCCGCGACGGAAGCACCGAGCGGCCCAGCCGCCAAATCCGCTTTGCCGGTCGCTCGCTGATCAGGTCCGGCATATTTCTGGAGCTGGGAGATTGCGATCATCAACGCCATGCGAGCATTGGCTTGCGCGGTTTGTGCGTCACTGCTTTGCCTACTGGAGCGCATCGAGATCGAAGACAGGCTGAGCAAGCCGACGGCGATTACGGTGAGCAGCATCAACAACGAAAGGGTGACGATGAGAGCGAAGCCTCTAGGCTTGCGGTGTGTGCGGGCAGGTTTCATTGGGTTTTTTAATGTAGCTACGTAGTGGTTACGGCGGCTGATCTGGATTCTCAAGAAAAAAAATAATGCGTCACATGGCGCTCACCAAGGCTAAGAGCATCGCCAGCGCGTGTTCCAGCCTAAAAACTCGATCCGCGTTCGGGAACCCCATTCCCCTTCATCCGAAGTCTCAACGCATCCGCCGGTCCAGAAAGTCGATGGCCGCATTCACCGCATTGGCCGGAAATAGGAACGTGGCGACATGGTCGCGGCCTTGAACCCAATAAACTTCATGCTCTACGTGGTTTTTCTCCAAGGCCGCGAGCATTGCCAGCGCGTGTTCCGGTGGGACCAGTTGGTCATGGGTCCCATGGAAGACAAAGGTCGGCGGACTCTGGCTGGAAATGTGATTCACCGGCGAGGCCGCCTTGAAACGCTGGGGAATTTGTTTCTGGGTGCCACCGAGAAACTGCGGGACCAGGGTGCCGCCGGGATACAGCATGAGGTCGGCGGGTGCGCCGCCTGCTACCACGGCGCGGATGTGGGAACTTTCCGCGCCTTCGAGAAATCCCACCATCGCCGCCAAATGACCGCCGGCGGAATAGCCGAAAGTGGCGATCCGCGTGGGATCGATCCCCTGCTCCACCGCGTGGGTGCGCAGCCATTTCACCGCCTCCCGCAAGTCATCGACCGGGGCGGGGTAGATCCAACGTGGGGCGAGCCGGTAAGTCACATTCAGGACGACGTAGCCCCGTTGCGCGAGTTTCCTGGCGATAGAGGTCATTTCCCAACGGCCGTCCTCGCCAGTCCACCCACCGCCATGAATCAGTAGGACCGCCGATGCCTGACTGGCGGAACGTGGGCGGTAGAGATCCCCCCGTACGGGTTCAGGCCAATCTACAGGCGTGTAAATGATATTCTTAGTAACCGTGAAACCCGACCTAACGCCATCACCGCCGGACCGGGTTTCCCCTGACCTCGGAAAATTCACACACCCATTGAGCAACCCCGCCAGCGACACGAGCGGAAGCAGCAATGACACAAGGGGGCGATGAGACATGGCACTGACTTTAGCGCGATCCGGGGAAATACAAGCCGCTCAATCCAAAAAACTCGCTCCTGTCGTGAGCATCTGACTCCACTCACCCCGCACCATCACCGTCCCTCACCCGGCAGCTCACCACACCCTGAAATTTCGCGAACGAAAATCACTCGAAACCCTTCAGAATCTCGCGGCGGAGTTCCACGATATCGAGTTCGCCGGTGTGCCGCCACAGGATCTTGCCGCCGGGGGCGACGAGAATGGTGTGCGGCAGGGCACCGGACCACTCGGGATCGATGGCTTGTGCCATGGCGTCCGGGTTCCCGCCGACCCACTGGTAATTGTTCGTTTCCCGGCCTTCTTCCTTCAGCGTCCGGGCCGTGGAATTCGGAATCGCGGCATGGCGCGCTTCGAGAAATTTCGCCACCGCAGGACGCTGGGCGACGTCATCCACGCTGACAGAAACGAAGTCCATCGGGCGGTTTTGGAAACGGCGGTAAGTCTCGACGAGATCGGGGAATTCCTTGACACAAGGGCCGCAAGTGGTGGACCAGAAATTGATGAGGCGCACGTTTTTGGTGCCGTTCGCGCGAATTTTCTTGGACAATTCCTCGTTGAGGTCCGCGACAGTGACCGGGCGCTTTTCCCACGCTGCTTGGTCGGCGGCGACCTTGGCTTGCTTGAAGAGCCATTTCGTCGAGCAGCCGAATGAGCGCGTGACGGGTTCCTTCACCTCGGTGCCTGCGAGCATCGCATCGAGTGCATCGCGCAGGAAGCTCTTCTCGACCGGTCCGGTCTTGCGGGCGGCGTCGTCCATCCGCCCGGTGTAGCGGAGCTTGCGCTCGGCATCGAAGACGAAGACATGGGGGGTGGATTGCGCCCCGCAGGCAGTGGCGAATTCCTGTTTCGCGCCGTCATAGAGGTAGGGAAAAGTCCACCCGAAGTCCTTGGCAAACGGCGTCATTTCCTCGAACGAGTCGGTGAATGGCGAGTAGCCAAGTTCGTCGGGTGTTAGACTTTCGCCGTTATTGGCATCCACGGCGATCACGGCCACGCCCTTATCCTTGTAGGCCAGATGGATTTCCTGCATGCGGGGCGCGGCGGCGACGGCGTCCGGGCAATGGTTGCAAGTGAAAATGACGCACAGGACCTTGGCGTCCTTAAAGTCGGCGATCGTGTAGGTCTTCCCATTCGTCCCCGGCAACGAGAATGAGGGGATCGCGGAGCCAATGGCCAGAACCTTCGGCAGCTCCTGTCCCAATACCGGCAACACCAGCGCCACCGCCAAGCCAAACAGCATGTTTAGTTTTGTCATGCCCAAGATACCGTGCGGCAGAATCATTTCCTGCAAAAAAGTTTCATGCTTGCCGCTGATGTCACTTGGCCGGGGCAATCAGCAGGTGAGGAGTCAGCCGTTCCAGAGTTTTCTGGCCGATTCCAGAAATCCGCGCCAAATCGGAAATTTCCTTGTAGGGACGACCACCGATGATCCGGTTGGCCATGGCCTCGCCGACACCGGGGAGCTTCATCAACTCTTTACGGGCTGCGGTGTTAGGGTCGATTTTCAAGTCCCCGGATTTCTTGTGGTTGCCTTCGGCGAGTTCGAGTTCCGCATCATCCCGCCGCTGTTCTTGGCGCTCGGCGGAGAGCAATTGCCAGTTGGTATTCGCCCATGCTCCGGCACCTCCCTTAGCCGCGACCAGTTCCGCGTCGCGGAGAAATTCCTGATAGTCTTTCCCCGTTTTCCCGGTCGGAGTCTCGCGATACACGCCAAAGGCCCGCGCCAGACCCATGCGGACCAAATGCTCGGCCAAATCCTCGCCTTCCGCCGTGGTGACAAACGCGTAGATCCGCTTGTGCCTGCCGTCGCCCCGAGCATCGGCGTTGGCGGTATGCACGGTAAATGGCCGGGCCAGAACTCGCGTGGTTTCCTCCCCCGCGCTCTTGCCAAGAGCCTTCGCGCCATCGACCGAAGTCTTCACCGAGCCACCGAATTCCGCGATCCCGAAGTAACGCCGCTGAGCTGCCAAACGGGTGGCGTCAGTCTTGTCATTCACATGCCACTCGATGCAGTCCGCGCCGTAAAGCCGAACCGTATGCACCGTGCCATCGGCAGTCCGGATTTCGAAGCTATCGCCATCGGCCCAGTCATGAGGCACATAGTTGCAGCCACGCAATTCGACCATCGGCTGGGCTGCGTATCCGTTGATTGTTATATAACTCCAAAGAAGGAGAACGCCCAGACTGAGAGCAGTTGCAGAGGATTTCATAAGACTCAGTTTGAGGGACACAGGCGGGTTGGCGAGAACTAACGTTTAACTAACATTTCGTGAGCACTGGATAGACGCTCTGTGACGTCATCAAAGACGGGTGAGTTCCACTACCACAGGCACTTCTGAAATCCGGCCCTCAAATGGTATTAAACGACTGCACGAAATCATGCGGATTCCATGCTGCGATTTCCAGCCGGCTCCACGTGCGGGTTCGCGTGGATAGCAGTTCAATGAAATTTGACTGGTGGTCCCGAGTGGAATCGAACCACTACCTACGGCTTCGGAGGCCAT
>JANXMQ010000053.1 GCA_025354565.1 Akkermansiaceae bacterium
TCACACGGATAAACACGGATAATGAATCAGTTGGAATATTTTAGGTATTCACCCAAAGGATGAGTTCGGCGTCTTTCGTAACTCTTTTCTTATCCGTGTCTTCTGTGCAATCCGTGGTTCCCATCTTCCTTTGTAGGGTAAACGTGGTTCACTTATCTCAGCCGATAGTAGCCATCGGCATTGTAGAGAAAGTAAACATCCATCGGATTGAGATGGGGCAGCCACATGAAAGGATGGCCGGAGGCGTCGGTATCTTCGGCAACGGTGGTCGCTTTGGTGGGTTTGGGTGTGTCCAGACTATCAGGGTCTTTAGTGAACGAGGTTTCGTCGATGCCGTTGACGATGTGGTTGACCCATTTCAGTTCCTTAGCTTGCTCGCCGAATTCGCTCCAATTTCCGTTAGAAGAATGAAGATACATTTTCTTAATGAACTCGTCGGGAGTGATGCCCATTTTGCTGGCGACGGGCTTGCCAAGGCGGACCCACCAGCGCTGGCTTTCCTCATGGAACTCGCGTTGTTCCGTTAGGTTCAATTGGGCCATGACCACCGAGCTGATCTGGTGGTGGAGGATGACCGCATTCGGATAGGCGTAGGATTCCTTGGCGAGCGTGGTGATCGCCGCAGCCATGGAGGCGGCGAATGATTTCACGACGACATAGACTGGCGCGTCACTGGATTCCATGGCCTTGAGAATCCGATAACCGGCCATGACCGAGCCGCCGGGACTGGAGTCGATCACGAGGAAAATGGGCAGCTCGCGATCCTTGTTATCCCAGTATTGGATGCGGCTGGTCACATAGTCGGCGGTGGCTTCGGTAATCAGCCCGTTGAGCGGAATGCGGCGGTCCGAGACGACGAGGATGCCATTTTCCTTGAGCGGATTTTTCAGGAAAACGGGTTTGGCATCGGCGAACTTGGCGCGTTTGTCAGTGGCCTCGATGCGGGCGACGTCATTCTGGAGCTTGGAGATTTCCAAGGCGGCTTCAGTTTGGGCGGCCTTGAGTTCGTTGGCTAATTTATCCGCACGGACTTTCGACAGTTCGCCTTCCTCGGCGAGGTGTTCTTTTTCCGCTTCCATTTTCGCCAGTGTATCTTGGAGCGAGGCTTGGCGCTTGGCGGATTCGAGGGCGAGCTTTTCGGTGAGTAATTCGCGTTCCAGTTTGAGCCGCGTGATCTCGGCGCGCATGGGGTTGGTCGCTCGGGTGAGGCGCTCGGCTTCGAGTTTGTTCTCGGCGGCGAGGGTGTCTGCTTCTTTGGTTTTAGGCTCCTGGGCAGGTTCTTTGGCGGCGGGCGGAGAGGCTTCGACCGTGATGGCATTGGCGGGTAGCCATACCGTTAGAGCGAGACCAAGGAGGGCGGTATGGGCGGGTAGTTTCATGCTGCTGAGGTTAAACGGTGTGGCGGCGCGGCTTTGTTCGGAAATCACTCGGACTTGCGGGATTGCGCTCGGATTCCAACGAGCACAATGACCCCCACGAAGGCGAGGAAACAAGCTGCCGCAATGCCAAGGGTGGTGAAAAGCCGTGTGCTACCCGCATCGACTTGCGCGTTGGTCAGCGTGTCGGCGGCGATTTCCCCCGGCTTACGGGTGAAAATGATTTTCCCGTCGGCGACTTCCACGTGGGTGAGTTTGGCCATGGCTGGACCGAGGACGGCATCCGCCAAATAACGTTCAGTGATGTGATAGGGCGACATTTGGTCAATGAACTCATGAGGCACTTGAACGCCTGACACGTCGATGGCGTCGAGGGAGAGGATGATTTCCTTTTTAAACAAGCGCGGGCGCGCGACCAGCGTGCCATTGAGATAGCGCGAGTCGGAGGCGATCCACCCCGGCTCGTTGCCACGGGCGAATCTCGGCCTGCCGTTGAGGGGAAATGAAATCGCAAGGCGTAGGGTCTCGCCCTCGATGGCCGTGACGCGCAGGGTGCCGCGCAGTTCCTTGAAGGCGTCGTAACCGGCGATTGCTAGATTCAAATCATCGGTTGATAGAGCGAGCGAGGCCCGCGTTTCGCCGGTGAGTTGCTGGCGGAAAATCTCCACCCGTGCGGACAGATCCTTGAGCGCGGCAGAGTCGCTGGCGAGCGGGGTGACTTCGACAGGCACGGGTTTTTCTCCAGTGAATTTCGCGATTTCATGAAACTGCCGGAACAGTGTTAGAATCGAGAAGCCGATCAGGAAAACCATCACCGCCAGCGCGGCGATGAGGATGGCGCAACCGGCGAAGGGCGAGCGTGCGCTGTCATCTCTAGCAGCTTTAGACGGATTCATCGGACGGGGAATTTGACGCAAATCCAGCTCACAGATCCTTGGGCGGAATTTCGTCACGGGCGGGAGGCTCCTCACCGACAGGTGGACGCTCAGCGACGTGCGGTTCGTCACCGGCGGGTGGGTGCTCGACATGCCAGCCGTCATCGTCTCCGTCGTCATGGTGCGAATCATGCCAGTCGTCATGGCCCGAGTCGTCATGGTGCGGGTCATGATGCGCATCATGATGCCCGTCTTCCTGCCACGCCCTGGCTTCTTCGGCGTCGGTCGCCTTCATACGTTCCGCGCGCAGGCGCAGGCGCTCCCGATTTTCCCGAGCTTCCTCCTCTTGCTTGGCGCGGGCTTTCTTGCGGTCGAAGTAGGCCAGCCAGATGCAGATTTCATAAAGGATGATCATGGGTGCGGCCATGATGCACATCGTGGGAATATCTGGCGTCGGGGTAAGAATGGCGGCGGCGATGAAGATTGCGACGATGGCGTAGCGGCGGGTGTTAGACATCGTCTCGTAGCTGAGAAGTCCCAATTTTACGAAGACCATCACCACCACCGGCAGCTCGAACGATGCGCCGAACAGCAGGGTGAACTGTGTGGCGAAGGAGATATATTCGCCGATTCGCCAGTCGTTAGAAATCCCCATGTCGCCGCTCCATTGATAGAAAAACAGCAGCGTCCTCGGCAGCACCAGATAGTATGCGAAGGCGGTTCCCGTTAGAAATAGCCCGAAGCCGACGGCCATAGCCGGCCATAGCACGCGTTTCTCATGGGCGTGCATTCCAGGCAGAATGAATTGCAGGACGAATAACAACAACAGCGGGAACGACACCACAATGCCCGCCACGAAGGACAGCTTCATCGAGAGCATGAAGCCCTCGGTCGGCTTGAGGGCGGACATCATTTTCAGGTTGCCCTGGGCGTCGCTATCGGTGTTTGGCTTGGAAACGAGGAGCGCCTTGATCTGATTTTTCAGCTCGTCATCCGCTGAGAGCGAGTTGACGAAGGCCTCGCGTTTGGCTTCCGGTAAAACGACCGCCGCCCGCAGTAGGCTGATCGACTTGGCGTGGAATGCGAGGGTGTCATCGTTGAGCGAACGGATGAATAATTCACGCTGGTCTGGCGGGAGATTCATCGCGGCGTGCTCCACCTTGCGGGCGGCGTTCCAGAGATCCACGGTGAGCGGGCGGGGGGCCTTGTCTGGCAGTGTTGACTTCAGTTGCTCGACCAGCACCTGGTCCACCGGGTGACGGAAAAACTCCATCAAACGATTGTTGAAGGCGAAACACGCGATCATCGAAATGATCAGTGTTGCGGCAATCCGCATGATCATTTTTCGCAAATCCTCCAGATGTTCGAGAAACGGTTTCTCGTGGTCCGGATGCGAGTGCTCGCGGAGCTGGATGGCTTTTTTCAGGAGATACATGCGCGTCGGGGCGGGATTCAACGTCGGGTTCGTCGCCACCGCAAGGGTAGATGTTTTGCGCACGGAAATCCGGCGTTGCGGGGCGGGCCGCCATGTTCCACCCTGCCGGTGACCCCGCAGATACCGGCAATTTCCCCGCCATGTTTCAACCTGACTTGCTGATCCCCGAATTCCCGATCCTCGATCAAATGATCCAGGGCCGTCCCTTGGTGTATCTCGACAACGCAGCCACCACTCAGAAGCCAATGGCCGTGCTGCTTGCGTCCCGCCATTATTATGAGGCCATCAACTCAAACATCCACCGTGGCACCCATCACCTCGCCCGCCTCGCCACGGAGGCTTTTGAAAATGCGCGGAATACCGTCGCCAGCCACCTCAATGCCGCCACCCCCGACGAGGTGATTTTCACGTCCGGCACCACCGATGCCATCAACCTTGTCGCCAACATTCTCTCTCTATCAGGCCGGATCGGTCCCGGCGATGAGGTGCTGATTTCCACGCTCGAACATCATTCCAACATCGTGCCCTGGCAGATGTTATGCGAACGCGCTGGCGCGGTCCTCAAGGTCATTCCTTGCCATGACGACGGCAGGCTCGATCAAGCAGCGTTTCTAACACTGCTGGAAGGGCGGGTAAAAATCCTCGCCCTCACCTGGATTTCCAACTCCTTCGGCACCGTCAATCCGGTCGCGGAAATGACCGCCGCTGCGAAAGCTGCCGGTGCCCTCGTCATGCTGGACGCCGCCCAAGCCGCCGCCCACCAGCGGATTGACGTGCAGGCGCTCGGCATCGACTTCCTCGCATTTTCCGGGCACAAAATTTACGCTCCCACCGGCATCGGCGTGCTTTGGGGGCGGGCGGAAATTCTCAATTCCCTCCCACCTTGGCGCGGCGGCGGCGAGATGATCAAGGAAGTGACTTTTGAGAAAACTACCTACAACGAACTGCCCTTCAAGTACGAAGCCGGCACGCCTAACATCGAGGGGGCCATCGCACTCGCAGCCGCCATCGACTTCGTGAACGGCATCGGCCTCAGCATGATCCAGCCGTACGAGCAGGCGCTCATCCGTGCCGCCGCCGAGGCGCTGGCCGACATTCCCGGTATCCGGTTTTACGGTCCTGCCGACCGTGCCGGGGCGCTATCCTTCAATGTCGAGGGCGTGCATCACTACGATCTCGGCACCCTCCTGGATCAAATGGGCGTCGCTGTTAGAACGGGCCACCATTGCTGCCAGCCGCTGATGGCGCGCTTCGGCATCACCGGCACCGTCCGCGCCTCCTTCGCGCTCTACAATACCGAGAGCGATGTCGCCGCCCTCGCCGCCGCCACCGCCAAGGCCGTCTCCATGCTGCGGTAAATTTCCCCTAACCACCATGCACATCATCCTCGGCATTTCCGGTTCCATCGCCGCCTACAAAGCGGCTGAACTCGCCTCGCAATGGGTGAAACAGGGTCACGCGGTCCACGTCGTCATGACCCGCGCCGCCACCGAGTTCATCACTCCGCTCACGCTCCAGACGCTCACCCGCCAGCCCGTTCTCGTCTCGCTGGAGGACGAGAAACAGGCGTGGAAACCCGGCCACATCGAGCTTGCCGACAAGGCTGATCTCTTGGTCGTCGCCCCGGCCAGCGCCAACGTCCTCGGCCAGCTCGCCAATGGCCTCGCGCCAGATCCGCTCACCGCCATCTATCTCGCCCTGCCACGCACCACGCCGGTTCTGTTAGCCCCGGCGATGAATGGAAAAATGTGGCTGCACCCCGCGAATCAACGGAACGTCGCCCAACTCACCGCCGACGGCTGCCACTTCATCGGCCCCGCCGAGGGCGAGCTCGCCTGCGGTTACGAAGGCATCGGCCGGCTGGCTCCCGTCGAGGAAATCATCGCCAAGGCCGCCAGCTTGTTGTGAGAGTTTGTTGGAGTGTGTGTTATTTGGGGCTGACGCCGATGTAGATCGAGAATCTTTTCACATTTTGTCCGTCTCTTTGAATTGATTCTATTTGAATCTCAATCTCGACACGAGCAGTTCCGATAGTTACGGGGTCTTTTTTGCCGCGAGCTTTTCGAGCAGGCTATCCGAGTCCATCAGTGTGCCTGTTGTTACTTGTTCATAGACGATCACAGCTACGCCAAAAATCGGACCGTTTGCTTCTTCGTAAGGACGCCATGCATCTTCAAAAGCAGCTTTCGTTTTTGTATAAAGCCTATCATCCGGCTTCCACCATTTAGGTGGCTCAGTTGGAAACTTGCCAACCAATTCGCGATACTTGGCGAACCCATCAATGTTTTCGATGTTCTTATCGCGAAAGCCGTTCACCAATGTTGAATGGCGATTTATTTCCCAGTTACGAGTTGTGGTAAACGGCTTTATTTCATCTTCCTCGAAAAAGAACGCAAACTCATCTGGCAAATCGGTTTGTTTCCATTTGCTGATGCTGACATTCCGAGCTTTAAACCAATCAGCTATGGCGTGCCACTGATTGCTCCACGCGATTTGCATCTGTTCGTCCTGCTGCGATTGAGTGCCTGTCAGCTCACCTATAAACGGCTTCGGAGCCTCGCTGTTGAGCACGCTTTTACGGAACGTGCGTTCTTCATCGTTGTTGGAAATTCGTTTGCGCTGAATCGTGATTTTTTCCATCGGTATCGCAAGATCACCCGTGAGATAACCAAGCGGCACGGCGGCAAGATTCTCGCAACGGGTGACGAGGAGGTAGTTGCCATATCCTTTCTGCGTTTTGAACCAGTCGGCGAGATCAAGAAACCGGGTTGCCTGCTTGAGCCGCTGGTCGGCTATCGTTTGCTGTTGGCTTTCGACCGCCAATCCGTCCAGTGATTGCGCGACTTTGAGCCCTAAGGCTCGCTTCGCTTGCTCCAACGAAGCGAGGAGCGGCTCCTGTTTCGCGATGCGTTCGGCGTAATACTTCGAGTTAATTCTGGGCGCGGGGATGGACTCGCCCGAGGCTGTTTTCAGCAATTCCGAGATGCCACCACTACTCAGTGATGCTTCAACCCTCCGTAGTCGCTCCATTTCCTCGCTGATTTTTGCCGGATCAGCGGATGCTAAGAGCATCGACGGAGCAATCAATGCTAACACTATTGTCATGTATTTAAAAAATAATTTCATGATTTGGTTTCTGTTTTTACTGACCTGGATAGCTGATTGCAGTTTGATCAAATGGATATGAGTAAGGATGACGTATCTGAATATGATGACAATAAATGACTCCTTGATCTCTGGCACTTCCGTTTCTACTGTTCCCATAGCCAATTTGCATGGCGGCAGCGTGGCTAGGTAAATCGCCATCTTCATAGTTAAAATCGTAAAGGTCCTCAATGGTGCATTCAAAGAGAATGCTTGATACATTGGCCTCCTCCGCTAAATCCGTGGGTAAAACCGGGGGCTAACCGCCGCGAAGCGGCGTGAGCCTCTTGAAAGTTGTCCACGACAGACCGCTTCGAGAATGGGTCTGTAACTCGTCGGAGAAGTGGACTGTTGTGGGCAACTCCATGGGCCTAGGGCAAGCACGCCTGTTGCGATGTCTATCGTCATTTCCTCGCGTCATGGGCCCGGCGACTGAGCTGGAAGGAAACTTAGTGACTGCGGGAGGGCGGATGATGGTTGGGGTTTGGGGTTTGGGGAACCGGTTGATCGTTACGGCGCAGGTGGCACCGGCGGTGGTGGGGTGTCGCTGGGGCCGTGGCCGCGGTCGATGATTTGGCCGCTGGCGAGCCAGGCGGCGGCGAAAGCGTCTCCGGCGGGAGTGCCTTTGAACTGGAGGGCGAGGTCGTCCATCTGGTCGAAGAGGGCGGAGAGGGCACGCACTTGGGGACGCAGGCTGGCGGTGAGGATGCTGCGCTCGTTGATGGCGGTCTGCGGGGCGACGATGAATTTCTCGTAGTCGTCGGCGTCCTGGGTGAGGAGGGCGATGGTGGCGGGGGTGATGCCGTATCCGGCAACGGTGAGAGAGTCCGAGCCGGTGGCGAGGGCGGTGGCATCCGTGATCAGGAGGCGGGCTTTCTGGAGGAGTGGTTCGTCGCGGAGGATGCGCCAGGAGGTGATGGGGAGGTCGTATTTGGCAGCGGTCGTGAGGTCGCCGGTATCCGTGCAATAAGTGGTGACGGCGCGGCCGATTTTGTGGGCCTCGTCCTCAAGTTCCTTTTCCTCGCGCTTTTTGTCCTGCGTGGAGCCGGTGGTGGGGGCGGACTGGAGTCCGGCAGTTTTCAAAAGCACGGTGTTAGCGAGGCGGGCTTTGGAATGTGGGGATTGGGGAATTGTGCCGGGAAAATTCAGAGTTGCGCGTTGTCATTTGTACGGTGTAAGCCACGGTTTCAGGTGTATTTGGAGACGCTTGTACGATGTAAGCGGCGATTTCGCAGCGGTGAGACGGCGTTTTTGGAACTGGACTCTTTCGCCGTTAAAATTTGTAGCCATAGCCGGAAATCACGATCTTCAGGCAGATGTTGTTGGGAAGTGGAAATCAAAAAACCGGACTTTGATTGGAACTCGAATCCCTCATCATCGTGGCGTGTCACAGCCCTATCTCGCGCTCGAAGCGGAACTCCATGACGCCTTTTGGGAGGCGGAGGATGATGGCTCGGAGGTGCGGTTGATGGCGGCGTTTCTGAGGAAATTTCCCGGTCCGGCGCTGGAGATGGGCGCGGGTTCGGGGCGCTTGCTGCTGCCGTTGTTGCAACTGGGTTTCGCGGTGGAGGGGCTGGAACTCTCGCAGGATATGCTGGCGCTCGGGAGCATCCGGGCGCGGCGGCTGGGGATTTCCCCGACGATGCATGAGGGCGATATGGCGGGTTGGACGGGTGGGCGGAAATTTTCCGCGCTGCTGGCTCCGGCTTTTACTCTGCAATTGGCGGCTGATCCTGCGGCGGTCCTGCGCCATTGGCATGGGCTGTTGGAAAACGGCGGCGGACTTTACCTAACGGTCTTCATCCCCTACGCCGAGTTGCTGGGGGATCTGCCGGAAAACGCGTGGTATGAGGACCACCGCGTGACGTTGGCGGACGGCAGGATTGGCTTGTTGGAAACGCGGCATCGGCTGGATCGGGCACGCCGGGTGCTTGAGCGCGAGCATTGTTATTCGCTCTCCGGCGATCCGCCGGTGACGCATCGCTCGCGGCAGACGCTGTGCTGGTTCGAGCATGAGGAGGTCGTTGCTTTGTTGAACGCGTGCGGCTTTCGGGTGGATCGCTTTTTCGTCGATTTCGCGCCGGAACCGACGGTGGATATCCCGGATGATAGCGATTCCGACGGCATTCTGACCTATCATGCGACCCGCATGGCGTGAAACCCCGGTTTTCCTGCAAGATTTCCAAATCGCCATTCTTGACGGACTGGGCCTCCCCGCCCTATGAACCTTGCTGTGCCAAGAACTTTGATATTACTCGCGACGTTGGGAAGCCTAACGACTTCCGCATTCAGCCAGATCTGGGGGCGTGAGGACATCGGTTTTGAGAGCATCCAAAGCCGGGCCCGGGATCTCGCGAACAAGCCCTACGTGCCGCCGAACCGCGACAGCTTGCCGGCCTGGATGAATGATCTGACCTACGATCAATACCGCGATATCCGCTTCAATCCGAACCAAGCCTTGTGGGCGACGGAGAAGCTGCCCTTCCGCGCGATGTTTTTTCATCCGGGTTACTTGTTCCGGGAACCCGTGGTGCTCAATGAGTTTACCAGCACCCACCAACAGAAGATCCGGCTGGCGGAAGCGTTTTTCAACTATGGCCCGCTGATCAACAAGCATGGTGAGATGCCCGCAGAAGGCGGTTTCGCGGGTTTCCGCTTGCACGCGCCGCTGAACAACCCGGAATACTTCGACGAACTCGCGGTTTTCCAAGGCGCGAGCTACTGGCGGGCGCTCGGGAAAAACCAACATTACGGTATTTCATCGCGTGGCATCGCGGTCGATACCGGGGCCGAGGGCGTGGAGGAGGAATTTCCGAGTTTCCGTGAGTTCTGGCTGCACAAACCGGATCCGTCGGACGCCACTGCCAGAGTTTACGCGCTGCTGGACGGACCGTCTTATTCAGGAGCCTATCAGTTTATCATTGAGCCGGGTGCCACTACGATCGTCTCAGTGAAGGCCGTGCTCTTCGCCCGTCGTGCGGTGAAGCGCCTCGGCATCGCCCCGATGTCCAGCATGTATTGGTTCGGGGAAAACTCGCGCCGCCGCTTCGACGACTTCCGCCCGGAGGTGCATGACTCGGATGGTCTGGCGATCCGCATGGGTAATGGCGAACGGCTGTGGCGGCCGCTCACCAACGACACCTGCAAGCAGGAGTTCAGCTTTTTCGATATGGAGAAATGTGACGGCTTCGGCCTGCTCCAGCGCGACCGCCGGTTCAGCGCCTACGAGGATGGCGAGGCCGCCTATCATCTCCGCCCCTCGTTGTGGGTGGAGCCGACTTCCGATTGGGGGCCGGGGCGCGTCATATTGATGGAAAACCCGACTGGCAACGAACTCTCGGACAACACCGTCGCCCTGTGGGAACCCGCCCACACGCCGCAGCCCGGCGACCGCGTCGAGTTCGCCTATCGCCAGCGCTGGACGCTCGATGAAGACCCATCCATGGCGGACGGCCACGTCGTTGCGACCCGCACCGGTGTGAGTGAAGGGCACCATGAGCAGCGGACCCTCTTCGTCGAGTTCACTGGCAACGCGCTCAACCAACAAGCCGACGTGCCGCTGACTCCACTGGTCCAGGCGGTGGGTGCCGGTTCTGAGAAAGTCAAAATTCAAAGCATCACCGTGCAGTCCATGCCGGACGCCCGCTGGCGCGTGGCCTTTCAGATCGCACCTGCGGCGGAAGGTGGCAAGCTCGCGGACATTGGCCCGGTCGAGTTGCGCTGCTGTTTGAAGCGCGGCGAAAATTTCCTCACCGAAACATGGGTCCAACGCGTCATTCCCTAGATACCTTGCAGCCGCTCAGTGAGGGCGAACTCAACGAGTGGGAAGAAGCGTATGCGGCGGTGGAGGCCTATCTTCAAGCCCTGCGCCTGCGGAACCGCCTACTCCTCGCCGAGTTGGTGCGCAGTATCTTATGGCGGGCCTCCGCTCGCCGCGCGAACGAGCCGGATAAACCCGCGCGCTTCCTCGCGATGGAGGAAGCCCTCTCCGAAGTCGCGGAGTGGACTCAGGACGTGCTGGACGTGCCGCTTGAAAACCGCCGCCTTGCCGCACGCGGACGGCTCGCGCTGTTGCTTGCCGGGATGCCGGGGAAATGGCAGGGCGTTTTCCTAACACCTGCGCCGTGGCCGCCCGAGTTCGTCGAAGCGATGAAAAAATCCTACCTCGCTGCGGGACCGCGGTTCGCCTCGCTGACCATGGTGCCCAAGCCGCTTGAGTTCAATGCCATCGGCAGCGGAGCCGCGCAGTGGTGGGAAACGATGGACCGCCGACCGATCATGCGCCTGATGTTCCTCGGTTTCCTGATCGCCTTGATCGCCTTCACTGTGTGGTTCTTCACCTATGGAAAAAAATTGTGAACACCCGCCGGGAGGCGATTCCAAGCCGTTTGTCGGGCGTTTCCGCACGATCTTGCGACGCACGCTGTTCTTTGGCACGGTCGTCACGGTGAACATCGCCGCTATCCTTTGGCTGACGGACTTGTTCTGGCGGATGGGATTTCAAAAGGCCCACTATCCGCTGTTAGCCATCTTCGCCATTCTCAATGGCCTGCTCGTCCTCGGCTCGTTCCATGCCATCTTCGGTGCGATCGACATGCTGCTGGGGCGCAAGCAGTCCGTTAGGATCAGCAAACTCGCCGATGGCAAAAGCGGGCCGCTCCTCAAGCGCCACGCCGTGGTCATCCCGGTTTACAACGAGGACAGTGTGAAAGTCTGCGCACGCATCGAGGCGATCTACCGCTCGATCGAAGCCACCGGAAATCTGGAGTCCTTCGATTTTTTCATTCTCAGCGATACCCGTGATCTTGATCTGTGGGTGATGGAGGAAACCGCGTGGACCAATCTTTGCCGGAACCTCGATGGCTTCGGCCGCATCTACTACAGACGTCGTAAGACCAACGAAAACCGCAAGGCCGGCAACATCGGGGATTTCGTCCGCACTTGGGGCGGCGGGTATGAAGCCATGCTGGTGCTCGATGCGGACAGCCTGATGGATGGGGCCGACATCGTGATGATGACCCGCATCATGGAAGCCTATCCGCGGTTAGGGATTCTCCAGACGCCGCCAAAGCTGATTCGTGGCTCGTCTATTTTTACCCGACTCCAACAGTTTGCGATGCGGCTCTACGGCCCGCTGTTCATCCGGGGTCTCAATTACTGGCAACTCAGCGGCGGCAGCTACTGGGGGCATAACGCGCTGATCCGCGTGAAGCCGTTCTCCGAATTTTGCGAACTCCCCGCGCTGCCCGGGCGCGAGCCATTCGGCGGGCGGATTCTCAGCCATGACTTCGTGGAAGCCGCGCTGATGGTGAGCCAGGGCTGGGAAGTCTGGCTGGCTTGGGACATCGAGGGCACCTACGAGGAGGCCCCGCCCACGCTCGTCGATCACCTCATCCGCGACCGCCGCTGGTGTCAGGGAAACCTGCAGCACCTGTGGCTGATCTTCGCCCGCAAGCTGCCATTTTCCGTTAGGATGCATTTGTTCATGGGCATCATGGCCTACCTCGGCAGCCCCTTTTGGTTCCTTTTCCTCGCGCTAGGCACATGGGTCGCATGGGATCGCTTTTCCGCCGGCCTCAGTATTCTGCCGTTTGAAAATTATGCCGCCCGCTGGTTCCACATTGACGGCACCCAACAAAGCATCATCCTCACCCTCGCGATCTTCGGGCTACTCTTCCTGCCAAAAATCCTCGCGGTCTTCGGCGCGATTCTAACACCGTCGCTCCGTCGCTCCTTCGGTGGCGCCATCCCCATTCTTATCGGCGCGCTGATGGAAACCATCGTCTCCATGTTGCTCGCTCCCGCCATCATGGTCGCCCACACCCTGATGGTTTTCAGCATCATCATGGGACGCGCCGTGGGGTGGGGGAATCAAAACCGCGAGACCGATGGCACGGCTTGGGCGGACGCCTATCAGTTCCATGCCCCGCAGACGATTCTCGGCCTCGTTTGGACCGGAGTCGCGCTCAACATCGGCTACCATTCCAAAAGCCCCGGCGGCTGGACTTCGAAATACGCCTTCGCCCTCTGGATGATCCCGATCTTGCTTGGACTGCTTTTATCCGCGCCCGTCTCCGTCTGGACCAGCCGCACGCGCTACGGTCGCGCCCTGGCGAAACGGAAAATCCTCTCCACTCCTGAGGAACTCAACCCGCCCAACGTTATCCTCGTCGCCGACCAGGCCACCGCCGCGGTCGATCCGGCGCTCGATGCCACCCTCGGCTCCCGTCGTGGCATCGTCGCCGCCGTGGTCGATCCCTACGTCAACGGTGTCCATGTTTCGCTGCTGGAGTTTGCCGAAATCAAGCCCGCCGATGAAGCCCTCGTCGAGCGCTGCCTGAGCGAAGGACCGGCGGGTCTCTCCAAAAACGAACTCTCCGATCTGCTTTACCTTGGCCCGGCCATGCTCATGCTGCACCGCGCCGTCTGGTTGCGCCCGGCGGAAGGCATGCATAGCGTGTGGACACAGGCCGTCGAAAGTTATCGCCGCCGCCTCGATCATTCCGCTAGTGTGTAACTCAGTTAACCGACCCAACCCATGCTCCAGCTCAATCCAGACCTCAGCGACCTCGTTTCTGACGCCGCAGCCGGACTTGCCGACCGCTTACACCGCAAGGCCAGCATCACCGCCGCCGCGCCCGGCCGGGTCAATCTCATCGGCGAGCACATCGACTATTGCGATGGCTTCGTCATGCCCTTCGCGATCGACCGCTACATCGTCATCGCCGGCTGCGCCAATGGTACCACGGACGCCCGCATCACCTCCGCCATCAGTGAGGAAATCGCCATACTCGACCTCACCCGAATCCAAGAGCCTGCCACGCCGAACTGGGCGAATTACCTCCGTGGTGTCATCCGCGGCTTCCAAGACCGCGGCCACCACATCCCCGGCTTCGACGCCTATATCCTTTCCTCCGTTCCCGGTGGTGCGGGTTTGTCCTCCTCCGCCGCTCTCGAGTGTGCAACTGCCACATTCCTCGAAGGCTTGCTAGATACCGTTCTCGACACTCGCGAAAAAGCCCTGCTTTGCCAAAAGGCCGAGCACGACTTCGCCCACGTCCCCTGCGGCATCATGGACCAGTTCGCCTCCGCCTTCGGCAAACCGAACCGGCTCGTCCTCATCGACTGCCAAACCGGCGAGCCCGAGTTGGTGCCATTCGAGAATCCGGATTTAACGGTCTTGATCTCGAACACCATGGTCCACCACGAACTCTCCGACGGCGGCTACGCCATCCGCCGCAAGCACACCGAGGACGGCCTTGCCATCCTTGGCAAAGCCTCATGGCGCGACGTCACCGCCGCCGACGTGGAGACGAATTGGGAAAAACTCGGCTCTCCCGTCAACCGCCGTTCCCGTCACGTCGTCGGGGAAATCGCCCGCACCATCGCCGCTGCTGCCGCGCTCGCGAGGAACGACTTCGAGGCTCTTGGTCCGCTCATGGCCACCAGTCACGACTCCCTACGCGATGACTTCGAGGTTTCCTGCAAGGAACTCGACATCATGGTCGGGATCGCCCGCACCATCGGACGCAGCGGTGGCGTCATCGGCTCCCGCATGACTGGCGGCGGCTTTGGTGGCTCTACCGTCACTCTCTGCGAGTCCCGCAAATCTGCGGAAATCGCCGCTACTCTCGCGAAGGAATACCAAAAGGCCACTGGCATTATCCCACAGATTTTCGCCTCCAGACCCTCGCAAGGCGCACATCTGATTGGCAAGTGACCCGAGGGAATGGGATTGATTTTCCCCTTTCAGGATCACCCCGTTGTCCTCAGTCCGGAAGCGATCGCGTTGATCGAGAGCAGCAATTTCGGCAACAGTGCGTCCGCCTCGCTCATGCGTTCCTGCGCGACGTGGCCACGCCACTCTTTGAGCAAACTGATTTGTTGCTGATGGAGCACGCGCAGCGGAGCCTCGCGGATATGCAGGGTCTTCGCCATTCGCGGGCGACGATGCTTCATCTCGCCTTGGAACAATTCCGCGAGCAGCGATTTCGTCCGCTCGAACTCCTCAAGGATCCAGCCTAGGAATTTCTCCCGCAGGAGTGGATCTTCCACCAGGCCCGCGTAGTCGCTCATCAGTTCGAGATTGGCCGAGGCCAGATTGGTTTCCACATTGGTCAGCACGTAGCTCAGGAAGGTGGACTCGGGCAGTGCTTTTTTCAGCGCCGCGAAACTCGCCGGATCATCCTGCTTTAAACTTTCCAGCGCCGCTCCAACACCGAACCAACCGGGCAGATAGAAGCGCGCCTGGGTCCATGAAAACACCCACGGGATCGCCCGCAGATCGCCGATCGAAAAACCTTTCTTGCCG
Source organism: Akkermansiaceae bacterium (assembly GCA_025354565.1). GTDB lineage: Bacteria > Verrucomicrobiota > Verrucomicrobiia > Verrucomicrobiales > Akkermansiaceae > Luteolibacter. The sequence continues at coordinate 15,142 of JANXMQ010000053.1, forward strand.
GTCCGCCGCGCCGGGCGTGAGCCGATGCGTGAGTTTTCTAACGCATCAATCGGTGTGGCCTGACGATAGAACTCGATGAAGCCATCCGCCTTGAGAAATTGCTGATAGGCCGCCTGACTGCTTGCACCGAGTTTCTCCAGAAATGCCTCGCAGGGGTCCGCTACTGGTGGTGAGTGGCGGTGATGCGCGGTGGTGACCGCCGCACCAGCTAACAGAAGTTCGAGATTGTAAGTCGCGTTCGCGAGGTTCGCATACTTTTGGGCGATCGTCTCGCCCTGCTCCGTCATCCGGAAACCGCCGCTCATCGCGCCGTAGGGCAGGGCCGCCATGAACCAATGCGTCGGACCCGCGCCGCGAGAAATCGTGCCGCCGCGACCGTGGAAAAAACACAGCTTCACCTGCTGCTCGCGGCCGATTTTCGTCAGCGCCGATTGCGCCCGTTGCAGGGCGAACTGGGCTGCTAGAATCCCGCAGTCCTTGTTCGAATCCGAGTAACCTAACATCACCTGCTGTGTCGGCAGGCCGTCGTCCTTGGCTTGGGAGCGCTGCGTCAACGGGTGGAGCAGGAAGCTTTTCAAAATTCCCGGTGAGCGGTCCAGATCATCCATGGTTTCAAACAGCGGCACCACCGGTAAGGGGCAAGCCAGCCCGGTTTCTGTTAGCGTTAGCAGCCCGGCCTCGCGGGCCAGTAGATAGACTCCTAACAAATCCGATAGCTGGCGCGTCATGGAAACGATCAGTGCGCCCAGCCCGGCGGTTCCCCACTCGCTGCGGTGCTGCACCAACACGCGATAACAATTCAGCACCGCGTCCGCCTCGCCGCCCAGCCGTGCATCGTCATGCAGAAAGGGTCGGGCGGATGTCAGCTCCGCGTTGAGAAATTCCACCCGCTTCTCCTCCGGCCAGTCCGGGTAATTTTCCCCGTCCGCCACCCCTGCCGCCGCCAGCAACTGGCTGATCGCCTTGTCGTGGAATTCCGAGTTCTGGCGGACATCGAGGATCGCGAGATGGAAGCCGAAAATCTCCAGTTTGTGCCGTAGCGGGCGGATCACGTCTTCCTCTAGCAAATGGCAGCCTGCCGCCGCGAGCGTGCGGGAAAGCAGGTCCAAGTCCGCCACCAGACAGGCCGGGTTCTGATAGCCGGGCTTGCCGTGCGTTTGCTCTTGCAGCCGCAGGGCCATGAGATTTGCCATTTGCCGCCACGGTTCTTCCGCATGGCGATCCATGATTTCTGCGACTTTCTCATCTGCCTTCACCAGCCTCGCCAACTCGTCGATCCGCGCCTGGAGTTCCGGCGGGACGGGCGTGAGGTAGCGGGAAAGCGTGAGCTGCGAGGCCAGCCCGCGCAGCTCGCGTTGCAAGAGGTCGAAGGCGGAATGGCGGAGTGTTTCCAAGGTGATGGCCGTGACCTCCGGGGTGACTAACGGATGCCCGTCGCGGTCGCCGCCGATCCAGGTGCCAAATCTCAGGTGCGGGATATTGCCTGCCGAGCGCAGGAGTTCCAGCGGCAGCCCGGCATCGCGCCAAGCCTCGGTGAAATGTAAGTCCAGCCGGTTGATGGCGGAGGGGAAAAGATCGCGCAGGTAATGGGTGGCGTTTCGCAACTCGCTGGTGATGTCCGGGCGGACGAGGTGGATTTCCGCCGTGCGCCAGAGGATTTCCAGCGTCGTCACGACCCGCTCGCGGATCCGGCGGCGCTCGCGATCCGTGTATTTCGGATACTCGTTGCGGACCATTTCCTCATACAAGGCCCGATGCCGCTCGCGGATGCTGGAGCGCTTCGCCTCCGTCGGGTGGGCGGTCAGCACGGGCTCGACCCGGACATCTTTGAGGACTGCTAGAATTTCCTCCGGGGTCAGCTTCATCGCTTGCAAGTCACGCAAGGCCTGCGGCCAAAGTCCCCGGATCGACTCCGCGCCCAGCGCTTTTTCCCGCTCCCGCCGGATTTCCGCCGCCACCCGCTCTTCCACCATGTTCAGCAGTTGAAACCCGATCGAATAAAGCTGCGGCAGCCCCTCGGGTGCTGCGCCCGCTGCCGGCTCCCGGCCAGACCATGGCAGATACGGCAGCAAGGCGGTTTCGCCCGTGCTTTTCAATGCTTCCTCCAAGCAGCCGAGCAGGTAGTGCAACCGCTCGTCGATCAAATCAAATCCTTCCAGTCGGAGCTGCTCGCGGGTGGGGTTGGGGGCCGGGTCGGTCATGCGCTGGGCCATCCAAGCACAATCCAAGCCGAAACGGGAAGGGGAGATATTTTTCCCCCTAAAATGTCACGGAGGCTCGATGTGCGCCGGAAACTGCCACCACCCTTTGTCGGCTCACTCGCTGACCTTGGCGCGGAGGAAGCCTTTACCCGTGGAGGTTGTTGTGACCATCGCCATCTGGATCGGCAGATTTGACGTTATTGCCGCTGTTTAGGCCCTTTCCTGCGGCCCAAGCGACGTAGGGATCACCGTTGACGATGCTGATGACTCCGGTGGAGGCGAAGGCGCCGTTGGCCGTCAACTTCGCGGTGGTGAAGATGGCGGCGTAATTCCAGTTGACTTCCAAATTGGGGTCGGCAGTGCAGGTCTGCGCTTCGTTGGCGCTCCCCCGCCCCCCGTCATGCAGGGCACCCTCCAGACCGCGCTCACGGGCTTCACCGCCTCCATCGCCGCGCAGAAGCAGGGGGGCACCGTCAACGACGCCATCTCTGATGCCAGAGACGCCGGGATTCCTTTCAGAGACGCCGGGATTACTATTAAAGATGCCGGGATTCCCATCAGAGACGCCAGGAATTCTAGGAATGACGCCGGGAATTCTAGGAAAGACGCCGGGACTTCTAGGAATGACGGCAGGAATTCTAGGAATGACGGCGGGAATTCTAGGAATGACGGCGGGACTTCTAGGAATGACGGTGGGAATTCTAGGAAAGACGGCGGGAATTCTAGGAAAGACGCCGGGAATTCTAGGAGAGATGGCGTCCCTCCAAGTAGGAATTGCGTCACTTTGACCCGTAAAGCGGTAAAAAGACCCCAAAACACCGTTTTTTGACCTCAATGTAGCGAAATAAACAGGGCCTAAACAGGGCCAGTTCTAGATTTTGTAAATTGTCTCATATTTTCTCAGAATTTTCTGTTCCTTTTTATTCCGGCTAATCCGTTGGACCAGAGTGCTCACCTAGGAAGGGTGAACCATCGCCAGGCGCTTGGCGAGCCAATCGTTGCCCACGTCCGTCCTGCCCTTCACAATGGCAGCACAGATCACTTTACGGCGGTCCCTTTTTTCAACAA
>JANXMQ010000076.1 GCA_025354565.1 Akkermansiaceae bacterium
GCGACAACGGCACAGAACTGAACGGCATTCTCCCAAAGATGAGCCCGCTGAACCCCAAGTATCTAACGATGAAACAAGGGGTCTTTCAGAAGATCGCCGCTTTTGTCGAGAAGTTCAAAGGCGTTGGAGGGGAGATCTGAGAATCGTCGGCGAGCCGGGCGTCTGGAGTCGGACAGACAGAGATCGTCGAGGGATTCGCGCAGTTGGTTTCGGGTAGTTCGCGCATCAACCGTGCTGCCGCTTTCGGATTGCCGGACAAGGCGTTCGATTTGGTGGATCGGGCTTGGGCGGCAGTGGGGTTTTGGACGTTGGCGCTGCGGGGGGAAGAGAAGAGTGGGGGAGAGACGCCCCGGCAACGGTCTGGCGCGAGACGCGCCAGCCACCACGCGCCAATCACCACGCTTCCAGCCGCAACGCATTCAGTCCCTTTGTGGGGCGAGAGGAAATCGGCGGCGGTGGTGGCCGGATTCAGTGCAAGGTTGCATAATCCAGCAGACCTTGTTTCCCGCCTTCGCGGCCGAAGCCGGATTCCTTGTAGCCGCCGAAGGGGGAGGTGGGGTCGAACTTGTTGAAGGTGTTCGCCCAGACGACGCCGGCTTTCAGTTCGGTGGACATTTTCAGGATGCGAGAACCCTTGTCGGTCCACACGCCGGCACTGAGGCCGTAATGGGTGTTGTTGGCTTTTTCCACGGCTTCCTCAGGCGTGCGGAAAGTGAGGATGGAAAGCACCGGGCCGAAAATTTCCTCACGGGCGATGCGGTGGCTTTGGGAGACGTTAGAGAATAGTGTGGGGGGGAAGTAGAAGCCATTTTTTGGTAAGGTGCAGGCCGGTTGATAGATCTCCGCGCCTTCGGAAATTCCGGCGGCGACGAGGTCTTGGATGCGTGTCAGTTGGGCTTTGGAATTGATCGCGCCGATGTCGGTGTTCTTGTCGAGCGGGTCGCCAGTGCGGAGGGTTTTCAGGCGGATCTTGAGTTTCGATAGAATGGTCTCGGCGATGGATTCCTGGACTAACAGCCTCGAGCCGGCGCAGCAGACGTGGCCTTGGTTGAAGAAGATGCCGTTGATGATGCCTTCGACGGCTTGGTCTAACGGCGCGTCGTCGAAAACGATGTTCGCTGCCTTGCCGCCGAGTTCGAGGGTGAGGCGTTTGCCGGTTCCGGCGAGTGCGCGTTGAATCGCTTTGCCAACAGCGGTGGAGCCGGTGAAGGCGATCTTTGCGGCGAGAGGATGATTGACCACGGCGGAACCGGTTTCGCCCGCGCCGGTGACGAAGTTGACGACGCCGGGTGGCAGGCCGGCATCCTGTAAAATCGAGGCGAACTTGAGCGCGGTGATCGAGGTCGTTTCCGCAGGTTTCAGGACTACGGTGTTTCCCGTAGCAAGGGCGGGAGCGATTTTCCACGCGAGCATCAGCAGCGGGAAATTCCATGGAATGACCTGGCCGATCACCCCTAACGGAACGAGCGTTCGGCCCGGCGTGACGTGGTCGAGCTTGTCGGCCCAGCCAGCGTGGTAGAAAAAATGCGCGGCAGCCATCGGCACATCGAAGTCGCGTGATTCTTTGATGGGCTTGCCGCCGTCGAGCGTTTCCGCGACGGCGAATTCGCGGGCGCGGTCCTGCAGCAGGCGGGCGATGCGGAAGAGATATTTCGCACGTTCGATGCCGGGGAGTTTGCTCCAAGGCTTGAATGCGGTGGCTGCGGCCTGATAGGCGGCATCGACATCGGCGGCTCCGGCGAGGGCGATTTCCGAAAGCTTCTCCTCGTTGCGCGGGCTGATCGAGTCGAAGTATTTTTTTGTCTTAGGCGCAACGAATTTGCCGTTGATGAAAAGGCCGTAGCGGTTGTCGATGAAGGCGGGCGCGGATTCCGGGGCGGGATCGTATTCCCAGAGATTGCCAAAGAGAAGTTCGCGGGCGGGGTTGATTTTTTTAGCAGGCATAATGCAGATAGGTCTGATAGAATCTATATCAATAAGCTGAGGAAGATTCAGAGAAAGTATAAGGCGCCTGATAGACTCCGGTTTTTTCCTTCACGAGTTGGCGGACAAGGTCATTGAGCAGGGCTGAGGCCCCGAACCGATAGCGACTGTTAGAAAGCCAGGCATCGCCGAGCGTTTCCTTCACCGCGACGAGGAAATGCAGCGCCTGTTTTGCCGTGCGAATGCCGCCTGCGGGCTTCATCGCGATCTCGATACCGGTCTCGAAATAAAAATCGCGGATCGCTTCTAACATCACCTGGTTATTGCCAAGCGTGGCATTGAGATTGGTTTTTCCGGTGGATGTCTTGATGAAATCGCCGGGGCGGAGGACGCGCATGGCTAGAAAAGATGCGGCGCGGATGTTGTCGTAGGTTTCGAGTTCGCTGGTTTCGAGGATGACCTTGAGGGTGCATTCCCCGCAGGCTTCAAGGACGGCGGAAATTTCGTCCTGCACGAGGTTGATTTCCCCAGCGAGAAATGCGCCGCGATTGATCACCATGTCGATCTCGTCGGCGCCATCGGCCACGGCGGCGCGGACTTCGGCGAGGCGGGTTTTGAGCGGAGCCTGGCCGGATGGAAATGCGGTGGCGACGGAAGCAATTTTGACAGAGGTGCCTTTCACCCATTTCGCGGCGTGCCGTACCATCGCCGGATAGACGCAAACGGCGGCGGTGGGCGGGATGGCCGGGTCATCGTGCGGATGAAGGGCTTTCTGGCAAAGCGAGGCCACTTTACCCGGCGTGTCCTTGCCTTCGAGCGTGGTGAGATCGACCATCGTGGTTGCCAGTTTCAGGCCGAAAACCTTGGCGTTTTTCTTAATACTGCGGGTGCCGTATTTGGCGACGCGTTCATCAATGCCGACTTGATCAACCGGACCGACCTCCTGGATGAGGCGGCGAAGCGCTGGGAACTGGTGAGTGGCCATTGTCTTGAAGCTGTTTTGAAAGTGGCCGGATGCCAAGGTTCAATTCGGGATCAGCGGAAATTTTGTGGGCTTGCGCGGCGGGTGCGTGGTGGTGATGCTCGCGCCATGAGCCAAGACGTGGTTTCCCTTTTGCAACAACTCGTCCGCATTCCCTCGGTGAATCCCGACAACGCTCCGGGCACTGATCAGAGCGGCGAAGAGACGCTGGCGGTGTTTCTATCAGGCTGGCTGGAATCCATCGGCGCGGAGGTGACGCTTGAGGAAATCCAACCGGGGCGGCCTAACCTAATCGCCCGCTTCGCGCCAATGGATGGCCGACCACGAATTTTGTTCGGGCCGCATCTCGATACGGTTGGCGTTGGCGGCATGATCATCGAGCCTTTCGGTGGCGAGCTCCGCGACGGAAAACTTTGGGGGCGTGGCGCATCCGACACCAAAGGCCCGATGGCGGCGATGCTGTGGGCGCTGCATGAACATCAGGAAATTCTAGCAGATTTGCCGGTGGCGGTCGATTTCGTGGCCTTCATGGGTGAGGAGTCCGGGCAGTGGGGATCGAAGAATTTCGTGAAACGGCATGGTCGGGATTACACCTTCGCGTTGGTTGGCGAGCCGACGTCGATGCAGGTCGTCCACGTCACGAAGGGTTCGCTCTGGGCCACCCTGCGCGCCACGGGAAAAGCGGCGCACAGTTCGCAACCGGAGCGCGGAGAAAATGCGATTCTCAAGCTCACCCGCGCCCTGGATCAGCTCGACCACCACCTCGGTCGCCAGCTCGCGACCTTCACCCATCCGGTGCTTGGGCGCTCGACGATGAACGTCGGCCTGATCCGTGGCGGTTCGCGGCCTAACATTGTTCCCGATCTCGCCGAGGCGGAAATCGACATCCGAATCACCCCGGCGCTGGCGGCGGCGGGCGGGGCCTTGCGCTTGCTAACGGAAACCATCGCTTATCATGAACTGCCGATGAAAATCGTCCACCCGCACGAAAACCCGCCGATGGAAACTGCGGCGGATCACCCGATGATCCTCGCGTTGTTGGCTACCGACGTCGGCACCGCCCTTGCGGGAGCACCGTGGTTTTCCGATGCTGCGCACCTCTCGAACGGCGGGATTCCGAGCATCTGCATCGGACCCGGCACGATCGACCAAGCGCACACGGTGGATGAGTTCATTGAAATCGGGGCATTGGAAGCCGGAGCGCGGTTTTTCGCCGCCTTCATTTGCGGCTTAAAAAATGGCTAAATCCGCCCGTTGCGCGACTCGGAATGAGGATTACGATTCGCCAATGTCATTCGCATGTAAGAACGGTAGTTGCGGCGTCCCCTGCTGGATGCGGAAAGTCCTGCTGGCCGCGGCTTGCTATCACCTACTGTTCGCGGCGTGGGCGAATTTTTGGCCCCACCTCTGGTTCGACTGGATCGGCATGGAGCGGCCGAACCATCCGTTGATGTGGCGCGGCGTGGGTCTCGTCATGGGCGTGCTCGGAATTTGTTTTCTGATAGCTGCTAGAAATCCGATCCAGCACTGGCTGGTCGTGCTCGTGGGTTTCGTTAAATTCACCTTTGGCATCATCGGCTTCGGCCTCGCGATCTATCAGCAGGAGATTCCGCTCCGCGCTGCATGGATGATGCTCGCGGATGATCTCGTCTGGTGGTATCCTTTTGCGGCGATTTTGTGGGCAAACGTATTGGCCCACACAGGTGTGCCGCCGCTAAGGGCGGAACCGCTTGGCATCACGGAAGCGGCTGGCAGCTACCGGCTATCGAACGGCATGACGCTTGCTGAAGCCTCGGCGGATAAGCTGTTAGCCATGGTTTTCCTCCGCCATTTCGGCTGCACCTTCACCCGCCAGATCTTGCGCGGACTCGAAAATATCCAGCACGAGGCCAAGCTCCACGGCGCGGAACTGGTGCTCGTCCACATGTTGCAGAATGGCAAGGAAACCCAATACCTCGGTGAGCGCAGCGGCGTCATCCGCATCGCCGACCCGCGCTGTGAACTCTATCGGGCCTTCGGTCTGGGCAAGGGCGGTTTTCTCGAATTGTTCGGCCCACACGTCTGGTGGCGGGGCGCGGTGGCCGTTTTCAAAGGCTGTGGCGTGGGACACCTCGCGGGTGATGGCCTGCAGATGCCCGGAGCCTTCCTGTTTCATGACGGAAAAATCGTCGCCTCCCAACGCGCCCACTCGGCGGCGGATTTGCCAAATTTGGCCGAACTGTTCCAAGCATTGCCCTTGTCCGACAGTCGTGCCACGGTATCCGCATGACTGTTTTGCAGGGGAAAACCATACTCGTCACCGGTGCGTCCAGCGGTATTGGCAAGGCGCTTTGTGAACTGTTAGTCGCGCGTGGGGCCAAGGTTTTCGGGGTGACTCGCAGGCCAGCCTTGGTTCCGGAAAATGTCACACCGATCCTTGCCGACCTGACCCAGCGCGGGCAGATTTCGGCGATTTTCCAGAACCTCGGAAACCTCGACGCGCTGGTGAATTGCGCCGGCGTCGCCTATCTCTCCCGCATCATCGACGGCAATCCCGCCGACTGGGAGGAAATGTGGCGGGTCAATGTGATGGCGCTCTCCCATTGCTGCCAACTCTCGCTCAAACATTTTCCCGCGAGCGGCGGGCGGATTGTCAATGTCTCGTCGATGAGCGGCCATCGTGTGCCTCCGACCGGCGGTTTCTACGCGCCTACGAAATTCGCAGTTAGAGCGATCACCGATGCGCTGCGGGCCGAACTCAAGTCCGTGCAATCGCCGATCCAAGTCGCCTGTGTTTCCCCAGGCTTCGTCGATACGCCGCTGCTGGATCAATATTTCCGAGGCCGCGAGCAAGCCCTAACCCAAACCCGCGCCGCCATGAAAATGCTGGAACCGGACGACGTCGCGTGGGCCATTCTAACGATTCTAGAAGCGCCAGCCCACGTCGAGATCGGCGACATCCTGATGCGCAGCGCGGAGCAACAAATGTGACATGCGACTATTGTTCTGTCAGAATCAATGTGCTGGACAGCGAGTGCGGGCGTGGTTGTGGCGTCTCGCCGCAACGCTCCACTTTCTGGGACGTTGCGGCGAGACGCCACAACCACAATCGGGCACGGCCATCCGCCAATCTGAGCTTTACGAACCAATGCGCCGATACATCCTGCGTGGGTTGGCGGTTAGCGCGGCGGGCCTGCTTGTTTCCTGCATCGATGGCCGTGAGGAAATCTGGATCCATGCCGATGGCAGCGGGCGGGCGGATCTAACCTACACCGTGCCCGCCCTCGCTGCTGAACTCCAAGGTGGCCGGATGGGATTGACTCGAATGCTTCAGGATTTTTCACAGCGCACACCGAGCCTCACCGCATTCGGCTATGACCTAACCGAGTCTAACGACCGACTCACGATCCATGTCATTGCGAACTTCGCCTCGGCACTCGCGCTCAAGGAAGTGACCAAGGGCGATTCACTTGCAAAACTCCCGGCCGCAGCCAGCGAGTTGGCGGGCGAGGTGAATGTGAACCTCGCGGGCCGGACCGTCGATTTTTCCCGGACGATCGCCGCAGGCAAGGCCTTGCCGGGAGCGTTCTTCATGCCCGCGTCCAGCTTCGCGGGGCGAAATCTAACTTACATCATCCATCTGCCCGAGCCCACGGTGGAGAGCAACGCCACCCGCATCGAGGACGGCGGGCGGACCTTGATTTGGGAAGTGCCGCTGACCGACGCGATCTCGACGCCATTCACCCTCCATTTCAAATCCCGGCTGCCACTGCCTGCGTGGCTGCTCCTCGTCGTGACTCTGGTGCTTGTTCTTGTCGCGATTTTCATGCGCCGCATGTTGCGGAAATCCAAGCCACCGGCGCGCGGAATTTCCTCCTTCTGAGTCCGCTTGCGGTCTGGACACCCGCTCCCATCTGGCTTATTTCCAAGCGTCGCAAGAGCCGCTCCACCATGTCCGCCGCATTCAAAGATTACTATCAGACCCTCGGCGTCCCGCGCGATGCCAACACCGCCGACATCAAGAAGGCGTTCCGCAAATTGGCCCGCGTGCATCACCCCGACGTCGCCAAGGACAAAAAATCCGCCGAGACGAAATTCAAGGAAATCAACGAGGCCAACGAAGTCCTCAGTGATCCTGAAAAACGAAAAAAATACGACGAACTCGGTGAGAATTGGCAGAACCCACAACCGTCCCGCAGGCCGGGAGGAGCACCGGATATGGGTCAGGAATTCAACTTCGGCGGCACCGGTTTCAGCGATTTTTTCGAGCAATACTTCAGCGGAGCCAGTCGCCATGCCGCCCCGGAACGCGGGCGAAAAGGCGGCGATATCGAGGGCGACATCCTCGTCACGTTAGAGGATATCATGCACGGCTCCGTCCGCCCCATTTCCCTCCAAACCACCGATCCGCTCACCGGCAAATCCACCACCCACACGTTCCAAGTCCGCATCCCGCTGGGCGTCACCGATGGCAAACGCATCCGCGTCCCAGACCAAGGTGCACCCGGCTCTGGTGGTGCTCCCGCTGGCAATCTTTACCTGCGCGTCCGCCACGCCGCCCATCCAGATTTCCACACCGAGGGCCACGATCTCTATTTCGAGCTCGATGTCGCACCCTGGGAAGCCGTGCTCGGCGCGGAACTCAGCGTCCCCACCCTCGATGGTGCCATCAAACTCCGCGTCCCCGCCGGTAGCGAAAACGGCCAGCAACTCCGCGTCCGCAGCCGCGGCCTGCCCAAGGGGAAAACCGGCGAGCGCGGCGATTTCTACGCCACTCTCACCGTCCACCTACCCGCTAAAGTCAACGACGAGGAACGCGCACTCTGGGAAAAACTCCGTGCTGCCTCGTCCTTCAACCCCCGCTATCCATCCGCCTGATGAACGACGATCCTCCACTCTACGAGCCGGACGCCGATGCCACCTATCAGTTGGAAATCGTCGCGCAGCTCACCGGCATTTCATCGCAAACCATCCTGCACTATCAGGAAATCGGCCTCATCCAGCCGCACGGCGACTCTGACGAATTCAATGATGATGCCCTCCTCACCCTCAGCCGCATCGAACACCTCCGCAGCATCTGCGAGATGAATCTAGCAGGCATACGCCTCATGCTCGACCTCATGAAAAAGGTGGAGCAACTGCAAACCGAGATCCGCACGCGGCATTGAAATTGCTCACCACGCCCATCCACCGATGTCGCCCGAGCAACTCCCCTATCTCACGCTCGCCATCCTCTTCGTGGCGTTTCTCTACTCCTGCGTCGGCCATGCCGGAGCCTCAGGCTACATCGCCGTGATGACGCTTTTCAGCCTCGCTCCCGCCGATATCAAACCCACCGCGCTCGTCCTCAATATCCTCGTCGCCAGCATCGGCACTTGGCAATTCTGGAGCGCCGGGCATTTCTCCTGGAAACTCTTCTGGCCCTTCGCCGTGCTCGCCATCCCCATGGCCTTTGTCGGCGGTTACCTCAATCTGCCCACCCACATTTTCAAAATCCTCGTCGGCCTCGTCCTCCTCATTTCCGCCGCACGTTTTCTCCTCAAGCCCGCCGACGACTCCGTGAAATCCGAGCCACGACCACCCGTCGCCATCACCCTCGGCGCAGGCCTCGGCCTGCTTTCCGGGCTCACCGGCACCGGCGGTGGCATCTTTCTAACGCCCCTGCTGCTATCCAAACACTGGGCCACCGCCAAAAACGCGGCCGCCGTCTCCGCCCTCTTCATCCTCGTCAACTCCGCCTCCGGCCTGCTCGGCATTCTCAGCAGCACCCAACACTTCCCCACCTTCGCCATCACCCTCGCCCTCGCCGCCATCATCGGCGGCACCGCAGGCTCCTACTTCGGCAGCCGGAAATTCGACCACACCCTCATCAAGCGCCTGCTCGCCCTCGTCCTCCTCATCGCCGGCACCAAGCTGATCCTGACGAAATGAATGCGCCCCAGATACCGATGCCTGCCTTTATCCGATCCTCGAAATTCCGAACGATCCTTGGAATCCTCATCGGTTGCGTGTGGGTATTTCACGGGCTGTATAGCAAGATTTGCAATGGCATCCCCCGCCACCGCTTAATCGTAGGAAGAATCTTGGGCGAGGGAATAGCCGATAGAGCCACGTTGTTCATCGGGGTGATGGAAATGTCGCTAGGAATATGGGTTTTCAGCGGACGCCAGCGACGATCATGTGCGCTGGTGCAGACACTCGCGATTATCTCAATGAACGCATTGGAAATTCTCCTAGCCAAGGATTTGTTAATCTCGGCACCGGGCATGGTGGTGCTCAATCTCGCGTTTTTCTCGATTATCTGGTATTGGGCAATCTTGCCGAAGCATCAAAAATTCATGGGCTGACCAACCATCCCGCCTGCCACATGCCGCAGGTGGCGAAGAGTGCGGCTAGCCCCAACCACACGAAGGTGAACCACCAATGTACCACAGTTTCTAATCGTTTGCCACGCCAGAGATCCGCCTGATAGACAAACCATTGGAAATATAGCCGAATCGCCCAAAATGATGCGATCGACCAAGCGAGCCAATTCCCTGCTCTTGATTTTTCGAGAAAAATTTTTGGATCCACTAAACTCGGTAGCCCCATCATTACCAACACGAGACAGATGAAAAACGTGTGAACGTGGAAAATTGATGCATTCACCGGGGTCAATCGTTTGACGTCCTGGCTCCATTTCAAATGCCTGCCAATCGGGACATGCAAAACCGCGAGCAGGATCAAGCCCGCACCGGCGATCCGTAACAGCAGCGAGAGAATTTCTATCATGGTATGGCGATTGCGAAAATTCGCACCCATGGGGTCACTTGGAATTCATCGATGGAATGAAATCCGGCGTGCTCCCAGCATCTGCGCCAGCTTTCACATGAATGGAAATGCACGAAGCCCGGACCGAATGCGAGAAAGTTCGCCAAGTCCCGCGTGTGTTCTGCCAGCAGCACGCGTCCGCCGGGCTTTAGACAGCGTTTTGCCTCGGTAAACCATGCGCTCCGCTCTACTTCACTTCTCAGTTCGTGGATCGCTAACAGTCCGAAAACCACATCCACGGAATCCGGTTCTATCGGCCATCGATTAAACGGACAGGCTCTCGTGCCCACTGTGGGAGGAAATATTTTCCGCGCCCGCCGAATCGACGCTTCAGTCATTTGTGACTCGTCGTAATGATCCAGCACCACCCACACGGCATCACCCAACCTATCCCGTAACTCCTGTGAGGTTTCATCAAATCCCGAATGACAGAGGATCATCCGGTCGCGATTCGCCCCACGCAGCGCCCGTTCCAGCCACTCCCAACGATAAAGATCCGAGCAATCATAAACCAAATGAGACACCGCTAACGACACGAACAGAAAGTAGATCGCTCCCGCCAAGCTGAGTCCGCATCCCCACTTTATCAACGGCGATTCCATCCATAAAACTCCCAAAAGCGCAGTGATCAAAAGCATTAACGCAAGCGCATAAAATGGCCAGTTTAGCCGAACGATGGTCCACATCCCTTGCCATTTTCCGCGCGGTTTCACATGATACCTCCGGGTTTAACGATGCGGCCGCTACTCCAGCGATAGGCAACATTTTCCACGATGAACGCATTCGCGAGGATCGGCTTAACTTTACATAAAGGCAGTTCATCAAACAGGCTAACGTGCCAATTCTTCACAACAATCGGCCGCGGCACCCACTCCTCACGGCTGCCTTCGATCACCACGAACGAACCGTCAGCCTCAGGATTGAAAGTGAATGGCATCGGTCCCGCAAAGCGCCTTGCCGTCCGCCAATCGGGAAAGGGGGAGCCCGCCGGCAACGGTACATTTTCAGTATCCGCATCGAAGGTTAGATCAAGGGTCGGACTGCCATCGGCCAATGATGTCAGAACCCGCGTCTCGGGCCCGGATTTCTCGATCATCAGTTTCACATGGCGATAATTGTAACTGGTCACCAGATTTCCCGATAACACCATCCGGTGTTTATCCGTCTCGCTGCGCAAGATTCTCAGCCCCCGCAGTCTGCGCCCCGAGTCATCGCGCAACCGGGTGAAAATCCGATAGCCTGCTAAAAAGAAATCCTGGCCCATAAACTCCGGAAAACCCGCAGGCCGCAAGTGGCGTGTCCACACCAGCGCCGCAGTCACAAAGCCGAGGCCCTCATAAACATCGAGTTCCAATCCCTCTGGGACTAGCGTGCTCAACGAGGATTCGGGAAATGCAAATGACACCGCCACCACCCGCTCGAACCGCGCAAGCACTGGGAAAGGATGGCGTTTCAAGAATTGCATCAGACGCCTGCGATGATCGACAGCAACCCAAGCGACGCAACGCAAAACATAGACCGTTTGCTATAAGCAATTTTCCGATAGATCACCTCACTCGCCTCTGCCACTCGGGATAGTCCTTTTCCAAGAGTTTGGCGGCGTAGTTGCCGTACCAGGAGTAGCCGTTGCGGCGTTCGTAGCCGATGTCGGCGAGGTTGGGTTTGGGGATGCCGTCGCGGTCGCAGAAGAAGGGTTTGCCGGTTTTGAGGTCGTAGAATCTGGCCCAGAGCGCGGGGGCGTTCGGGTCGGGGACGACGATTTTATCGCTGCCTTTGGGGGACTTGGGGTCGGGCTTGGAATCGATGCGGATGCCGGTGATTTTGGAGGACTGGAACCAGGCGATCGCGCCTTCGACGGCTTTGATGATTTCTGGCGTTGGCTTTTCCAAACTCATGAGGAGGCGGGTGATGCCGACGGATTCGGAGCCGCTGAAGGAGGCGAGTTCGAAGGCCCGCGCATCGGCGGGCATGAGGGTGACCTCATCGTGTTGGGCGCACCAGACGGTGGGCTGGCCGTTGACGAGGATCTGGCATTTGAGGATGCAGGCGATGCCTTTCTGGAAGGCGGCGATGGCGACTTGGCGGTCTTTTGCGGGGACGAAGGCGTAGGTATCGCGGTCGTGGACTTCGCGGATGCATCCCATGACGCGAACCATTGCGTCATCGTTGAAGGTGATGTGGCGGTGGTATTGCTTACTGAGCGGGATGTATTGGGGCCAGCCGCCGTTGGGGTATTGGGCGCGGAGGATGTAGTCGAGACCACGGGCGAAGGCTTTGCGCTGGGTCTCGTCCTGGGTGGCGTTGAAGGAACGGGCGAGGAAGCGGAGTTCGTCGGTGGTGGCGCCGTTGTCGAAGGTGGGATGAAGCTCGTTGCGGTCGCCAGTGTAGGGTTTGTCAACGGTGACCGTGTTCTTCGGCCAACCGCCGAGGTCGGACTGATAGGAGAGAATGGCGGTGGCAACGGATTTCGCTTCGGGCGTGGCGAACCAGGCATCGGGCTTTTTCAGATAGGCCGCCGCGCCTCCGCCTGCGGCGTGAAGCGGGGTCGCGAGCAGGACGGACACCGCGAGCAGGCGAAGGGAACGGAGCATGATTTCTTAGAAAAATTGAACCACTAATTCACACGAATGGTCACGAATGGAATTTTGAAAAGCGGGTGGATGAATCATTCCAGATTCGCGTTCATTCGCGTTCATTCGCGGTTCTTTTTCCCCATTTGAGTGGGCGGGAATTAGTTGTCGGTTTTCAGCACGATGTCCTTGAACTGAACGGTCATCGGCTGGCCTGCGTGGAGCTGGAGGCCGATCACGCCGGTCTTGGCTCCTGCGGCGGTTTCATCGGTGACGTCGATGGTTTGCTTGCCATTGATGAAATGCTGGAGGTGGTTGCCCTTGGCGATGATGACGTATTCGTTCCATTCTGCGGGATGGATGGCGGCTTGGATGTCAGCGGATTTGCCGAGTTCACCGGTGACTTCGAGTTTGGGTTTTTTGGGATTGTCGCCCTCGTGGATGACGACTTTTTGGCCGCGCTGGGCGAGGATGCCGCGGGCTTTTTCCTCGTAAAGAATGCCGCTGTAGGTTTTGCCGCACTCGAAGTCTGCCTGGTAGCCGGAAAGTACGGAGTATTCGGGTTTCACAACCTTGCTGCGGTATTGGACGCCGGAGTTGCCGAAGGCATCTGACTTGCCGTTGGCATCGACGATTTTATACATGAAATGGAGTTCGAAGTCGCCGGCCTCGCCGTCCCAGATGAGGAAGGTGTTTTCCTTGGCGGGGGTTTCTTTGGTGGTGTGGCCGGTGATGGCACCGTCTTGCACACTCCAGAATTCGGGCTGGCCTTTCCAGCCGGTTAGGTCTTTGCCGTTGAAGAGTTGCTTTTCGCCAGCGAGGACGAGGGTGGTGCTGGCGGCCAGGGTGAGGAGGATCGGGAGCTTTTTCATGGGAGTGGAGAAACGGTTCGGGGGCGGGAGTTCTTTCGGTAAGAAATGAATTTGCGGATGAAGCTGATTTTCACCAAATAAAAAACCGCCGCCCGGATGAACCGGACGGCGGTGATGATGGTTTCGGTTTTGCAGCTTAGGCGGCTTTCGTTGCGTGTTTCCCTTCGAGAGCTTTCTTCGCTTGGGCGATGATGGCTGAGAAGGCTGCGGCATCGTTGACGGCGAGATCCGAGAGGATCTTGCGGTCGGCTTCGATACCGGCGGCTTTGAGACCCTCGATGAAGCGCGAATAGGTCATGTCCTCGTTGCGGCAGGCGGCGTTGATACGCTGCGTCCACAGACGGCGGAATTGACCTTTACGACGCTTGCGGTCCCGATACTCATAGGTCATCGCCTTGCGGACAGCGTCCTTGGCGTAACGGAAGAGCTTCGAGCGGAAACCGCGGAAACCCTTGGCACGAAGCAGCGTCCGCTTGCGGCGGGCGCGACTGGCCGGTGAATTAGTGGCACGTGGCATTTTTCTTTATTTCAGTTTGAACAGACCGTTGATTTCATTTCCTTCCACAGTCTCGACTGTTCGTGTCTCCCTCGCGGGATCAGGCTGGGTAAAGGCCGTCCGATTCGCGGACGGGGGCGTAGTTTGGTTGTTTCAGGTTTCTCAGCGATGGGAAAAAGGAAGATTCTCTCTGACGTTTCTAAGGTCAGCATCGGAGACGAGAGCGGCTTGCCCAAGACGACGCTTGCGCTTGCTGTTCTTGCCTTGCAACAAGTGGCGAGCCCCTTGTTTCCGACGTAGAATTTTCCCTGTCCCCGTGACTTTGAAACGCTTGGCAACGGCTTTCCGTGTTTTTGCTTTTCCTCCGACTCTTGGCATGGGACGGGCAAACTAGGGATGAGCGACCTCTTGGCAAGCCAAAAGTATCCATTTTTTCGGGCGATGTTTATTGTGACTTCCGCCAACTCGGCGCTCGCTACTTCCGCGCCTCCCCGCTTCCATCCGCCCGCCGATGGCTTCCTCGTTTTCATTCGACTCCCTGAACCAAGCCCAGCGCGAAGCCGTGGGCGCACTTGACGGCCCGGTCATGCTGCTTGCCGGTGCCGGTACGGGCAAAACCCGCACTGTCACCTGCCGAATCGTCCACATGTTGGAAAAACGCATCCCGCCGTCCGAGATTTTGGCCGTGACCTTCACCAACAAGGCGGCCAGCGAAATGCGCGAGCGGATTGGCGGCATGGTTTCCAAAAAAGCGGCGGAAGCGATGACCGTTTGCACCTTCCACTCGCTCTGCGTCCGCATCCTGCGCGGTGGCATCGACAAGCTCGGCTATAAGAAAAATTTCTCGATCTGTTCCCACTCGGATCAGGTCGGACTGATGAAACAGCTCCTCGTCCGCAAGGGCGGCACCGACGAGAAGGTGAAGCCGGATACGGTGCTCTCGGAAATTTCCAAAGCGAAAAACAAGGGCATCGACCCCGCTGCCCTCCAAGACGACTTCTTCGCCACGCTCGCCGTCGCCTATCAGAACGAGCTCCGGGCGCAGAATGCCGTGGATTTCGACGATCTGTTGTTGCTCGCCGAGCAAATTCTGCGCGAGCACGCCGATGTCCGGGACCACTTTCGCGAGCGCTTCACCCGTGTCACGGTGGATGAATTTCAGGATACCAACGCCCTCCAGATGCAGCTTCTTCAACAGCTCGTCGGTGCGCCCTATCACGTCTGCGTCGTCGGCGATGACGACCAGTCGATCTACGGTTGGCGGGGCGCGGAGGTGGCGAACATCCTTCAGTTCGAGAAATTTTTCCCCAATCCGAAGATCATCCGTCTGGAGGAAAACTACCGTTCCACGCAGGCCGTTTTGCACACGGCTAACAGCCTGATCCGCCACAATCTCGGCCGCCGCGAGAAAATCCTCCGCCCCACCCGCAAGGGCGGCGATCCGGTCCGTATTGTGGCAATGCCGGGCGACGATCAGGAGGCGGAATTCATCGCGGAGGAAATCATGGCAGAGAAAGGCGCGGTCGGTCGCGAGTGGGAAGACTTCGCGATTTTGTTCCGCACCAATGGCCAAAGCCGGAAACTGGAACTGGCCATGCGCGAGCGGAAAATTCCCTATCGGATGGTCGGGGCGCAGAGTTTCTACGACCGTCGTGAGGTCCGTGATGTGCTGGCCTACGCCCAGCTTCTCGCCTCGCCGGACGCCGATGTGCCGTTGCTCCGCATCCTCAACGCGCCGAACCGTGGCATCGGCCAAGCCACGGCCGTGCTTGCCACCGACTGGAGCCGCGAACACCACGAGTCGGTCTGGCAGGCGCTCTGCGATCCGAATTTCACCGATCAGTTAGGCACCAAGTCCGCGAATGCCGTGCAGGAGTTCGTCGCCACCATCGCCGGGGCAAAAAACCGGATAGAAATCGCCCGGGAAAACCCTGCCGACGTGCTCGGCTCGCTCATCAAGGGAATCGACTACCTGCCCTGGATCGAGCGGGCGTGCAAGACCGAAAGCGAACGCCAGCAGCGGGGTGAAGGCATTTTCAGCGTCATCGACAGCCTCCGCAAGCACTGCGAAAAAGGTAAAAACCTCCAGTCCTTTCTCGATCACAGCGCGCTGGCTTCGGATCGCGAGGATGAGGATTTGGAGAAAAAACAGGGAGCAACTCTTATCACCCTACACGCGTCGAAAGGCCTAGAATTTCCCATCGTTTTCCTCGTCGGCCTTGAGGAGGGCGTGCTGCCCCATACCCGCAGCATCGCGGAGGGCACCAAGGACGAGGAGCGGCGGCTGTTATACGTCGGCATCACCCGCGCCAAGGACCAGCTCACCCTAACTTATTGCGCGACCCGCATCAAATGGGGGCAGGAAACCGGCTGTCAACCGAGCTCGTTCATTGGTGAGCTCGATGATGAATTTCTTAACCACACCACTTACGACGACATCCTCGGGGCGGAACCCAGCAGCGATGAACTCGAAAACTTTTTTGGTGGGCTGAAGGGGTTGTTAGGCGATCTTTAGAGGCTCAATGTCCGATTTTGGGAGTCACTGGCCGATTTCGGGACATGAAAGTGCTTTCGTTATCCTGAATTTCAGGTAATTTGATCTCGTTCTGAGAGTGCTACGGCCCCTCGGGACATCAGCCAAAAAGCTAAGCCGCATTTGCATTGAATTGATCTCCGGGGGGAAGTCAACCGATCATGGCCCAAGCCGAGTGGTTTAGAAAAAAGCGCGCGTTGAGAGATCCGGGGGGATCTCCAACGCGTGCTTTTTTATGCCCTTGAAAATTGATTAAAACTCCAACGCAGGACGTCAGCAATCAACGGCGGCGGCGCAACAGGAGCAAGCTCGAGAGTGCAGCCAATCCAACGGAAGTTGGCTCGGGAACGACATTCCATGTCACCACATCTTGGCGGGTACTGTTTGTGAGATAGGTCAATGTCGCTGGCGTGTAGGAGTTAATATTCGCCAAGTATTGATTGGCCAATGCAGCGGTCGGGCTGGTTTGGCTGATGATCCTGATATTGCCGTCGTTGAGAGATGGCGCTTTGAGGGTCTCGCTGGTAACTTCCCAGATAGCCCACTGCACCGCAGAGGCATCCCGGTCGGTTTGGGCTGAGGCAAGATAACCACCGACCAAGCGGGCGATTGAATTCGAATTGGCTAGCGTGATGGGGTTCTGGGTTTGATAGACCAGAGTCTCGCCGTAGCTGAGATCCTGATGCGGATCGACGCAGAACGCGCCGAAGTTGGTTCCGCTAGAACTGGTGAAGTTCATCACACCGGTCGGGTAGCCTTGGATGAAGCTGCCATTATCGATGGTGCCGGTGATGGTGAGACCGGGGCTGATGCCGTTCAGAGTCGCGGTTAGGTTCTGGCCGTGGGCGTTCAATGTCGCAAAGGCGGCTGAGAACGCTACTGCAATTGTCAGTAGTTTGGTTGTTTTCATGGGGGGAGGCTCGAAAACTAGCCAGCGTCGCCATGGGTATCAAGAAATCCGAAATTTCTGTTTTTGGACACCCGCGGTGCGATTTCTAAAATTATTAAAACCAATGAGTTACAGATAATTTAAACTAAATTTATGGTGATTTGTAATACGACCAAATTATAAGAGCTGCTTAAAGAATGTGAAGAACGCTGGATTTTGAGGCCATTTTGCAGGTTCACATGGGCTGGATTTTTCAAGGTTCCCTTACCTAACAGGCGCACATTGATTTAACGGGTCGGAGCGCACGCCCTTCGATCAGCAGCGTTCCGGGAATTGGTTTTGCCAATGGCTCAGGGCGTAGCGAATTTCCGTCGCCTCGCGGGTCGGACTCAGTTCCCAGACCAAGGGGCAGTGCGACGGGAAAAACTTTAGCAGAGCCGCGAAATCCAAGGTGCCACTGAACGGCGTGCGGTGGTCGCGGGCCGGCCATTGGACATCGTGAACATGTGCGCCGATGAGGTGGGGAGAAATTTTTTCCAGCCACTCCTGATGATCGAGCAAGCCGAGATTGTGCTTGAGCTGGACGTGACCGAAGTCGTGCCAATACCCGACCCACGGCTGGTCGGCGAAGTGCGCTTGCAGGACGAGCATCTCGCGCTCGGTCGGCATGTCCTCGAAGCGGGAGCGTGATTCGACCGCAAGCATGACCCCGACTTCCGCCGCCCGTGTGGCGATTTTTTCGAGCGCCTCGATGGCCCGGTGGAAATAGAGCGGACCGGTTTTTTCCCGCTTCTTCACGAACGCGATTTTGGACTTCACGTAGTCCGCCTCATGCTGGCAGCCGTCGGCGACCTGCTGTGTCAGGGGCTTGGTCCATTTTTTCGGGTTCATCGGCACCGAACCCATGTGGAGGACGAGATAACGCGCTTGGAATTCAGCGGCCAGATCGAGCGTGCGAAAGGTCATATCCAGAGCACGCTGCCGGTCGAAGGGTCGGTGCGAGGTGAATTCGTAAGCGTCCGGGGCGTCGATCATGACCTCGACCGGGGAAGGGAAATAGTTATGAACCCCCGAGCAGGTGAACAAGCCGCGCTGATAGGCTTTCTGAATGCCTGGCAGTTTTGCGATGGTCATGCCGTGGGACAGCTCGATGTTGGGAAATCCCAAATCGACGATTTCCTCAATCATCGCCTCGCCGTCGGTGTGGCGGCTGTTGTTCCAGCATGAGGAGAAGGCGAGCATGGGGATTGGAGGGAAGGTGGGCAACTTGCCCGCAGGTTTCAAGCAGAGCTTCGCAAGCCTCATCATCCAGGCGCAAAAAAGGCTCCCTCGTGCAAGGAAGCCTTTTAGCTGAAGCCGGATGTTTTGGCAGGTTCGGCTGAAGGTCTTGGGACGCCCGCTCCCCCTGCGTTGAGGAAGAGCGGGTGTCGCAAGATGCCGTCAGATGCGAAACTGCCAGAGCGCATCCACTTCACGGTCGCGCCATGCGGGACGGCGCGCCATTGGGTCTTGTAATGTGCGGATCGTCTTGCGCCCCCCCGTGTTGAGGAAGCTCTCGCAGTCGATGGTAACGACGTCGAGGCCCATGTAGTAGGTGCCGTGAAGGGTCACGACAGCTTCTTCCCCGAAGGTTTGCGCGAGGTGTTCCTTGAGTAGGAGAGCTTCCTTTTTCCCCAAAAAGAGGAAGGCGGGAGTTTCTCCATGATCGCATTTGGAGCGAATGAGTCCCGACACAGCTTCGCCGTCCCAGACGTCCGTGAAGGACAACTCGGACGGCACACTAGACATGTCGGGGTAGGGCGTGTGATGTTCGTTTATATTCATAATAGTGGTATGGGTGACGTCATGGGGAATAGCAGCCCCCGTGCCAGCGACCCGGATGCGAGGCGTTCCGGCCTTTCAGCAAGGGCTTCATCGTGTTGTTTTGTTGGTTTGCCGTAGCCCGCCCCACGGCCACAATCGGCGTGTTTTCAATGGGGGCGAACTACTTAAGGACTGTGTAACATCTGTAATTTCCGGGCAAATCCGGGATGGTGACTTTTTTGGAACATCGACTGGAATGTGGGGAATTGGATTGCCGCCGCAGGTTCGTACTCTCAGCATGACGGATCTTGGATGAAATGCGGGTGGCTGTCGCAGCGTTCACCCTTTTATCGGTCCCATGAAAATCCACCTCCTCCTCATCGCCAGCCTGCCCCTGTTAGTCCTGCCCTCACACGCGGCCGAAAAACCAAACATCATCGTCATCCTCGTGGACGACATGGGCTTCTCGGACATTGGCTGTTACGGCGGTGAAATCCCGACGCCTAATCTCGACTCGCTGGCGGCTGACGGTCTGCGTTTCACGCAATTCTACAACACCGGCCGTTGTTGTCCAACCCGGGCCGCTTTACTAACAGGCTTATATTCCCATCAGACCGGCGTCGGTCACATGGTGGAGGACGATAATCAACCCGGCTATCGCGGACGACTCAATGACTCATGCGTCACCCTCGGGGAGGTCCTGCAAGGCGGCGGTTATTTCACGGCGATGACCGGCAAGTGGCACGTCGGCCAGAATCAGGGCGTAACTCCGTGGAACCGGGGCTTCGATCGCAGTCTGAACGCACCGGCCGGCGGATTTTATTATGCCGACTCCGCCCGCAGCGAACTGTGGCTCAATGGAAAGAAGTTGGCAAATGACGATCCCGCGTTGCCGAAGGATTGGTATAGCACCGATCTTTGGACCGACTACGGCCTGCGTTTCATCGACGAGGCACTCACCGTAAAGAAACCGTTTTTTCTCTATCTGGCCCACAACGCCCCGCATTTTCCCTTGCAGGCACCGCAAGCTGAGATCGCGCAATTCCGGGGAAAATACCAAGCTGGCTGGGATGCGTTGCGCACCCAACGCCACGCGAAACAGTTAGAACTCGGCGTCGTGGACAAGGCTTGGCCGCTCGCACCACGCCCGGATTTGATCCAAGCATGGGACAGCCTGAGCGCGGAACGAAAGGATCACTTCGATCAAATCATGGCCATCTACGCCGCCTGCGTGGCCCACATGGACAAGAGCATCGGCGTGCTGGTAGCGGGGCTGAAACAACGCGGCCAGCTCGACAACACGCTCATTCTCTTCATGAGCGACAACGGCGGCAATGCCGAGAGCGGTCCCGATGGTAGGCTCGATGGCCTGCCGCCGGGTTCTGCTAAATCGGACGTTTATTGCGGCCAATCCTGGGCAATGTTAGAAAACACGCCATTCCGCCGTTACAAGCATTTCAACCACGAAGGTGGCATCGCGACGCCGCTCATCGCCCACTGGCCGGCGGGCATTGCGGCAAAAAACGAACTGCGCCAGCAGCCCGGCCACGTCATCGACATCATGGCGACTTGCGTCGCGGTGAGCGGCGCGAACTATCCGACTGAGCGCAACGGCAATGCCATCCTTCCGATGGAAGGCCGCAGTCTGGTCCCTGCATTTTCTAATAAAAAATTCGAGCGGGACGCGTTGTTCTGGGAGCATGAAGGCAACGCTGCCGTGCGCGCGGGCGATTGGAAATTGGTGCGTGCCGGAAAAAACTCGCCCTGGGAACTCTATGACATGAGCAAGGATCGCACGGAGGCCAACGACCTCACCGCCGCCCATCCGGAAACCGCCAAAGACCTCGCCGCAAAATGGGAGGCATGGGCGGCACGCGCTCACGTCAAACCTTATCCCGGAGCGAAAGCGAAGGGTGCTAACAAAAAAGAACAATGAAAACCATCATCACCATCGGCGCTCTGCTATGCGCCACCAGTTTTGCCGAATCGTCAAAGCCGAACATCATCGTCGTGATCGCCGATCAGTGGCGGCAACAGGCATTCGGATTTGCAGGTGATCCCAATGTGCGGACGCCGAATTTCGACCACCTCGCGGGTGAGAGCGTGCGTTTCGTCAATGCCGTCGCGGGAATGCCAGTCTGCTCACCCACACGCGCCTCGCTGCTCACCGGCCAGCGCCCGCTGACCCACGGAGTTTTTCTCAACGACGTACCGCTCGATCCCGCCGCAGTTACCTTGCCGAAGGTACTCAAGGCCGCTGGCTACGACACCGCCGCGATTGGCAAGTGGCACATCGACGGCCATGGCCGCTCGGTCTTCATCCCGCCTCCACGGCGGCAGGGCTTCGACTATTGGAAAGTGCTCGAATGCACGCACGAATACAATGAGTCGCCCTACTACGGCGACACTGCGGACAAGCTCCACTGGACTGGCTACGATGCGCTCGACCAGACGCGTGACGCCTGCGCCTACCTGCGCGAACGGGCGAAGGTGGGGAAACCCTTCCTGCTCTGGCTCGCCTGGGGACCGCCGCACGATCCCTACATGACCGCGCCAGCGAAATACCGCGCACTTTATGATCCGGCGAAACTCACCCTGCGACCCAACGTGCCCGCATCCGTCGAGGCCCAAGCCCGCAAGGACCTCGCCGGCTACTATGCCCACTGCACGGCACTCGATGATGCGATGAGTGAATTCCTAACAACGCTGCGTGAAAGCGGCCTCGCGGAAAACACGATCTTCGTTTTCACCGCCGACCACGGCGACATGCTCGGCTCACAAGGCCAGTGGAAAAAGCAGCGCCCCTACGAGGAATCCGCCCGCGTCCCCATGCTTATCCGCTGGCCTGCGGGCTTGGGGAAATCCGCCCGTGATCTCGCCGCGCCGATCAATTCGGAAGACCTCATGCCCACACTGCTCGGTCTATCCGGTGTCGCCGTCCCGCACAGCGTCGAGGGGCTGGACTACAGCGGTCACTTGCGCGGCGGCCCAAGTCCCAACACCGACACCACGACCATTATTACCTGTGTGGCCCCCTTCGGCCAATTCATACGGAGCAACGGTGGTCGGGAATACCGTGGCCTGCGCACCGACCATTACACTTACGTCCGCGATCTAACCGGACCATGGCTGTTGTTTGATAATGTCACTGATCCCTATCAGCAACACAATCTCGTCAACGAACCGGACCATGCCACTCTTCAGGCCGACCTCGACGCACAGCTCAACCGCAAGCTCAAGGCTAACAACGACGCCTTTCTTCCAAGCGCCGAATACATCCGCCAGCGCGGCTACCATGTGGACGCGAACGGCACAGTCCCCTACACAAAATGACCCACTCATCCATCCGTCAGTTGAAATTCTTCCTGCCCGCCGCGTTCGCACTTTGCTGCGGCATTGCGAAAGCGACCGACCGGCCTAACATCGTCATCCTCTACGCCGACGACCTCGGCTACGGCGACACCGGCTGTTACGGTGCGACGCGCGTGCCGACACCTAACATCGACCGCCTAGCGAAAGCGGGCCTACGCTTCACCGATGCCCACTGCGCCGCCTCCACCTGCACGCCGTCCCGCTACACCATGCTCACCGGTGAGTATGCCTTCCGGAAAAAAGGCACCGGCGTTCTGCCGGGCGAAGCCGCGCTCATCATCGAGCCGGGCCGCACCACCATGGCCACGGTTTTACACGATGCAGGCTACAAGACTGGCATCATTGGCAAGTGGCACCTCGGACTCGGTCGCGGCGGGCTGGATTGGAATGGGGACATCAAACCCGGCCCGCTCGAACTCGGATTTGACTCCTGTTTCCTCATGCCCGCCACCGGCGATCGCGTGCCTTGCGTGTATGTAGAAAACCACCGCGTCGTCGGTCTCGATCCGTCAAATCCGATTAAAGTCAGCTTCAGCGAATACATCGGCGAAGAACCCACCGGCAAGGACCATCCCGAGCTGCTCCGCGTGCAGCCGAGCCACGGACACGACCAGACCATCGTCAATGGCGTCAGCCGCATCGGCTATATGAGCGGCGGCAAGGCCGCGCGCTGGTCGGACCAGGACATGGCCGACACCTATGTGAAAAAAGCCGAGGAATTCATCACCCAAAACCAGGCGACACCCTTCTTCCTCTATTTTTCTACTCACGACATCCACGTCCCACGCCAGCCACACGCACGCTTCGCTGGAAAAAGCGAGCTCGGCGTACGTGGCGATGTCATCATGGAGTTCGACTGGTGCGTCGGCGCGATTCTAACCGCCCTGGAACAACACGGCCTCGCGGGAAACACCCTGGTCATCCTAAGCAGCGACAATGGACCCGTCGTCGATGACGGCTACCGCGACGGCTCGAAGGAAAAACTTGGCGACCACCACCCTGCCGGTCCCCTGCGCGGCGGGAAATACAGTATCTTCGAGGGCGGCACCCGCGTGCCCTTCATCGTCCGCTGGCCGGGCCGCGTAAAGCCGGGCGTTTCAGATGCACTCATCTGCCAGGTCGATTTTCCCGCCACCTTCGCCGCACTAACGGGAAAGGATTTCAACGCGAAAACCTCGCCCGACAGCCAGAACATCCTGCCCGCCCTGCTAGGCGATTCCGCCACCGGTCGCACCCAGCTCGTCGAGCATTCCGGCGGCATCGCACTGCGCCAAGGTGCTTGGAAATTCATCCCCAAGCGGCCCGGAGTGAAACGCTTCGCTGAGACTAACACCGAACCCGGCAATGATCCCGATGTCCAACTCTACGACCTCGCCACCGACCCCGGCGAAACCAAAAACGTCGCCGCCGCCCATCCCGACATCGTCAAAGAAATGGCCGCCCTTCTAACCGCCGAGCGAGCGAAGGCCGGCGACGCCCTTTAGGTCGATGCACTCCTCCGGTCACTCCTCTCATCGAGGGAAAACGATTCAATCCAATGAACGCTGCGAAATCTCAGGACTCCGAAGCCTTCCTCATGAGGTTCGTTTGCAGCCGGACTGACGTTTCAGAGGCCCTCCTGGATTTCCGTATCGTCAGTGAGGATCGGGAATATTGCGACGTACGCCAGCCATGAAGTGCGGAAAATTGGCGGTTTTTCACGAAATTGGCGGTTTTTCCACCCTTTTTGCCCCGAAGATTGACGCTTGGCAATCCGCGTGCACAATCCCGCCGTCGGGCGGAAAAGCCGCATCGGCAATTGCATTTCATACACAGTCATGACTACCATCGCCATCAACGGATTCGGCCGCATAGGCCGCCTTGTCTTCCGTGCCCTCGTCGAACAAGGCCACCTCGGAACCACCTTCAACGTCGTCGCCGTCGGTGACATCGTTCCTGCTGACAACCTTGCTTATCTTCTGAAGTATGACTCCACTCAGGGTCGCTTCACCGGCACGGTTTCCTCAAAGAAGTCCTCACCTGAACTCGAAGAGGACGACATCATCGTCGTCAACGGCCACGACATCAAGGTCGTCAGCGCCCGCTCACCGGAAGGCCTGCCATGGAAAGAACTCGGCGTCGAGGTCGTGATCGAATCCACCGGCCTTTTCACTGAAGCGGAAAAAGCCAAGGGCCACATCACCGCCGGTGCCAAGAAGGTCATCATCTCCGCACCGGCCAAGGGCGAGGACGCGACCTTCGTCGTCGGCGTCAATGACAACCTCTACGACCCTGCCAAGCACCACATCATTTCTAACGCAAGCTGCACCACCAACTGCCTTGCGCCGATCGTCCACGTGCTTCTCAAGGAAGGGTTTGGCATCGCCGAGGGCTTGATGACCACCATTCACTCCTACACCGCCACGCAAAAAACGGTGGACGGTCCTTCCAAGAAGGATTGGAAAGGTGGCCGCAGCGCCGCGATCAACATCATTCCATCGACCACCGGTGCGGCCAAAGCCGTCGCCCTCGTCTGCCCGGAAGTCGCTGGCAAACTCACTGGCATGGCTTTCCGCGTGCCAACTCCGACCGTTTCCGCCGTTGATCTCACCGTGAAGACCGTGAAGCCGACCTCTCTCAAGGAAATCAAAGCCGCCCTCAAAACCGCCTCGGAAACTTACCTCAAGGGCATCCTTGCCTACACCGAAGACGAAGTGGTATCCACCGACTTCATCCACGACAAGAGTTCGTCGATCTTCGATGCCGGTTCGTCCATCGAGCTGAACTCCACGTTCTTCAAGCTCATCAGTTGGTATGACAACGAGTGGGGCTACTCCAACCGCGTCATCGACCTCCTCACCGACGTCGTGAAAAAAGGGATCTGATCCCCGTTTCCACCAGGTTTTAAAAACGGCAGTCCACAAAAGGGCTGCCGTTTTTTCTGTAGTGCCGCCCGAGGTCCGTCACAAGCTGTTCCTGTGATCCGATAAAGTCATGACGCGACGCCTCCTATCGCTGCTTTCACTCACCCTCTGCGGGCTTTTGCTCAACGGGTTGTTGTTGTATTGGAAGCTCTCCGATCCGGCGGGGGGCATTGCGGGCTGCGGTGGTGGCAGTGGTTGTGCGGACGTCCTTGCATCGCGTTGGTCGCAGGTTTTTGGCATCCCCATTCCGGTGTTAGGTTTGCTGGTTTATGTCCTGCTTTTCGCTGCGTTGCTGGGGGATTTCAAACGGCTTCAAGGACTGTGTTTCGCCGCCATCGTGGGTTCCGCGGGGTGGCTGATCGTCGTGCAGGCCTTGCTGCTCCATCACTTCTGCACATGGTGCATGGCGGTACATGGGGTGGGGGGCCTACTTGCGCTGTTAGGAGGAATTTTCTCCCAATGGGATGCTCGGTTCCGCCACGGCCTGCAAGCTGGAGCGGCTGCCGCGCTGGGCCTGGCATTGGCCCAACTTTACGGCCCGGAGCCGGTCACGCATCGGATCGACACTGCTTGGAATGCCCCGAAATCCCAACCCAGCGGAGTCCATGCGGAAGGCAGCGGGCGCAAAATTTCTTTCGACGAAGGGCGGAAAATCTATGACGTCTCCTCACTGCCAAGGCTGGGGTCCGTCGATGCGCTGCGGGTGATGGTTGAATACTTCGATTTTCAATGTCCGGCCTGCCGGAAAATGGCGGGTTATCTAGCAGCACTGGTGGCGAAACATCCAACGGACCTCTGCGTGCTGCTGCTGCCAGTGCCTTTGAATCACGCCTGCAATCCGGCGCTGCCGATCACAGAAGCTGGGCATCCGGCGAGTTGTGAACTGGCGAAAATCGCCCTTGCCGTCTGGCGCGTGAAACCGGACGCCTACCCGGAACTCCACCGCGCGTTTCTATCCGATCCTCCACTGGATCAAGCCGCCGCCATGGCGCTCGCTGAAGCGAAGGTGCCTGCGGTGCAACTTGCTTCGGCGCTGCGCGACCCATGGATCGACCGCGTCATTCAGACTGACATCGCAGACTGGGTGGCCATTTCCGGTGGTAAAAAAATCCTGCCCCAGCTCTTGATTTCCGACCGAAAAGCTCTCCACGGACTGCCCTCCGGCGAGGCAGATTTCATCCGGGTGATGGAGCGGGAACTTGGACTCTAGTGTCGCGTAAAATTCAATGTGACGGACAGGGTGTGCGGACGAGGTTGCTGCGTCTCGCCGCAACCACAACCCGGCGCGGCCATCCGTCAATCTGAGCTGGAGACCACTAAGCCCCCACCAAGCGCTGCCGCGTTTCTTCATTCACCACTTCACACAACCGGTAGCCCTCGCCGTGGCTGGGTATGGTCATCAGCAGGGCGTCGCGCTCATAGGGCGAGGGGAAATCCAAACCGATCAGCGCCCGGCCGATGCGCTCGCCGGATTGGCGGTAGTTGAAATAACAGAGACTCGCGTTGCCCCGGATGCGCTGGCCTAGGAAATCGTGCAAGGCCCCCGGTCGTTCGTAAAAATCCAAGCGCAGGAAGGCGGGATTTTTCAATAAATCACCGCGCAGGGGAATCGCACGGAAGGCGATATCGATTGCACCCGTTAGATCCTGCCAGGCGAAACCATGGGCATCGAGTTTCAACGGCAAAGCGCCCAACACTGCAGGCTCGTCCGTTTGAATCGTGAAGGTCGGCCAGGCTTCCGCTTCATCAGTTTTGCCGTATTGGAAATCGGCGATGTCGAGTCCCTCGAAGCAAGTGTCTAGCAGCTTCAGCATCGACCCGACCCGCTCCGGAATATGGACGCGCAGGGTGCGGCTGGTTTTGCCACTGGCACCCACCGACTGGGCGATCAGGCCGAGTTGGAGAAAGTCGATATTCGCGCCGCACAATACGACCAAGACACATTTGCCGATCAAGGCCTCACGGTTTTTCAAGACGGCGGCGAGGCCCAGCGCGCCCGAGGGTTCCGAGATGCAGCGCAGCCCTTCCCAGAGCGTCCGGATGGCGTTGCTGACTTCGGCATTCGTCACTGTCTCGATCCGGCGCAACGTGTTTTTGCAAATTTCAAACGGCAGTGCGCCCGCTTTCCTAACAGCCGTGCCGTCGCAGAACAAATCGGCGCTTTCCAGTTCGATCGGTTTTCCGGCTGTTAGAGCGGCTTTCATCGACGCTTGGCCCACGCCTTCGACTCCGACGATTTCGATGTCCGGCCAATACGTTTTTAGCCAGGTGGAAACGCCCGCCGCCATACCGCCGCCGCCAATCTGGAGGTAGGCAGCGTCGAAAGGACCATGGCCCGAGAGCACGATTTCATCGGCCAGCGTCCCCTGGCCCGCCATCACTTGCAGGTCATCGTAAGCATGGATATAGACCGCTCCGCTGGCCGCTTCATCCGCCCGCGCGGCGGCAACGGCGTCGTCGTAACTGTCGCCCGTTAGAAAAATTTCCACCATCGCGCCACCATGGAACATCACGGCGGATAGCTTTACCTTGGGCGTCGAGCGCGGCATGTAAATCCGGGCATGGATGCCCAGCGCACGGGCTGCCAGTGCGACTCCCTGCGCATGATTTCCAGCGGATGCCGTGACCACCCCGCGGGCGGCTTCGGCCCGTGTCAGAACGGCCATCCGGTTGCAGGCTCCGCGCCATTTGTAAGCCTTGATCGGCGAGAGATCCTCGCGTTTCACCCAGATTTCCGGACCGGGTCCGGGCAGATCCAGCCGCTCCAATGGCGTGGCTTGGCCAAACCGATAGACCCGCTCCCGGGCAAATAAGATTTCCTGACGCAATTGCCGGTCCAGCGGCAGCTCCTCATGATTCATGAATGAGGGTTGCCGGAATGCGCCGCACCCGCAAGCCCCGAGGGATTTCCTCTGGAATTTCCACCCCGCGTGCTTGATCCTGTCCATCGGTTTGACAGCCGGGCATCGCTGGGTATGGTCCCGCCGTTCTCACGAACCATCCAACCTATTTTATCATGAGCGAAACGACCCTCGAAAAACACACCTTCCAAGCCGAGATCCAACAACTGCTGGATCTTGTGGTTCACTCCCTCTACACGGATAAGGAAATTTTCCTCCGCGAGCTGATTTCCAATGCCTCGGACTCGATGGAAAAACTCCGCCACCTCGAGGCCACGGAAAAGTCCATCCATCAGCCGACGCTGCCTTTGGAAATTCACATCACCACCAATGAGGAGGCTAAAACGCTGACCATCACCGACCACGGCCTCGGCATGACGCGCGAGGAGCTGGTGAAAAATCTGGGCACCATCGCGCACTCCGGGACCAAGGCATTTCTCAAAAACATGCAGGACAGCGGCAGCACACCGGGCAACATGATCGGCCAGTTCGGCGTCGGCTTCTACTCGGCCTTCATGGTCGCGGATGAGGTGAAGGTCCACACCCGTGGCTGGCGCGAGGAAGGCGAGGGACTCGTCTGGATCAGCGACGGCAAGACGGGCTATGAAATCGATGACTCACCGGACCAAGAGCGCGGGGTGAAAATCGTGATGCACCTGAAGGAGGATCTCAAAGAGTATGCCGAAGAAACCCGCCTGAAACATCTCATCGAGAGATATAGCAACTTCGTCGGCTTCCCGATTTTCCTCAACGGCAAGCGCATCAACGAGGTGGAAGCGTTGTGGTTGAAGAATAAATCGGAAATTTCCGAGGACGAATACAAGGCGTTCTATCAGTTCACCGGCAAGGCCTTCGACGAACCCGCCTACCGCCTGCATTTCAGCGCGGACGCGCCGATCGCAATCAACGCGCTGATCTTCGCCCCAAGCGAAAACCCCGAACGTATGGGCTTCGGCAAGGTCGAGGGCGGCATCGCGCTCTACTCGAAAAAAGTCCTCATCGACCCGAACCCGAAAGGCCTGCTGCCGGAGTGGTTGCGCTTCATGAAAGGCGTGGTCGATAGCGCGGATCTCCCGCTCAACATCTCGCGGGAAACGATGCAGGACAGCGCCCTGGTTAGGAAACTCGGTGCGGTCATCAGCAAGCGCGTGATTAAAATGTTTGAAAAGGAAGCCGAGGCCGATCCCGCGAAATACCGCAGCTTCTATCTGAAATTCGACCGCTATTTTAAGGAAGGCATCGCCACCGATTATGCCAACCGGGTGGCGCTGTCGAAGTTGTTGCGCTTCGAATCTTCTCTAACGGAATCCGGTGCGCTCTGCGGTTTCGTGGATTATGTTTCCCGCGCGAAGGACGGCCAAGCTTCGATCTACTACCTCGTCGGCGGCAGTCGCGAACAAGTGGAGAGCAGTCCCTACATCGAGGCGTTCAAGGCGCGTGGTCTGGAGGTGATCTATTTCACGGACGCGGTGGATGAATATGTGGTTGAATCGTTAGGGGAATACGATGGCAAAAAACTTGTCTCCATCCGCCATGGCGGCGTGGATCTGGACGATCATGCAGCGGAAGGAGATTCCCTAACAGACGAGCAGACGACCGCGCTCTGCGATTTCCTCAAGGCCGAGCTCGGTGACCGGGTGACTGCCGTGGCCAGTGGCAAACGCCTGATCGATAGTCCGGTAATCGCCCTCGTCCCCACGGACGGCATGAGTCCGCAAATGCGCCAGATGATGAAGGCGATGGATGAGAATTTCAAAGACGAGGTCAAGGTGGAGTTGGAAATCAACCCACGTCATCCGTTGATTAAAAAACTATCAGAATCCAAGGATTCCAATCCCGATTTGGCAAAACTGGTGGCGCTGCAATTGTTGGACAACGCGCTGATCGCAGCCGGCCTGCTGGAGGACGCCCGCGACACCGTTTCCCGCATGAACACGCTGATGGAAAAAGCGATGGGCTGAGGCAAATACTGCATACCGTCGCGCATCAAGTAGGTGAATCTTCTATCCCAAAGGGATTCTGTCCCACCGCCCGGGGTTGGTCGTATCCGGCCTACCCTGGGAACTTCGCAAAACGCCATTCAACCCCAACGGGGTTGGGAATGATGGGGAATGATTACCCCACGGCGATCAAGCCTCACTCGTATTGACAAGCGCCCACGGCGCTTTCAGGCTCACGCCCCGTGATTTCCGAATTGAAGCACTCCCCGCTCGAAGCCGCCCATGTGGCGCTCAATGCCCGCCTCGTCCCCTTCGCCGGTTGGAATATGCCGGTCCAATATTCTTCGATCATCACCGAACACACCGCTGTGCGCACTGCCTGCGGGATTTTCGATATTTCCCACATGGGCCAGTTCTTCGTTAGTGGGCCTGTCACTTTGCTGAATAGACTGCTCACCAACGACCTCGCCAAGCTCGGCCCCGGCCAGGGGCAATACACGCTGATGCTCAACGAAAACGGCGGCGTGATCGACGACCTGATCGCCTACCGGACCGGGGAAAACTCGTTCTTCCTCGTGGTGAACGCGTCGATGATCGAGGCGGATTATGCATGGATGACGGAGCATCTGGACCCGCAAGTCAAACTGGTCAACCAAAGTGATCAGTGGGCAGGCATGGCGATCCAAGGTCCGCTGGCGGCGGCAGTTTTCGCCAAGGTTTTTCCCTCTGAAACCCTGCCGCCTAGGAACGGCATCCTCTTCACCCACGACGGCACCATCGTCTGCCGCACCGGCTACACGGGCGAGGACGGGTTCGAGTTTTTCTGCCTCAATCACGAAGGCATCGCCTGTTGGGAAAAATTTCTCGCCGCCGGTGCCGCGCCCTGTGGCCTCGGTGCGCGCGACTCGCTGCGGCTTGAAATGGGCTATCCGCTCAACGGCAACGACCTGTCCCCCACCCGCACGCCGATCGAGGCCGGACTCGGGTTTTTCTGCGATCTCACGAAAGGCGAATTCATCGGCCGCGAAGCTCTCGCCCGCCAGAAAGAGGAAGGCCCGGCCATGAAGCTAACCGCCATCCGCTATTTGGAAAAAGGTGCCCCACCCCGCGCCCACTATCCGGTCGTTTCCGCCACGGGTGAGGTCATCGGCGAGTTAGCCAGCGGCGTGCTCTCGCCCTCGTTGATGACCGGCATCGGCATGGCCTACTTGCCTGCTGAATTTTCAAAAATCGGCACCAACCTCAACATCGAAGTCCGTGGCAAGCTCTGCCCCGCCGAAGTCGTTAAAAAGCCGTTTTACAAACCCTCCCACTGATTTTCTTAACCTAACTAAATCCCCATGAACACCCCAACCGACCTCCTTTACGCCTCCTCCCACGAATGGGTCCGCCTCGTTGGCGACATCGCCACCGTGGGCATTTCCGATCATGCCCAAGCCGAGCTCACCGATGTGGTTTTTGTCGAACTCCCCACCGTGGGCCGTGCCGTGGATGCTGGCGATCCAACCGCCGTGGTGGAATCCGTGAAAGCCGCCAGCGACATCTACGCCCCCGTCAGCGGCGAGATCGTGGAAGTGAACCCGGATGTGGAGAACGATCCATCACTCGTCAACACCGATCCCTACGGCAGGGGCTGGATCTTCAAGCTCAAGGTGAAAAACGCGGCCGATGTCTCCTCCTTGCACGATGCCGCCGCATACGAGGCGCTGATCAGTTAGACCAGCCTCACCGCCCTCGCAGCAGATTCCGTGAACTCCAGAGGTAGTTCCAGCCACTGACCACCGTCAGCGCCACCGCCGCCCATAGAAAAACCGGTTGCAGCCAGCCGCCGGCCTCATAGGGACGAGCCAGGTGTTTGAGGAAATCTAACATAGGGAACATTTTTCCCGCCTTTTCACCCGTTAGCCAAATCAGACCGGTGATCAGATAGGCTAGCTGGAAGGTGGTCTTCCATTTTCCCAAATTATCCGCCGCCAGCACTTGACCGGCTTCGATGGCGATGGTGCGCAGGCCGGTGACCAGAAACTCGCGCCCGATGATCAGCGCCGTCACCCACACCGGGCAGAGTACGCGCTCGGTGAAAAAAATGAACGCGGCACTCACCAGAATCTTGTCCGCTAGCGGATCCATCAATTTCCCCAACGGCGTGACCAGGCCCATTTTCCGCGCCAAATAGCCGTCCAGCCAATCGCTCGCCGCCGCGACGATGAAGAGCGTGAGGCCGATGCCGTAGCCGGGCAGGTTACGCTGGGACACCGCAACCACAAAGGCCGCCGTCATGATGAGGCGGGAAAACGTGATCGCATTTGGTATATTCACGCCCCCAATGTGGGAAAGGTATGACCAAATGGCAACAAGGGGTTGCACGAAACATCCATTCCCCCTACATCCTCTCTCGCCAGCAAACTGCGGCATCTTATTATGAGCAATAGCGATTTCGGACTCATTGGTCTGGCCGTCATGGGCCAGAATCTCGTTCTCAACGTGGAATCCCGCGGCTTTCAGGTCTCGGTTTACAACCGCACCACCACGGTCACCGACGAATTCACCAGCAAACATCCCGACAAAAAAATCGTCGGCGAGCACACGCTCGAAGGCTTCGTGAAATCCCTCTCATCGCCGCGCAAGATGATGATCATGGTCAAGGCTGGTGCCCCGGTGGACGCCGTCATCGAGTCTCTCATCCCGCTTCTCGACCAGGGCGACATCATCATCGACGGTGGAAATTCGCTCTACACCGACACCGAGCGCCGCGACAAATGGCTGGGCGATCTCGGCTTCCGCTTCATCGGTGCCGGCGTTTCCGGCGGTGAGGAAGGTGCCCGCAAAGGCCCGTCCATCATGCCCGGTGGCCCGGCCTCCACTTGGGAGGTCATGAAGCCGATTTTCGAATCGATCGCCGCCAAGGTGAATGGCGAGCCCTGCGTGTTCCACATCGGCCCCGGCGGCGCAGGTCATTATGTGAAAATGATCCACAACGGCATCGAATACGGCGACATGCAGCTCATCTGCGAGGCCTACAATATCTTCAAAGCCGCCGGTTTCGACGCTGCCGAACTCGCCGAAGTCTTCACCGACTGGAATGAAGGCGACCTCGAATCCTACCTCATCCAGATCACCTCCAAGATCTTCGCCCAAAAGGATCCCGGCACCAAGAACGCCCTCGTCGATCTCATTCTCGACACCGCCGGTCAGAAAGGCACCGGCAAGTGGACCCTCATCAACGCCGTGGAAAACGCCGTCGTCATCTCCACCATCAACGCCGCCGTCGAGGCCCGCATCCTGTCTTCGATGAAGGACAAGCGCGTCACCGCCAGCAAGATCCTCGAAGGCCCGAAGCCCGAGATCGACATCAAGAAAAAGAAGCTCGTGAAAAAAGTCCACGACGCGCTCTTCGCCTCCAAGATCATTTCCTACGCCCAAGGCCTCGACCTCATCGCCACCATGGGCGCGGAAAAAGGCTGGGATCTCGACCTCGCCAAGATCGCCGCCATCTGGCGCGGTGGTTGCATCATCCGCGCCCGTTTCCTCAACGACATCACCGAGGCCTATCGCACCGACGCGAAACTCAGCAATCTCATGCTTGCCCCCTTCTTCACGGACCTGCTCAACGGCTTCCAGGAAAACTGGCGTGAAGTGGTGAGCCTCGCCACCCTCGCTGGTATCCCGGTCCCCGCCTTCTCGGCCTCGCTCGGTTACTACGACAGCTATCGTAGCGCCGTCCTCCCCGCGAATCTCCTGCAAGCCCAGCGCGACTTCTTCGGAGCACACACCTACGAACGCACCGACAAGCCACGCGGTGAAATGTTCCACACCGACTGGCCGGAAGTCATCGGCTGATCGACTTGTCGCCTCGGTCCACCACTGTCGCTGACCGCACTTCCCACAGCGGATTCCCTCACCGGAGTCCGCTGTTTTTTTGAGTCACGCCTTGTCAGCCAGACCCCGTGTTGCCATTCTCCATCCATGGCCAGCGAACTGACACCCGAGTATGTTTCCATGCTCCGTCGCCTCAGCGGGCAGCAAAAACTCCGCACTGCCTTCGCCATGTACTGGAGCGCCCGTGCGCTCAAAGCGGCCGGACTCCGCGACCAGCACCCGGACTGGAGCGAGGAACAAGTGCAACAGAAAGTGAAAGAAATTTTCCTCCATGCCACCACCTGAGCCTTACCTCATCTTTAGTCAGAAACTCGAAAATCTCGGTATCCGCTACATGGTAAGCGGAAGTGTGGCGGCCATTTTTTACGGTGAACCCCGGATGACCAATGATGTGGATATCATCGTCCATCTTCGCTCCAGCGATGCGTCCAAACTCGAATCTGCATTCCCGGGCGATCAGTTTTATTGCCCTCCACGCGAAATCATGGAAATCGAAATCGCTCGCAGTCAACGGGGGCATTTCAATCTCATCCACCACGGCACCGGCTTCAAGGCAGACATCTATCCGGTCTGCGATGCCCTGCATCATTGGGGGCTTTCTCATGCTAGAACTGTTAGGATCGAAGAGGATCAACTCACTATCGCCCCGCCGGAATATGTCATTGTTAGGAAACTCCAATTCTTTCGCGAAGGAGGATCTCAAAAACACCTTCGCGACATCGGCAGGATGCTCACCTCGCTCGGAGAAAA
The DNA here is from genome assembly GCA_025354565.1 of Akkermansiaceae bacterium. Taxonomy (GTDB): domain Bacteria; phylum Verrucomicrobiota; class Verrucomicrobiia; order Verrucomicrobiales; family Akkermansiaceae; genus Luteolibacter. The sequence continues at coordinate 34,602 of JANXMQ010000076.1, forward strand.
CTGGGATCGAAGTGATTTACTCACTTTTATTCGCGATAACCATCTCGATGAGCAATGGCAACAAGCCCTCGGATTTTCAGACTAATCAAAGCCGGAAATTGCTAGAATCCCATCAAATGGAAATTCGTCAACCGTATGAAAACCAAGTCAACTTTCCCGCCAAATTTCGCCGAATGTCTGTTGTTTGGGATCTCCGACCAGTCCAGCTCGTAGTGGCCGATAAAGATGGTTCAGAAAAGGTCGGATTATTGACAGAGGAGGGACGAAGGCAGTAATTTTCTCGGACAATGATCAACTTGCTACTCATTTGACTCCACCCTCTGACTCCAGACCTTCACCAGCTTCCTCGTCTGAAATAAACCAACGGGTGCTTTGGGTGTCTGTGCTACTCTCGGCGGCGATAGTCATCTGGTTCTACGGGTTTGAGACCCGATTTGGAGCCAATCATGAACTATCCGCCTTCACGTGGATTTGCTCGGCTTGCAGTGAAGAATACGACTATCAGCACGGGTTATGGGTCCCATTCGTGATCAGTGGACTTGTCGTCTATCGCATGAAGGATTTGAAGGCCGCAGCGTGCGCCATCAGTGCTTGGGGCTTGCTACCGGTGTTCGCGGGAGCGCTGATGTACTTATTTGCATACCGGTTTTCCTATCCTCGGATCGCCATCGTCGGATTGATACATGAATCGCAATACCTCTCCAATCCTGGTTAAAATTTGATTGTCCATGGGTGTAAATATTCCCACGCTTCTGCGGTGCGAAATCAGTTTCAGCGGTTGATGGAATTTTTTATAATGAGGAAACCCAATAAACCTTTCCAACTTCGCGAATTCACAAAGTTAGTTTGGGAAGATGATTTCGACGGGCCGACACTGGATTACTCCAAATGGGAGTGCGAGGTGAATGCTTTAGGTGGCGGTAACAATGAACTCCAAATTTACACCGACCAAGCCCGAAACGTGCGATTAGAAAACGGTTGCCTCGTGCTTGAAGCACATCGGGAAACCACAACCTTATCGGGAGCCGTGAGAGACTATTCCTCCGGTCGTGTGCGCACCAAACACCGGGGCGATTGGTGCTATGGGCGATTTGAAATTGGCTCTTCAGCAAAATCTGTGGGTGAACTTTGGCTCGGGTAGATCTCCAAGTGTGTGATAGAGAGAGGTTTGTAGCAGATGGAAACTGCGGTAACCGTAGGCTTTTCTCATACACAGGTTGATCCGCAGGTTGAGGCC
>JANXMQ010000082.1 GCA_025354565.1 Akkermansiaceae bacterium
CCTCAACCTGCGGATCAACCTGTGTATGAGAAAAGCCTACGGTTACCGCAGTTTCCATCTGCTACAAACCTCTCTCTATCACACACTTGGAGATCTACCCGAGCCAAAGTTCACCCACAGATTTTGCTGAAGAGCCAAAAATTATGAAAAGAAGCCGAAAGATACTACTGCTAGTCGTAACTGTGGTTATAGGCTGCCTCATACTTGGTTATTATGTGTTGACAAGTAGAACAAGTTACGGAGTCCCGTCATATCATTACGATGAGTCGAAATCCAACACCCTTCAACGCTGGCAGCATGTTGACTACACGATGCGAACAACCGGGACGGTCGTGAAATTCAGTGAATTGCTATCGAAGTTCGGACAACCTTCCGAAATGGTAGAAGGGGAAGAGGTTTCCGTGGCGACATTTAAATTTCCATCGGAAGAAACCAAGGGCACTCGCACCGTTAGTGTATTTTTCAAAGGAGACATAGTGTCCCGCATCGGCTTCAATTTGGAGGATTAGAGAAAGTGCGTAACAGTTTAGCTGATTACTCTCACGATTTATCAGGGAAAATTTGTGCGTGAGCCTGACTCACTGAGCCTGCGAACAAGGCCTGAAAAAGGTCGATGGCGTTGCCCTCTTGGAGCTTCATGGTCTCGGCGAGGCTGCTGAAGATCATGATGTTTTCCGATCCTGTAAGGCTGCGCGATCCAAGGCAGACTTTGCGGAAAATCACCAGCGGTCGCAACGCTCGTTCCGCATGATTGTCTCTGGGGTCCCCGGTACGAACCATGCGACAGTCACGGTTGACTAAGGCATTTAGGTGAATTTCAACACCGGCCCATTCGGAGCGTGACTAATTCACGCGGTGGAACGCATTTTTCCGCTGTGTCCGATGCCGTTTCCCTCAACCACCGCTTTGGCGGGATCGCGCGGCTTTATGGGCAGGAGGCACTGGCGCGGTTCCACACCTCGCGGGTCGCGGTGATCGGCGTGGGCGGTGTGGGTTCCTGGGCGGTTGAGGCGCTGGCCCGCTCCGGCATCGGCCACCTGACGCTGGTGGATCTGGATGAAATCTGCATCACCAATGTGAACCGCCAGCTTCACGCGATGGACGGGCAGATCGGTCGTCAGAAAACCGAGGCCATGGCCGACCGTGCGCTGGCCATCCATCCCGACTGCGAAGTGGTGATTGTGCCGAAGTTTTTCAACGAGAAATCCGCTGGGGAAATCCTGGATGCTGGGTTCGATGCCGTGATCGACGCGATCGACTACGCCCGCCACAAGTCCTTGCTCGCCGCCGAGTGTCATCGGCGGGAAATTTATGCCGTCACTTGCGGCGGTGCGGGCGGGCGGCGCGACCCCACGCGCATCCGCGTGACGGATCTTGCCTACAGCGGCATGGACCCGCTGCTGCTCCAACTCCGCCGGGGACTGCGCAACGACTATGGCTTTCCAAAGACCCCGCGTGGACAGGAGCCCATCCTTTTCGGCATCGACGCGGTCTATTCCGACGAAGCGCCGTGGTATTCCCAGTGCGACGGGACCGTTTCCAAAAACCAGCCGGAGGAAATTTCCCAGCGTCTCAACTGCGCGTCCGGCTTCGGCAGTGCCGCCCACTTGATTGCCAGCTTTGGCCTGATCGCCGCCGGTAGGGTGCTAGATCGTCTCGCGGTAATGCCATGAAAAAAGCGACCCGCAGGCCGCTTTTTTAAAAAATGAGAAGTCCGGGAAGGTTTCTTACAGTCCCTTCTTCGAGAGCCGGGTGCCAGCGGTCGCGCCTTGGCGGGCCTTGAACTTCGGATTCGATTTGCAGATCACGTAAACCGTGCCCTTGCGTTTCACAACCTGGCAATCGGCGTGACGGCGTTTTGCGGAAGCGAGCGAGGAAAGAACTTTCATGGTGTCGGTTGGGTAAAAATGAAAAGTGGCACTAGCCACCGGGGCGCGAAAACTAGCCAGCCACCCAGCCTTGTAAAGCCATTTTTCAACGGAATTTCGTTAAAGCTCATGAAACGGGCCGCGCAGATTTGATCCGCCCGGGCAGTCTTCCCACTTGTATAATCCTTCCAGAACCCGGACTCTAGCCCATGCCCACAGCGCCTGAAGCCGATCCCCGGTTCAATGAATTCATCATCCTCCAAGCCCAGAACGCCGGACTTTTCCTCGGCCAAATCCCCAATCCCCACTCCGGCGAAAAGCAAATCAACCTGCGTGCTGCCAGATCGGTGATCGACTCGTTGGAAATGCTCGCCGCCAAAACCCACGGCAATCTGACCGCCAGCGAGGCCAAGCTACTGGCCACCGCCCTCGACAATCTCCGCCCGCTTTACCAAGCCGCGCTTGCGTCCGCCGGGCATTGACGCATTCTCTTCCCATGAATTTCGACCCCTTCAACATCGGCAACGTCCCTGTCGGCGGCCCCGTGCCTTTTTTCATCCTCGGTCCCTGCGCCCTAGAGAGCGAGGCGTTCGCCTGGGAAATGGCCCGCTCGCTCAAGGAAATCGCCGACCGCACCGGCATTCATTTCATTTTCAAAGCCTCCTTCGACAAGGCCAACCGCACCTCGATCGGTGCCTTCCGCGGGCCGGGCGTGAAGGACGGTTGCCGTATCCTCGGGGAAATCGGTAAGGAACTCGGCGTCCCCGTCACCACCGACATCCACACCGCCGAGCAGGCCGAGATCGCCGCCGAAAACATCGATCTTCTGCAAATCCCCGCCTTCCTCTGCCGCCAGACAGACCTGCTAGAAGCCGCCGCGAAAACCGGTCGCGCCGTGAATGTGAAAAAAGGCCAGTTTCTCGCCCCCCTCGACACCGTGAACATCGCCGGAAAAATGCGGGCCTTTGGCTGTGACCGCTTTCTCATCACCGAGCGCGGCACCACCTTCGGCTATAACAATCTGGTCGTGGACATGCGCTCGCTTTACTGGATGCGGAAAGAGGGCCTGCCGGTGATTTTCGATGCCACCCACTCCGTCCAACGCCCCGGCGGCCTCGGCGGGGCGACCGGCGGCGATGGTGAACTGGCCCCGGTCCTCGCCCGCGCTGCCGTCGCGACTGGCCTCGAAGGCTTGTTCATGGAAGTCCACTCGGACCCGGTGAATGCGATGTCGGACGGCCCGAATCAAATCCCGTTGGAGTTCATCGAGGATTTGTTAGTCCGGCTGATTTCCATCCACCACGCGTCCCACTGAGGAAATTTTTCCCCCGACCTTCTTGCGCCACCTCGTCACAGCCCTTGCCTTTATTACTCCCTCCCTCTGCATGGCGGGCGCGGCGGACAATGGTCCGGCTCCGGGAAAAATCCCCGCCCTTGGGATGCTTCCCGATGGCAGCAAACTCAAGCGGGTGATGTTGCCTCGCTACGATGACAATCACCAGTTGGTTGGCTCGCTCAAGGCGGATGTCGTCACCCTCGTCAACGCCAGCCAGATCGCTGGCCAGACCGTGGCCATCGAGTTTTTCAATCCCGACCAGTCCGGGCGGGGCCGCATCGACATGGAAAACGCGACCTACTATCAGGACCAGGGACTCGTCACGACCAAGAACCCTGTGGCCATCATTACCGATCGAGTGACCGCCCATGGCAGCGGCCTTTACTACTCGTTCAACCAAACCGAGGGCTTTCTAGCAGGCCCGGCCACCACCATCATTCTAGCCCCTGCCGAGACCACCATGAACCCGTCTAACAAAACTCTCCGCGCCACCGCGCTGGTCGGCACCGCACTGCTCACCCAGCCTCTCGCCGCCGCCCCGCCGCCTGCGGTCACGCCTGCGGAAATCGCCGCGATCCAGGCGGATGCGGTGTCCAAGGCTCCGGCCGCTGCGACCGCCGCTAACGCCGCCCGCACCGCGCTTGATGCCGACCTCGCCAAGGCCGCCGCCGCAGGGGAAGCTGCCACGAAATTCACCGCCCAGTCGGGTCTTCCCGCAGTTGCCACCGACGAAGTGCCGCCCCCGTCCCAGCCGCTCGTGGTCAAGCCCGGCGCGGGCGATACCGTCATCACCTGCACCGGCGGCATCTACTTCGATCCCGACGAAGGCGTGCTGGTCTATCTGAAAAACGTCACCGTCAAAGATCCCCGCTTCGATCTATCAGGCGCGAACGAACTAAAGGTTTTCTTCGGCAAGAAACCCGAACTGGCAGGCAAGAAAGACGCCCCAAAACCACCAAAGCCAGCCGACGATGCCAAGCCCAAGCTTGGCGGCAACATCGGGGCCAATTTCAATGAGGTCGAGCGCATCGTCGCCACCGGCGCGGTCCTGCTAGACCAGAAAAATTCCCAGCCCGGCAAAGAACCGATCAAGGCCAGCGGGTCCATTTTCACCTACAACATCAAGGCTGATCAAGTGACCATCAAGGGTGGCTACCCATGGGTCCTTCAAGGCAAGACCTACATGCGGGCGAAGGAGCCGAACCTCATTCTCCGCATTTCCCCCAATGCCGGGAGTTTCATCACCGAGGGCAATTGGGAAATGGGCGGGAACATCGAGCAGAAAAAAAAGCCCTGAGCCACCACCGCCATGCCCACTCCTGCCCCGACCCACTCTCCCGGTTCCACCTGTTCCCACACGGAATCCGCCGTCCTCTTCGCCAACGGCCTGCGCAAGACCTACAGCGGTCGCGCGGTCGTGGATGGCGTCTCAATCACTGTCCAGCCTCGGGAAATCGTCGGGCTGTTAGGTCCTAACGGCGCGGGCAAGACGACGTCCTTTTACATGATCGCCGGCCTCATCCCTGCCGATGCCGGATCGGTTTGTTTCAATGGCCATGATATATCGAAGATGCCCATGCACCGCCGCGCCCGCCTCGGCTTGGGCTACCTGCCACAGGAGGAATCCATTTTCCGCAAGCTCTCGGTCCTCGACAACCTGCTCGCGATTCTCGAAACCCGCCCGAATCTCAACCGCGCCGCCCGCTTGGACCGTGCGCACGATTTGCTCGACCGCTTCGGCATCTCCCGCCTCGCCAAGTCGCTCGCCATCACCTTGTCCGGAGGGGAAAAACGCCGCCTCGCCATCGCCCGCTCGCTTTGTTCGGACCCGACGCTGCTGATGTTAGATGAGCCCTTCGCCGGCATCGACCCCATTGCCGTCGAGGACATCCAGCGCATCGTCCGCGAACTTCGTGACCGTGACAACCTCGCGATTCTCATCACCGACCACTCGGTCCGCGAGACACTCAGCATCACCGATCGCGCCTTTCTCATCCACGATGGCCGCGTCATTTTGGAAGGAAATTCCGACGAACTCGTGGATGACCCCATCGCTCGAAAGTATTATCTCGGCGAGGATTTCCGTTTGTGAGATTGGCCTGTGGTCCGTATAGCTCAGATTGCCAAATGGCCGTGCCGGGTTGTTGTTGTGGTTGTGGTTGTGGTGTCCCGCCGCAGCCATGTCCCCACACGCTCTCCGTCACATTGAATTTTACACAACTCCAGCCACTTTCCGATCACCGCCGCAGCCGCGGGTTGAGGGCGATCTGCGCTAGGTCTGCTAGAAGATTCGCGCCGACGATGAGGAATCCGTAAAACAAGACCAGTCCTTGAATGAGGAAAAACTCGCGATCGGTCGCGGCGTTGACGAAGTGTTGGCCCATGCCGGGGACTTGGAAAATAGTCTCAATGACAAACGAGCCGGAAATCATCCCCGCAAAGGCGGGGCCGACGAAGGCGACCGCCGGAATCAGACCGCCGCGCAGGGCATGGCGGATGACGATGCGCGACGGCGGTGCGCCCTTGGCCCGTGCGGTGCGGATGTAGTCCTGCGAGAGGACGTCCAGCATCCCGCCGCGCGCAAGGCGGGCGAGGTAAGCGGCATTGATGAGACCGAGGGTGACAGCCGGGAGAATCCAGTCAGTGGGGGAGGACCAACCGGCGACGTTCAGCCATTGCAAACCGAGCCCCGCCGTCACCGCCAGCAGCGGGCCGATGACGAAGCTGGGCAGACAAATCCCCACCATCGCGGCGGCGAGACAGGAGAAATCGACCACCGTGTTTTTCCTAACAGCAGCGATCACTCCGGCGGGTATGCCGACGATCAACGCGATGCCGATAGACATCACACCCAGTCCGAGCGACACCGGGAACGACTCACCGATGATTTCGGAAACCTTCACCCCGTCCTTTTTGATCAGGTCGCCAAGGTCCTGATAGACAATTAGATTTTTCAGATAGCGGAAATATTGGACCGTCACCGGCTGATCGAGGCCGGTGTATTCCTTCATGCGCTTGAGGGCGTGCTCAGGGATCGCTTTTTCCTCCACGTAGGGACTGCCCGGCATCGCGCGGACGAGGAAAAAGGTGAGCGTGATGAGCACGAACAAGGTAATGATTCCCTGACCGAGGCGGCTGATGATGAGGCGGATCATGACGGGAAAATCAGGGAACGGGAACCAGTTGGAGATACTGATAGGGATTATCTGCTAACAGCAGCGGATGCCAACCCCGGACTGACGGATGGACCAGATAGTTTCGTGCTTGCCAGGCAACGGCCAGCACCGGCGCGTCTTCTAGCAGCACGGTTTCCGACTGATGCAGCAGGTCCAAGCGACGGGCGGCATCCGCTTCTTGCAGCGATTGTTGGAGGAGTTTTACAAATGCGGGATTCGCCCAGCCGGTGTTGTTATTGCCATTTCCCGGCGTCCACATTTCGAGAAATGTTAGAGGATCGCGGTAATCGCCGACCCACCCGGCATTGGCAATGTCGTAGTCGAGATCCTGCTGGGCGACGAGGTAGGCGTTCCATTCCTTATTGTCGATTTCCACCTCGATACCGAGCGTCTCGCGGAACATCGCCTGCACGGCTTGGGCCAGTGTGGGGGCGGCACCGCTGCTGCTGGCGATGAGCAATTTGAGGCGGGGAAAATTTTTCCCGTTAGGAAATCCGGCCTCCGCGAGCAGGCGCTTGGCCTTGTCCTGATCGAAGCTGGCGATGTGCGGCGGATCGTAATTTCCCATCGGCGGCGTCATCGCATAGGCCGGGGTGTAGCCGCGCAAGACATGGTCGCAAAGCGCTTTGCGGTCGATGGCGTAGCTGAGCGCCTGGCGCACCCTAACATCATCTAACGGCTTTCGCGTGGTGTTGAAACGATAGTATGCGTTGCCGACGTAGGGTTCCTGCCGGAGTTCCTCGGGGTGGGTCTTTTTCATCAGATCCACCACCTCGGGTGCGGCGGTGTAGGTCATGTGGAGTTGGCCGTCGCGAAACATGCGGGCCTCGGTGTAAAAGTTCGTGATCGGCAGGAAGCGCACGCCATTGAGCGTGACGTGCTTGGCGTCCCAGTAGTAAGGATTTCGCTCGACCTCGATGTGGTCGGTGCGGCGCCAAGATTTTAGCTTGTAGGGGCCGTTGCCAACGATGTTTTCCGGGCGGGTCCAGGAGGTCCCGCGTTGGCCGATTTTCCCGAATTTCAACACCACATGACGCGGAACGGCGGTCCAAGTGAAGTGTTTGAGAATTTCCCGGAAATACGGAGTCGGGCCGCGCAGAGTGAGGCGCAGGGTTTCGTCATCCACGACTTCCACGCCGACTTTGGCAAGTTCCCACAAATTGGTTCCCACCGCGTCCGACATTTTGGTCAGCACATGTCGCGCTACTTCATCGTTCATGGAGGCGGGCCAAGCGAAATGTTTGAGAGGCGCTTCGCCAATCCAAGCGATTGGTTCTTTGGCCAGCTTGTCGAGTCCCTGCGATCGTACGAACCTCCCACGTGCGCCGTCGCCGGTGAGCCGTTGCCACACCGGACTTTCTCCGAGGTCCTTGATATCGACATTTGGATCGCCACGAAAATTGATTTGTTTGGCGAGGTCGGCGGTGACCTGTGAATCCGGGTTCACCACGAACAGGATCTCACCCCGCTTGTCCTGATTGAACGCTTCCGCGCCTTTGAGGAAATAGAGCATCTCCGCATACTTTGCGCCGAGTTCCGGGGTGAGGATCCGCTCATAGGAAAATGCGAAATCGCGGGCCGTGACTGGCATCCCGTCCGACCATTTTCCATCCGGCCGCAGCTTGGCGGTCCAGACCGTGGCGGTGGCGTCCGGCGTGACTTCCAATGCCGCGCCACCGGGGGTGGCAGTGTCGTGCTCCGGGTCGCTAGTGATGAGGCCCTCGAACAAGGTGCGAAGGATGTTCGCCTCACCCACGCCCGAGACGATGTGGGGATCGAGGCCCTTCGGTTCGATCGCGTTGCCGACTAACAGAATTCCGGCGCGGGTGGCCTGATCCACCTGCGATTCCTTCTGGCAGGAAACTAGCAGCACACAAAGCGGGGCCGATATCAACAACAGGCGGTGGATCATCACGCCGCGAAGCATGACGGCAGCGATTGGGAATGCAGTGGAAATTTTCGCGAAAAACAGATTTTCCAAGCCTCCACCGCGTTTCCTCAGATGAATCCGCCTCACGCTCATTCCAGTAAAGAGCTGCGGGTAAACAGCGAGATGACATGCACGCCCCGCGCTTCGATGGCCTGTCTGCCGCCTTCCTCACGATCTACGAGGACGAGTGCGAAAGCCACTTTTCCGCCCTCGCGTTCGATGGCATCGATGGCTTTGAGGGTGGAGCCGCCGGTGGTGATCACGTCATCGACGACGATGACGGTATCGCCGGATTTGAAATTTCCCTCGATCTGTTTGCCCGCGCCATGGCCCTTGGGTTCCTTGCGGACGGTGAAAACTTGGAGGGTTTCCTTCGGGTGGCGGGTGGCGGAGGTCATGCCGACCGCGAGCGAAATGGGATCCGCGCCAAGGGTCATGCCGCCGATGGCATCGATCTTGAGATGCTCGGAATGGATTTTTGAGCGGACGGCGTGCCAGCCGAGATCGCCGATGAGATTGGCACCGATTGGATCGAGGGCCGTCATCCTGCAGTCGATGTAGAGATCGCTCTGTTTTCCCGAGGCCAGCGTGAACGAGCCGGTGCGGACGGATTTTTTGAGAAGCAGCTCTTTGAGCGCGGAGGTGATGTGAAGCATGGCGGGATGGTGGAAAACGCAGAGTGCCGGGGCAAGTGTGAAGAAGTTGAGAGTGGAAGGTTGAGAGTTGAGCGAGAGAAGTGCCGTAGCGCAGCGCCGGGCTCACGCTGCCGCTGGGCTTCGGTCAGGATGGTTGGCAGGAACTCCCACGAGGCAGTACAGCCATTGATTGATCGTTCATGGAGTAAGGGAGAATGAGATTTGCGTGAGAGTCTTCACTGGAATACCTACAGAAAAATTTTGCTTATCGATGCGAGTAGCGGCCCCGGTTTTTGAACCTGTCGCAGTCCATTGTGTGTAAACGACTTTATCGGCGATGGATTGTGTAGCGAGTCGAAATTTACAGGGTGCATAAACCGCGTTACTATTATTAATTACCCAGAGGGTGATGTCCTGGCTCTTGCGGAATCCACGCGTTACAAGATGGCCTGGAACGATAATCGAACGACCATCCAAATCATCCATATCAATGGGACGGCTATGGAGAGTGGAAAGGGTCAGGCGATGGTTCAAACTGCCAGCAAGGTCATCCTCGGTGCGTTTATACGACCACCACACAAAGCCTGTCATGCCCGCGTCGATACAGTCGAACAATGTGTCCATCGACTTTTCTGCGTTCTCGATGACATCATTGCCTTGGTAACGTTTTCCCCAGTGGAGTTCTGTATTCCATTTGGGTCGGTTCCCGGCCTCGTGACAAAAATCCTCAAGGGAACTCCGAGGACGCCAAGAATCCCCGTGGTAGTAGTGCGTGCCAACCATGTCAAGACAGCTTCGATTGCCCGTATCCTTGAGGTCTTTGATGAATTGAGCACCCTTGGCGTTACCCTGGGCGAAGCCATAGCCGCAGGTGATGGTATCCGGTCCAATGATGTGCGGAGGCATGATAAATGAGAATTCCGGGCTTTTGGACAAGCGGCGCAATTCATCAATGGTTGCCTTATGTTTCGCGGCCGTAAACATGCTTTCATTTGCTTCGGGTTCACAATTGATACCAAGAATGTCAATTGAGAAGCTGTGCATTTTCATGAATTGAAGATAGTCGGCGAGCATACGCGCGTAGGCCAATGGAAGGATTCCATCGGAATTTTTACACCAATGAGGGAAGGTTGTAGTGCCATCCAAAATTTTATTTGCGAAAAATAGAATGTTACTTTTGGCATTGCGAGAGTTTGTCATCGCCGAGAGTTGGTCTGCGTAATAGCTCTCGACAACGACCCCGGGGCTGGGATGAGCCTGATGTTTATCGTCGCCGTAAATAGCCACACGCAGGCAGGTCATTTGGTCGGTCACGAAAAGTTCTTTCGCCAACTTCGGCGTAAGCCTCTTGGCTTTCATCGGCTGATGGATGTCATAGCCCCAATCCGTAATTTTGGCTCCTTGAGTATCGGGATATATGATGGCATCACTGTCAGCACCATCACTTTTGGATACAAAAGGAAGAAGGAGGAGTGCTGTAATTGAAATAATAATTCGGCTAAAATTCATACAGATTAATACGTCTTATCCCACCGGGGCGTCAACAAATGAATACTATTTCCAGACAAATTATAGAGATTTTTCCTGCCAACAGGATTGCGGTGAAAATTTCGCACGATGAATGGGAACTGTGATCGGTACCAGTCCCAACTGACAAGCATTCGCTCGGCTCACAAGAACCCATGGCGAGCTAGGCGTGTTTCCATTTCGTGAGGTGGAGCACGGGGGATGATGGCTGCAAAAAGCAGCAAAGAACGTTAGTCCGTTCTGACGCGAAACCCGTGCAGAGCGGGCTGAGGCCCCCCGCCTGCTTTTGTTGCTCGCCAGCGGTTTGCTCGGTGGCATAGTTTCGGCCAGATGATTGCAGGATTGATGGAACCTTCCGGCCTGATCGAGCGGGGCGGCCCGCTGGTGTGGGTTTTGCTGGGCTTGGGCTTTATTGGCACGGTCTGCGTGGTGGAGCGCTTGTTTTTCTTCCACCGGGCGCGGATCAATGTGGGAAATTTACTCGTCGGACTTTCACAGCACATCCGGCGGCGGGCATTTGCGGAGGCGCTGCACGAGGCGGCTCGCGCACCCGGCCCGGTGGCGCGGGTGGCCCATGCGGCTTTGTTGCGCTACTATTTGCCCCGGGTGGATCTGCGCGACGTGGTGCAGGAGGCGGGGCAAATGGAGGTGCCACGGATCGAGAAAAACATCCGGGCCATCCTCGGTGCGGCCTTGTTGGCACCGCTGGTGGGAATGCTCGGCACGTTGTTAGGAATGTTGGATACTTTTCAAAAAGTCAGCGAGCAAGGCGGCTTCACCAGCCCGGCGGAACTCTCGGCCGGCGTCTTCATGGCGCTAATCACTTCGGTCATCGGCCTCACGGTAGCAGTGCCGCTCTATCTGTTTTACCTGTATTTCCTGGGCCGGGCGAAACGCTTGGTCCACCGCATCGAGCGGGCGGGGATCGAGATGGTCCACCTCATCGCGGATGCCCGTGAGGAGGAGGAATTTGCGCCTTTCCGGGGTGAGGTGACCGGCCACAAGAAGCCGGTGAAAGCCAATCGGGAGACGACGAAATGAAGCTGGAAATGACCTTGCCGGAGACTCCGGGGTTCATGCACGCGGTGCCGGTCCTGAATATTTTCGCGTTGCTGCTGTTGTTTTTCCTGCTGGGGCCGTCCTTGGTGCTGCAATCCGGCGTAGCGGTGGATTTGCCGCCGTCACGCTTTCAAATGGAGCGCTATCAGAACACGCTGGTGGTCACGCTGGGGCCGGGCGAGCCGACACCGCGGATTCACTTCGGGCGGGATGCGGTGTCGCTGGCCGAACTCGCCGAGCGCCTCGAAAAACTCCGGGCAGATGGCATGAAATCTAAGGCAATCGTCCTGCTTCAGACCAATACCGATACCCCGGTCGGTGTCGAGCGTGAGGTGACGGAACTGGTGCTTTCCAAGGGCTTCCGCATTGCGCTCGTCGGGAAAATCCCACCCGCCGCCCCAGTGCCGCAACCGACTAACAAGTGATGGCTGGCCCCGCGATCAAGCCCCGAAAGCCGATGAACACACCGGAATGGATTTTCCGTTGGCGGGGCAGTAATTCGTCATTTTTCCCGATGCTGCTAGCCGTCACCTTCGCTCTGATCGCGTTCGCTCTGCTCGTGACCACCGTCCGCATCCGGGTGGTCATGCCGGGGAAATCCACCCCGCGCAGCGCTGCGGTGATCCATCTGCGCGATGATGTCGAGGGCCGGGCGCTCGGCCAACTCGCTCAGGAGGGCGGACCGTTTCCTTCTCGCTTCGAGCCGTCCCAGTGGGAGGGGCTCGCCGGATTGGAAAAAGCCGCGATGAATGCCACCCGCTATCAGCCGCAAGCGTATGCGCCGAAGTTGAGGGATCTGCCAGAGGAAAACCAACTCCGCCCGCTTGATCTTGCGACGAAGGGTGAGTCATTTTTCCCGAAGCCCCCGGTTCAGGTAGGTGAAATCCCAAACTCCGCCGCGCTCAAGCTGGTCCCGGTTCTTTACCCGCTGTCGGGTGATTCCAGCGCGATGCCGACGGGCGAACTGCCACCCTTTCCCGCCCCGATCGATGGTGCGATGACCTCCGCTTTCTGGCGATTCCTTGTGCGCCTGGGGCCGGATGGCAACGTGGCGGAGGGAGTGTCGCTGGAAAAAGGCGGCGAGGCAGGGGCACTCGAATTGGAGTCTTGGCTGCATCAAGTATCATTCAAACCTGCCCCTGGAAAATCTGCCCGCTGGCTCGCCGTGGGCATCGACTTCACCAACCAACCCAGCCATGGACCTAACGCTCACTGAGTTTGTCCGCGATGTTTTGCTAGGTTCCTTCGTCTTGGTCCCGCTGTTGGCCGTGATTTCGCGGACCCTCCACGCCCGGGTGGAAAAGCGCGCGCTTGCCAACCGCGTCATCTGCCGCCTGTGCCTGCATGCGTTCGAGGACAGCAGCCACGTCCAAGCCGTCATCTGCCCGATCTGTGGCGCGGCCAATGAAAAAGGCCGCAGCCGCCGACTGGGGTGAGGGTAAAACCATGTGAACATTTCCACTTTCGGCAATGCCAGGGTGCGCAGTGACTGCGAGAGACATGCGCATTGTCCACTTGAAATCCGCCTCATCCCTCAATGCGTGGGCGCGGCTGCGGCCTGATGCTGGCGCCTCCAAGCGTCCTGCTTTGCCCTCAGTGCTGAGAGTTCTTTACGGTCGAGTTGACCATCTTTGTTAGTGTCGGCGGCATCGAATATCTTCTTTGCATGGTCCGGGTCCTTGTGGCCTGCGATGAACTCCGCCTCTGAAATCAGGCCATCACCGTTGGTGTCGAGTTTCATGTGAGAATGCGGCTTCGCACCCGTCGCACATGCGGACAGACCAAGGGCGGAACATAAAGCGAGGGCAGATTTGGTTTTTATCATTTCTGTGAGTGGATGGTAGTGAGATGGTATGCACTGGGTTGAACTCCCGCGCAACGGCGGAGTTTCATCCGAATCTTAAAAATACCGGGTCTGGCCTTGAAACCCGCCTTATCCCGCCGGACACTCCCGCCGTCCATGGCCATCGCAACTTCTCCCATTCCCACGCTTCCCGACGCCACCGGCCACTTCGGCCACTTCGGCGGGATGTTCGTCCCGGAAACCCTGATGGCTCCGTTGCAGGAGCTTTCGACCGCCTACGCCGCCGCCAAAGCGGACCCAGCCTTCCAAGCGGAACTCGACGATTTGCTGCACAACTATTGCGGTCGCCCGACGCCGCTTTATTTCGCCGAGCGCTGGACGGAAATGCTCGGCGGCGCGAAAATTTACCTCAAGCGTGAAGACCTGCTCCACACCGGAGCCCACAAGATCAACAACGCCATCGGCCAGATTCTGTTAGCGAAACGCCTCGGCAAAAAGCGCATCATCGCGGAAACCGGTGCCGGCCAGCACGGCGTCGCCACCGCCACCGTCTGCGCCCGCTTCGGCATGGAATGCGTGGTGTACATGGGAAAAGTCGATATGGAACGGCAGGCGCTCAACGTCGCCCGGATGAGGTTGATGGGGGCGGAAGTCCGCGCTGTCACCGCCGGGCAGGCCACGCTCAAGGAAGCCGTGAATGAAGCGATGCGTGACTGGGTGGCCACGGTGGACCACACGCATTACATTCTCGGCTCCGCGCTCGGTTCGCATCCGTTTCCGATGATTGTGAGGGATTTCCACCGCGTGATCGGGGTGGAGGCACGACGGCAGATTTTGGAAAAAGAAGGCCGTCTGCCCGACTTGTTAGTCGCTTGCGTTGGCGGCGGCTCAAACGCGATCGGCCTGTTCCATCCATTTCTCGACGATGAAAATGTCCGCATGGTCGGCGTGGAGGCCGGGGGCGACGGGATCATCCCGGAACGCCATGCCGCCCGTTTCCAAGGCGGAAAACTCGGCGTCCTCCAAGGCACTAAAACCTGGTTGCTGGCGAATGCCGATGGCCAGATCGAGCTGACCCACTCGGTTTCCGCTGGTCTCGATTATGCCGCCGTCGGCCCGGAACACGCGTATCTTCAAGACATCGGACGAGTCGAATACACCTACGCGACCGACAACGAGGCGCTCGCCGCTTTCAAGGAACTCGCCCATCACGAGGGCATCATCCCTGCGCTGGAAAGTGCGCACGCCATGGCCTATGTCTCGAAAATCGCCGGTAGCTTGCCAAAGGATTGTATCCTCATCGCGAACCTATCAGGCCGCGGCGACAAGGACGTGGAGCAGGCATCGAAGTTTTTGCTTTGAACGTAGCGATGGCGGCATGCCGCAGTCCTCGTCATGATCGGATTGAGCATTTTGAAAAGACAACACGCTTGGATTCCGACCGGTTTGCCGTTAGCATGTTCGGCATTCCATGTCCGAGCTCGCAAAATCCCTTCAAGCCTTCGTCACCTACGTCCAGACCCACCTGAGCGGCGACGAAAAAGGCGAAGCCGCCGAGTTTCTCGATCATCTGTTCCGCGCGCTCGGCCATGACGGCATCAAGGAAGCAGGAGCCTCCCGGGAAAACCGCATCCTCAAGAAGGGCCGCGCCAAGGGCAAAAACTTCGGCGATCTGCTCCTGCCGGACTGCGTGCTGATGGAGATGAAATCACGCGGAAAAAAACTCGAACGCCACTACGACCAGATCTTCGACTACTGGACGCACATTGTCCCCCACCGCCCGCCCTACGTCATCCTCTGCAACTTCGACGAATTCTGGATCTACGATTTCAACATCCAGCTTTTCGATCCCGTCGAAAAAATCAAACTCGTCGATCTTCCCCAACGTGCCGAGGCGCTTTCCTTCCTCCTGCCAAAACCGCGCAAGCCGCTCTTCAACAACAACCGCGTCGAAGTGACCCGCAAGGCTGCCGACGAACTCGCCCAGCTCTTCCGCGCTCTGGTGAAACGCGGCGAGGATCGCACCCGCGCCCAGCGCTTCATCCTGCAAATCCTCGTCACCCTCGTTTCCGAGGACATGAACCTGCTCCCGCGCCAGATTTTCGCACGGCTCGTGGACGATTGCCGCGTGAAGGGCGAAAGCTCTTATGATCTCATCGGCGGGCTCTTCCTCCAGATGAACAACCAGACTCCGGCGCGTGGCGGACGCTATACCGAAGTGCCGTATTTCAATGGGGGGCTCTTCTCGGTCATCGACCCCATCGAATTTGAACCTGCCGAACTCGATCTCCTCGCCATCGTTGCGGAAAGGAAATGGAACCGCGTGAAACCCGAAATCTTCGGCACCCTCTTCCAGTCCAGTATGGATGCCGACGAGCGCCACGCCTTCGGTGCCCACTTCACCAGCGAGTTCGACATCCAGAAAGTCGTCGGCCCCACCATTGTCCGCCCGTGGCGGGCACGCATGGAAGCGGCGTGGAACAGCATCGACAAGCTCATGGAAGTACTCCACGCGCTGCGAGCCTTCCGCATACTCGATCCGGCCTGTGGCTCCGGAAACTTCCTCGCCGTAGCCTATCGGGAGATGAAACGAATGGAGCAGGAAATCCTCGTCCAACTGCGGAACTTGAGCCCTGTCATCCGTCTCAAGGAGAACAAAGCGGAAAGGTCAGTGCCTCCGGAAGCACTTATGAATTCCGTTTCCATCCAGCAATTTTACGGCTTGGACGTGCTGCCCTTCGCCACCGAACTCGCGAAGGTCACCCTCATGGTCGCCAAGGAAATGTGGATCATCGAAAACAGCCACGCCGGAGATGCCGAAAGTCTCTTCGCCCGCGAAACGCCCCTACCACTCGACAACCTCGATCAAAACATTCTTTGCACCGATGCACTTTTTGCCGAATGGCCAAAAGCAGATGCCATCATTGGAAACCCGCCGTATCTCGGCTCCCGCTACATCGCGCAGGAACTCGGCTACGACTATGCAAGGCGCGTGCACGACCGTTTCCCGGACATTCCGAAAATGGCCGACTTCTGCACCCATTGGTTCCGCATCGCCCATGACGCCCTACCGGAAAACGGACGCGCGGGACTTGTTGCCACCAACACCATCCGCCAAAACGAAGGCCGCGTGGCCAGTCTTGATTATGTTGTAGGAAACGGCGGCACCATAATCGACGCGGTTTCCACCCAAGTCTGGTCGGGTGATGCAGCGGTGCATGTCTCCATCGTCAACTGGATCAAGGGGGATGAAACCGGCACAAAAACACTAACCACCCAGAAAGGCGACCGCGTCAGCGATCCTTGGAAGATCGAGCAGGTGGAATACATCGAGCCAACGTTAGCCACCTCTTTGAATGTCTCGACTGCCGCCGAGCTGAAAGCGAACCAGAATCCTAAGCGTGTTTACCAAGGGCAAAAGCCCAACCAACCCGGCTTCCTTCTGAATGAATCCGAGGCGCGTGAATGGATCAAAGGAGACCCCGCGCTCAAAGAGATCGTGTTTCCATATCTGATCGGGCGTGATCTCGTTGAGAACGGCGGGCCGTCGCGCTGGATCATCGACTTCGCCCAACGCGACCAATTTGAAGCCCGCCAATTCCCCCGCGCTTTCAAGAGGATTCAGGAAAAGGTGATGGAACCGATTCAGAAGAAAGCAAGGGAGGAACTAGTCAAGACAGGCAAAGCGGGTGTGTGGGCGCGTATGGCGGAGAAGTGGTGGCTCTTTGAAAGGTCACGTCCCGAGTGCATCGCTGAAATAACTGTCCTGCCGCGCTACATCGCTGTCTCGCGTGTCACCAAGAGGCCGATTTTCGAATTTGTCTCTCCGGCGATACATCCTGACACGGCAATCGTCGCATTCATTTTCCCGGACGATTACAGCTTCGGCATCATCCAAAGTTCCATCCACTTCGAGTGGTTCAAAGCCCGCTGCTCCACGCTCGAAAGCCGTTTCCGCTACACCAGCGACACCGTCTTCGACAGTTTCCCCTGGCCGCAATCGCCGACGCGCAAGCAAATCGAAGCCGTGGCCAAGAAAGCCGTAGCCCTGCGCCAGCTCCGCCGCGAGGTCATGGCCAAGATGAACTGGTCCCTGCGTGATCTCTACCGCACACTCGATGCACCCGGCTCTAACCCCCTGCGCGATGCTCAAGCCAAACTCGATGCCGCCGTCCGCGCCGCCTACGGCATGCCCAAGACCGCCGACATCCTAACATTCCTGCTCGCCCTGAACCAAACCTGCGCCGCCAAGGAGGCAGCCGGAGAAAAGATCACTCCGCCGGGATTGCCCTTGCCGGTGGAGGAGCATTCAAGGTTTGTGACGAGCGATTGTATTCAAGTTGCAGATTAATCGTTCATGTGAACGATTCGTTTTAAATATCGTCGCTTGACATCAACCTAACAAATTCCACAAGATAAACGCTTATGATTTTAACACCACTTGCGCTTCGAAGTGAACTGCTACGGCTTCCTGAATATGGGATGGGCTATCAAAAAGCACTTGTCAGATTGAATAGAGGAGGCACAGAAATTGGATTCATCCTCAATACGGAACTTTTTGTAAAGATCGGCGAATGGACTAGTCCATTCCTATTTGATTGGGATGCAGCCATCGCAGAAGCCCGCAAGACCTCACTGGTAATTACGGAATTTAACCTCATCCCACGTTCTTTGGATTCGATGAAAGGAGTTCGCCGTGTGATTGCGTTGAACGCCAACGCCACCTATCAAACCGAGAGTCGATCGTTTTCTTCCGGAAAAAACGCTGGAGCGGCTATCGATGCGCCCATTGAACTAACTTCAAATGGAGAGGTGTTTAATCGCTTTTCGGCATACTCCAACGATCGAAGAATCACATTGAATAATGGAATATTAGCTGGCACATTCGCAACAACCAAAGAAGACGCTGAAGCCAATATTAGAACGGGTGCCGATGCCGTTTCTCGCTATGCACTCGAAAACAAGACGCCCGCAAGCTATAAATACACAATCAGTCCACCCGGGGGAACTGCACTTCAAAGAGGTGTGGCCCAGCCTGCATACGGCGAGCTGGGAGGCGGTGTTGAGGTGCTTTTTGTCAACGCTAGTCCCGATAATATAGTCACTGGCCCGATCAAAATCCCCGATAAATAATGACTACGAAACTACCAGAAAAGTGGATTGCCGTGCTGGCCAAATTGCCCGAAAGCGGTATGGGTTCACACCATGTGGACATCCACATGAAATCCGGCCAGATCATTCGGGACGTGCCGGTCTTCAACTCTGAGGATTGCCAGTCTGACACCGAATTCGATCCTCAAGAGATCGAGGAAATTCGAGAGTCTCATCCGAAAAAATAGGTTACGCATGGTCAGGCCATGGAAACTGCCCGATGGTTGCGACGCCATTCTTCCGCCATTCACTGTCGGAGAGGATGGCGCGGTCACTTGGCGCGGTGAACCGCTACGATTCAAACATCTCATGGCGATCGTCTATGCGGTGAGAGCTACCATGGGCCTCGGTTGGAACGAACCTGTCGATTCGGCAAAACCGCGCTGGCACCTGGTGAAAAAATTAGTGTCTGCGGTTATCTTGAGGCTTCCATCCGATAAGGTCTTGGATCAAGCCATTGAAACGCTCCCGCCCCCTCCAAGTCCGCCTGAGAAACCCATGCAGAAAAATTTCTTGAAGGTGGACTGGAATCCAAAGTCTCTGGATGTGAATGCCTATGAGCGCGCAATGGTCAATTGGAAGAAGGACATGGAGACATTCCAAATCATGACCATGCTTCATGAGGCTCACTTGGGAGAAATGCAGGAAAGGGTCAAGGACTGGAAGCGATTCGGTGGATACTGGGGTATCGAAAGGATTCGACGCGATCGGGATTTGCTTTCCCGCCTTCTTGAAACCATTGAGCAGCGTCTCGATCATCCGGAGTTGTTGCACGATGTCCTTCCATTTGAGTTATTGCCTCCCGGCCTTTGGAACTTTGAACGTCTCATGGTTCATCTGGGAGGAAGGAACTGGCGTATTCAACAGATTGTCCCGGAACGAGTGGAACACCTTTTCGCACTGAGTCCACTAAAGGTCTATGAGGGGAACATGCACAGGGATTACCGTGAGTATTTCATTTTCATTTTTAACGATGACGGTTCTGCTGTTCTGGAGTCGCCGTTTCACGGGAATGCAACCTATCTGCTAAGATCCGACTGGTTTTCACTTTGTCAGAAGACAAAATGCGAGCTTTTCAGGGACAGTCGAGCGACGAGAATCATCCATCACGACATGACAAGCTGGCGTTGGGAGATGTGCCGCTTACTCAAGAAGAGAATGCCGCAACAATCAAACGACTATTGAAGTTCCTAATTTAGTGCCAAAAGCGCTAATACAAGCGCTTCATTCACTTCCCCCGCGACATCCCCGGCGGCAGGCCGGCGTCCTTGCCGCTGCGTTGCGGCTGGGTGACAGGCAGTCCCGGACCAGGGGTGAAGAATTTCAGTTGGAAGCTTTCACATGCGGTCCATGCGCCGTTCTTCCATTCGAAATAGATGCCCGCCGGGAAAGTCAAGTTGCCGATGGGCAGCCATTCGCCCCATGCGTTCTTCTTGGTGTCCCAAGTCCGGTGCGCGTCGCAGCCGAAACCGACCAAGTAGCGTTTGGTGATGCCGTTGAGGCGGTCCGCCTCGGTGATGGCTTGCGGGACGAGTTGGCACACCACAAATCCTTTCCACTCGACAGGCTGCCGCGTGGATTGGGTGTAGTAGGCGGAGGCGGTTCCATCCGCTCTGAAAGTGAGGTGTTTGGCGAGCAAGTCCGCCGTGGCTTTGAGGACCTCGGTTTTGTCTGCTTCGGGAACCGGCGACAGGCCTGCCACCGCCTGCTTCAATCCCCGTTCGAGCAGATGAGTCCCACTCTCTTGGGCCGAGGCGGACGCGAGAATGATGAACAACCAGGGAAGCAATTTCATGCAACGAGTGGAACAGGTTTGGTTCAGTAAGGCAATGCGCGTAATCATGCGGCAATTCGATTGTATACAACGATCTTGCCATTGTGCCGCAGGGTGCCATGATGGCCCTCCTGATAGCACCCATCCTGCCGAAACTGATACAGCCGGATGTGTAGATTGTGGCAGTGGCCATGTTCATCTGTCTTGAGTCCGGCATCCTGTGCCGGGCAATTTTATTTTCCGGCAAAAATACTTTCTTGTCCCTTTTAGCCATTGATTTGACGGGATTTTGCAGACGAATCAAAGACGCCCATTCTCCACTTCCGACATGGTAGGAATGGCGTGTGTAGATCGGGAAGGATTGGGGTAGTTAATCAACGCCACATTCTGGAAAAATGTGGCGTTGGTTAATTCTCGAAAAGTCGGAGAACTCATGGATTGAACAGTCCCGATGGGATGGGAATAGACGCGAGGATTAAATTACACGCTCCTTGAATCATGCCACCGCCACTTGCACCTGCTTGTCCACGTCATCTCGCAGGTTCTCGATGATGTAGTCCTGACGATCCGGGGTGTTCTTGCCCATGTAGAAGGCTAACAATTCTTTCACGCCCTTGCCTTCTTCGTATTCGACATGGTCGAGGCGCATATCGGGGCCGATCATGAAGCTGAATTCGTCCGGCGAGATTTCGCCGAGGCCCTTGAAGCGGGTGATCTCGGCGGCTTTGCCGAGTTTCGCCATGGCTTTTTTGCGTTCCTCGTCGTCGTAGCAATAGATGGTTTCCTTTTTGTTGCGGACGCGGAACAACGGGGTTTGCAAGATATACAAATGGCCGTCGCGGATCATCTCAGGGAAGAACTGGAGGAAAAATGTTAGAAGCAATAGGCGAATGTGCATGCCGTCCACGTCGGCATCGGTGGCGATAACGACTTTGTTATATCTCAGGTATTCGATGCCGTCCTCGATGTTGAGCGCTGCCTGGAGCAAGGCGAACTCCTCGTTTTCATATACAATCTTGCGCGGCAGGCTGTAGGTGTTGAGCGGCTTGCCACGGAGCGAGAAAACCGCCTGAGTTTCCACGTCGCGGCTCTTGGTGATGGAACCGGAGGCGGAGTCGCCCTCGGTGATGAAGAGGGTGGATTCCTCGCGGCGCTTGTGTTTGCTGTCATATCGGACGCGGCAGTCGCGGAGCTTTTTGTTGTGTACCTTCGCCTGCTTCGAGCGCTCTCTCGCGAGTTTCTGAATTCCCTTTAGATCCTTGCGCTCGCGCTCGGCGGAAAGGATGCGTTTCTGGATCGCCTCCGCCGTTTGAGGGTGTTTGTGGAGATAGTTGTCGAGATTGGTCTTGAGGAAATTCCCGATGAAAGTGCGTAGCGATTCGCCATCCGGCGCGATGCCAGCGGACCCGAGTTTCGTTTTCGTTTGTGATTCGAACACCGGCTCCATGATTCTAACACACACAGCGGCCTCGATGCCGGCGCGAATGTCGGAGGGTTCATATTGCTTTTTATAGAAACCACGAATGACGGTGACGAGCGCCTCCCGAAACGCGGCAAGGTGGGTGCCGCCTTGGGAGGTGTTCTGGCCGTTGACGAAGGTATAGTATTCTTCGCCGCTCTCAGGCGTGTGGGTGAAGGCGATTTCTATATCTTTTCCCACAAGATGGATCGGCGGATAGAGTGCCTCGTTCTCCATTTCTTCGCGCAGCAGGTCCAACAATCCATCCTTTGAGCGGAACTTCTTGCCGTTGAAATTGATGGTCAGTGCTGGATTCAGATAAGAATAGTAGCGGCACATCTTTTCGACGAACGCTTCCTTGAATTTCGCCTTGGCGGGGAAAATCGTGCGGTCGAGTTCGAAGGCGAGGCGGGTGCCGTTCACGCCATCGTCACGGCGCGGGTTTTTCATGTCCAGGGTGAGCTGGCCTTTGGAAAATTCCAGCGCCTTCGTTTCGCCATCGCGCCAGGCTTGGATTTCGAAAAAATTCGATAGTGCGTTCACGGCCTTGATGCCGACTCCGTTGAGCCCCACGGATTTTTTGAACGCCTCACTGTCATACTTGGCACCCGTATTGATCATCGCCGCGCAGTCGAACAGTTTTCCTAACGGAATCCCGCGCCCGAAATCGCGCACCTCCACCCGGCCCTCCTCGTCGATATCAATGCGCACTTCCTTGCCGTGGCCCATGATGTGCTCGTCGATGGAGTTATCGACGGCTTCCTTGAGCAGGATGTAGAGGCCGTCGTCCGGCGAGGTGCCGTCGCCGAGTTTGCCAATATACATGCCGGGCCTCATGCGGATGTGTTCGCGCCAGTCCAGGGATTTGATGTCGTCTTCGGTGTAATTTGCGGCCATGGGGAAAATTTATTTCGGAAATCCTAAACGCTTGGCTGGGCGGGCGCAAGGGTTGTGACGAAGTCGGAATAAATCTCAATACGATCACTCACACCGCCATGAAGCAAATCCTCCACCTCACGCTCACGTCCACGTTGCTGGCCATTTCAAGTGCTCGCTGCCAACAACCGCAGCCCGCAACGTCAAATCCGGTCGCGGTTGGAACGGTGGCGTGGGGCCGGGATTACGATGCCGCGCTGGCTTCGGCGAAAACGACGGGCAAGCCGGTTTTCCTGTTGTTCCAAGAGGTCCCCGGCTGTGCGGGCTGTCAACAATTCGGGCGCGACGTGTTGAGTGACCCGGCCGTGGTGAAGACGATTCGGGACAATTTCATCCCGCTGCTGATTCCTAACAACGCGGTGGGCCGTGACGCTGAAGTGCTCGCCAAGTTCAACGAACCGGCTTGGAACTATCAGGTCGTGCGTTTTCTTGATGCGGAGGGCCACGATCTCATTCCGCGCAAGGATCACGTGTGGGAAGCTCCGGAATTGCAGCAACGCATGGCGATGGCCCTGAAGAAATCCGGTCCGCCGAAAGCGACGGCGGGTCGTGTAGAGCGCGTCGCCATTGCTCAATACTGTTTCTGGGAGGGCGAGAAAACCCTCGGTGGTATAGACGGCGTACTGCGCACGGAAGCGGGATACATCCAAGGCCGTGAAGTGACTCTCGTGGACTACGATCCGGCGAAACTCCCGCTCGCGGAACTCACCCGCAAGGCTCAAGCCGCCGGTGTGGCGACGCAGGTTTTCGCGACACTGGATGGCTATGAGAAAGCCCCCGACTCGGACCAAAAACGCCAAATCCAAAGCACGCCCTTCGCGCGGATGAAGCTAAGTCCAGAGCAGGCGACCAAAGTGAACGCCTTCGCCCGCACGGACCCGAAACGTGCGGCGGCTTTTCTAGCTGAAAAGCAGCAGTAGCAACATTCGGAGTGATACGCCATCACCGTTTCAAAAGCTTCTTAAACGGCCAAACCAAAGCACCAATGACCCAGCCGGAGATCTTCGCATAAAGGACCATCGGCACATTCGCCACATGGAACAGCGGTTTGCACACCTTTCGCAGGGCGGCGTTCCGCGAATACCAGATCGACAGGGCCATGATGATCACGATGCCGTTAAATTTATACACCGGCCCGATGTCGAGCTTCGTATGGAAAGCATATTCCGCCGTCATTTCTACTAGCAGGATAAATCCCACATAGCCGATTAACAAAAACGCCGTGTGCTGTAAAATCGGAAATTTCTCCACCATCTTCAAACTCACCGTAGCAAACATCCAAAGGGCGAGTAATCCTAGGCAAACTCCCGTTACCACCACCCAGATTTTCGGACTCATCGCCACCGCCGCTACCACATTGTCCACGCTCAAGCTCAAATCCATCAACTGGATCGCGATCACGGTGGACCAGAAAGTCCGCGCCTTGTGCGGTATCTTCTCAGGATCATCGTCATTTGCTGCGGAAAAGTCGCTGAAATGCTCCGCCATCAGATGAATCAGATAAAAGGCACCGAGAAACTTGATCCATTCGTTCGCCCTGATGAAACCCACGAAAAACAATGCGACTCCACGAAATACATAAGCTCCAGCCAGGCCGGTCCGCAAGGCGATCTTCTTTTGATTTTCGGGCAACTGGGCGGCCAGCGTCGCGATTGCCAGCATGTTATCTACCGAGAGTAAGCCCTCGATGATGATGAGCGAAATGATGACGGGGGCCGCCTCGCGGAGAAGGGGGGGAATTTCAGCAAGCATGTTTTAACGTCCGGGAAGATGCTGCCGAGAGTCCGCCTTGGCAAGTAAAGTTCAATTCGCTAAGCCTCTCATGCGCTGCGCAGAATGTCGCCCGCCGTTATCTTTTTGCCAAGTGCCGCATTAAGCTTCACGAATCACCTGGCCAGCGCCGTCGCATCGGCCATCGCTTGTTTGCGTAGCTTTTGGCGGGAAGCCTTCATTTTTTTCCACAGTCCGGGGACGAAACGGCTGGTAAAGCCATGCTCCTCCAACCAAGTGGAAAGCGTGGCAAGGTCATTTTCATCGCCTAACAACTCGGCCAATCCCGCCATTTCCGGCTGCGGGGCGGCGGCTTCCTCCGGCAGAAATCCGAGGGCGCCGAGGTAGGCTTTGAGGGATTTGCGAGTGTCGTGGAAATCCTCCTCACTGGGATCGTTGAGTTTTCGGCAGCGCTTGACGACCTGCTTGCCGAGTTTCTGGATTCCTGCTGTCAGATGCGCGGCCAAATTTTCCGGCGGCACGGCGAGCAGGTTTTCGCGGGCGGCAACGACTCGTTCGTGGCACCAGGCGATGGTTTCCGGTGGCGGGCGGCGGGCGGCCGAGTGGGTTTGTTGGTCGAGCAGGCCGCAAATGGCGGACACTGCGGCGGCATCCTCATCCCAGCCGATTTTCTGCCAAGTGCCGAGGCGTGAAACCGCGTCACGTGGGCCGGAGAGCAAGCGCCCGATCGCCTGGATTTCCTGGGCGGAACTTTTGCGCAGGCCGAAGAGTGAGAACCCTCCGCGCAGGGATTTTCCGAGTTTGCGGATGGCGTGGACTTCCTCCGCGACCCGGCCTTTTGAATCCAGCAGCCCGGCCAGCAATCGTTCCATCGTGTCGCAACCTTGGGTCAGTTGGGCTTTGGCGAAATTGGCATCCGCTTCATTGATCGGGTTCATCCGGGCGATCCAAGCCGGAACCCCATGGCTTGTCAGTGACGTTTTTGTGACAATTTCAAGCGTGCGATCAAACCAAGCGGCCTCACTCCGCCGCTTTCACTCGTCGGAAAATCCACAGACTCATCATGCTCACGCCAATGGCCAGCAAGCCGAGTCGTTCGAAATTCAACAGTCTGCCATCCGCGCCCAGAGCCACGACATGGCCCCCGATTGCTGCCGTCAGACCGGAGGCGAGATCCCGCGAGCATGCCACCAGACTCATGTAAGCTCCACGTCGGTTAGACGGCACAGCCATGGAAATTACTGCCTGCCCCGGCACGAAACGTCCGCTGGCAAAAGCGAAGAAAAACGCAGCTAACAGCAAGGTCTGCCAGACGGGGAGGGGACCGCTGGTGGTGAGCAGGCGGATCACCGCGCAGGCTCCTGCCACGAGGATGAAATAGACCCGGAAGCGACCATGACGGTCGGCCAATTTCCCGACCAATGGACCCGTGAAAATTGTCACCACGCCGCCGGTTAGATAAATGAGGAACAGGCTTTTTTCCGGCAGGCCGACGTTGTGGACCAGGTACGGCGAGAGGAAGGGGATGATGGTGAAATGGCCGAATACCATCGCCATCATCAGCGCCAAGCCGATCCATGCGTTGCCGTTTTTCAACAACTCCAGAAAATCACTAACGGATTTCACCTTGCCTTCAGTCAAATGGCCGCGCACCGGCGGCAGGATGCGGTAAAGCCCCGCCCAGACCCCTGCGGCGATGGTGGCCACGACTAAAAACGGAGCCTCCCATTTCCACCATTGCGCGATTTTCAACCCGAACGGCACACCCAACGCCGCCGCCGCCGAGAAGGCCGTCATGATGATGCCCATCCCGCGTGCCCGGCGTTCCGCAGGCACGACATCGGCGACGATGGCCATGATCGTGGCCCCGCTCACGCCGCCGAATGCCCCGCAGATCGCACGGGCCCAGAACAGGCTGGCCCCGCTGTTAGATAGTCCGCAGGCCAAAGTGGCCATGGCAAATCCTGCATAACACAACAGCAGCAGTTTCCGCCGGTCGAAGCGATCCATGAAAGGTGCCGCTGCCAGTCCCACCAGGCCGGCGGTGATGGCGAATGAGGAGATCAGCCCGCCGAATTCCCGTGTGCCGATACCAAGCTCGCGCATCAATTGCGGCCCGAGCGGCATCATAATCATGAAATCCATAATCTGCGTGAACTGCACCGCCGCGAGTAGCAGTAAGAGGTTACGCTCCGAGAGCACCGGCCGCCCCATGGCCACCGAGCTGTCATTTTCCCCGCCCGTCATCTCAGCCATACGGATTTAAGATAGGATTCGTCCGTGAAATCCGCAGGCATATCCGCGTGCCGCGCGCTCATTGGGCGGCGGATGGCATTGCGAAGCTGGCATTGGAAATCATTGAGCGGGAGGTGGCGGCAATTGGTCGAGCAAAGCAGCCAGCCATCGGGTGTTAGCAGGTCGGCGGCGAGCGCGGCGAGTTCGCCGAAATTTTCCTCCACCCGGAAGACCTTGCCTTTTTCATCGCGCGAGAAGGTCGGTGGATCGAGGACGATGCCGTCGAAGGTGCGGCCCTGTTTCGCAAAGCGGCGGACCCAGTGGAAGGTGTCACCCTTGCAGAAATGGTGGGCGGCGGGAGTTATGTCATTGTGTGTTAGATTGCGCTTTGCCCAGTCGAGATAGGGTTGTGATAGATCGAGCGTCGTCGTTTCCGCGCCCGCCATGGCGGCGGCGACGGAGAAGGCGCCGGAGTAGGCGAAGGTGTTGAGCAGGCGTTTCCCCGGAGCCATGAGTTTCCGGACCGCCGCGCGGTTGTCGCGTTGGTCGAGGAAGATGCCTTGTGAGTAGCCGGACTGGAATGAAATCTCAAACGCGATGCCGTTTTCCCGGATGAGAAACGGCGCGGTCACTTCCGGTCCTGATAGATGGCTGGGCGACTCTTTCTGGTGCCGGTTCAGGCGCTTCCAATAACAGGAAACGCCTTGGTCGCGGAGCCATTCGCGGATTTGCGGTTCGATACGATCCGCCGTGGTCGAGACCAGCCAGCGACCGCCGTAGGTCTCCAGAATCAAGCCGGGCAAGCCATCGCCCGCGCCATCGACGAGGCGGACGGCGTCGGTTTCTGGGGTGAGTAAAGGGGTGCGCCGGGCGAGGGCGTTTTGAAGCAAATGATGCATGACAGCGGGCGGCTCACGGCAAGGTGAATCTGCCCCAAACGGTCTCGGTGTAACCGGAGATAGTTGACACGCTTTGGTAATATCCAGATTTTGGGTATAGGAAATACAGATTGATGGTGGCCTGATCGTTAGAGTTGCCGTAGTCGATGAAGGTTTTCCCGCCACTGACTGTCTTGTTATTCACCACGCTGCTTTTGACGTTGTAGGTATAAACGCCGGCTCTTGTGCCGGCCGAATTGGTGACATTTACATGGGGCTTCACGAGGATGGCGACGGAAAATTTATCCTGTGAGCCGGTGGGGAAAAGGTTCAGTTGATCCGTCGCTTTTTCGGTTAGGTTGATGATTTGCCCCTCACCGAGGGTGGCGGGTGGGGCGATCACCGTGCCGGTCGGGAACACCCATTTCAACTGATCGGAAAAATTTCCAGCAATGAGATTTTTCGTGCCGACGCCGGGGATGAGGAGGACGTTTCTCCAGCCAGCAGCGGTGTATTCCACGATGGCGATGGTGAAATAGTAATTGCCCGAAATGCCTGGGATATAGGAATGCGTCCGCACGGAGAAATCATGGAACTCGCTGCCACCGTTGATCTGGCCAAGGGTGTATTCGCCGACATCGTAGGCGGTGCTGGTGGTGGGCGCGGTGGGCGGATAGGGATAGGGCGAGGCCCAGAGCACCATTTTGATCGTCCCGGAGGTGCCTGGGGAGTGGTTCACGAGTCCGCCAGCGAGCGTGAAGGTGAGCCGCGGTTCGGTGATTTTCCACGATAAACTGCCCGTTAGCTCAAAGACTGAGGCATCCGCCTTGGCCAGTCCGAGCATCATAGCGAGCAGGCAAAAAAGAGTTTTCATGGGGCTATCTCGATTCCGCAGGGCTGAAAGTCAAGCGGAGAAGGAATTTTTTCAGGTGGCGTGGGATAGCGGCTCGGGTAGGCGGGGCACTCTGGGTTTGCCTTCGAGTCAGTTTCACAGCACGCCGGTGAATCGTGATCTATTGTGGTCTCATTGCCAGAGGAGTTGCTTAAAGAATCTGCGGTCAGTGCAAAAAAAGTTGCTTTTCGGGTAGTTTGCACTCACTTTTTGGCCGAAACCTCATAAAACAAGGTAATTAACTAAGGATTATGCTTCCCGAGCACGCCCCATTCACTTCCGACCAGCGCCAGGCGTTGGATTCGCTCCTCGCCGGTCTCGATCCCGTCCAACGCGGCTGGTTGAGCGGCTTCCTCGCCGCATCGGGATCTCACGCGCCTGCCACGCCCGCGCCGGTCGCCGCTGGCAAACTCACGGTCCTCTACGGCACGGAGTCGGGAAATTCCGAGGTCCTTGCAGATCGCACGGTGAAGGCCGCCAAGAAGCGCGGCTTTCAGGCGGCGATGAAAAACATGTCCGAGATTTCTCCCCTGGATCTGGCGAAGGTGACGAATCTGTTAGTCATCGTTTCGACCTGGGGCGACGGCGAGCCGCCGGAATCCGCCGTCACTTTTTACAAGGATTTCATGGCTGCGGATATCGCGCTGTCTAACGTCCGTTATTCCGTCTGCGCCTTGGGTGACACGTCTTACGAGAAATTCTGCCAGATCGGCAAGGACATGGACGCCCACTTGGAAGGCCTCGGCGCGACCCGGATTTCCGCCCGCGAAGATTGCGATGTTGATTACGAAGACGCCTACGCCTCGTGGTTAGAAAATTCTCTTTCCGCGCTCGCCCCCACCTCGGCGGCTCCGGTGGTTGTCGCGGCTCCGGCGGTGATTTCAACCGTCGAGTATGGGAAGAAAAATCCATTTCCTGCGGAGGTGATCGACTCGGTGGTTCTCAATGGCGAGGGCACGTCCAAGGAGACTCTGCACTTGGAATTTTCTCTAGCAGCATCTGGGCTTACCTACGAGCCCGGTGACGCGCTGGCGGTGCTGCCTGTCAACGCGCCGGACATGGTGAAGGCGATGCTCCAAGCCGCCAAGCTGACCGGAAATGAAGAGGTCGAGGTGAAAAACGTCGGCCGCAAGCTGCTCGCGGACGCCCTGCGCGAGGACTACGATATCACCGCCATTTCGCGTGTCGTCCTGACAAAACTCGCCGAAGCAGCCGACTCGGCCCTGCTGCGTGAGCTGCTGGCCGATGACGCGAAGGAACGCTTGAAGGAATTCAACACCGGCCGCGAGATCATCGACGCGGTGTTGAAATTCGCTCCTAACGGTCTATCCGCCGATGCGCTCACGGGGATTTTCCGCAAGCTGCCACCACGCCTTTATTCGATCGCTTCCAGCCCACTCGCCCACCCCGACGAGGTCCATCTAACGGTCGCCGCCGTCCGCTATGAAAGCCATGGCCGGGCGCGGAAAGGCGTCTGCTCGACCTATCTGGCGGACCTCGTGAAAGCGGGCGATCCGGTTCAGATTTTCGTCCAGCCGAACAAGAATTTCCGGTTGCCTGCGGATGGCTCCACACCGATCATCATGGTCGGCCCCGGCACCGGCGTCGCGCCGTTCCGCGCATTCGTCGAGCACCGCGCGGCGCTTGGCAGCAGTGGGAAAAACTGGCTGTTCTTCGGCGACCAGCATTATACCTACGACTTCCTCTATCAGCTCGAATGGCAGGACTTTCTCAAGGACGGCGTTCTCTCCCGTCTCGCCGTGGCGTTTTCCCGCGACCAACCGGAAAAAGTCTATGTCCAAGACCGCATGATCCAACAGGCGGCGGAGTTATATCAATGGCTTGAGGAAGGCGCTCATTTCTATGTCTGTGGCGATGCCAACCGCATGGCCCACGATGTTCACGAGGCGCTGATTTCCGTCGTCGAAAACCAAGCGGGCATCTCCCGCACCGCCGCCGAGGTTTATGTCGAAGATCTCAAGAAAAGCAAACGCTATCAACGCGACGTTTACTAAGTTTCAAACATATAAATTTCTACCATCATGAGTGACAAGAAACTCTCCGCCAACGAATATATCAAGATCGACAGCAACTATCTCCGCGGCACCATCGCCGAGGGGCTTGCGGATCTGTCCACCGGAGCGATGTGCGAGGATGACCAACAGCTTCTCAAGTTCCACGGCACTTATCAGCAGGACGACCGCGACATCCGTGCGAACCGTCGCAAACACAAGCTGGAAAAGGCCTACTCATTCATGATCCGCATCCGCGTGCCGGGCGGGGTTGCAACCTCACAGCAGTGGTTAGAAACCGACCGTCTCGCCACCCAGTTCGCGAACGGCACGATCAAGCTCACCACCCGCCAGGCCTTCCAGTTTCATGGAATTATCAAAACCAATCTCAAGCGCACCATCGCCGAGATCAACCAAGCCGCCATGGATACCATCGCCGCTTGCGGTGATGTGAACCGGAATGTGATGTGCAATCCGAATCCGTATCTCTCGGAAATCCATGCCCAAGCCCTGAAGGCGGCTGAAGATATTTCCACCCATCTAACGCCACAAACCCGCGCCTATCATGAGATCTGGCTGGATGGTGAAATCATCAAGTCGTGCGAGGAGGATGTTGAGCCGATTTATGGCAAAACCTATCTGCCACGGAAGTTCAAGATCACCGTCGCCGTGCCACCGTCGAATGATGTAGATATTTATGCGAATTGCCTGTCCTTCATTGCCATCGTCGAAGCTGGAAAACTCGTCGGCTATAACGTCGCCGTCGGTGGCGGCATGGGGTCCACCCATGGCAATGAAGCGACCTATCCACGGATCGCGGATGTGATCGGATTTTGCACGCCGGAGCAGGTCGTGGATGTCGCGGAAAAAGTCGTGCTGGTGCAGCGGGATTTCGGCGACCGCACGGACCGCAAGCACTCGCGTTTCAAATACACCGTGGACGATCACGGCCCGGCGTGGATTCTCGCGAAAATTAATGAATATCTCGGCTACGAACTCGGCCCGGTGCGCGATTTCAAATTCGAGGACAACGGCGACCGCTACGGCTGGGTGGAGGATGCGAATGGCAATTCCCACCTCACGCTATTCATCGCCGGTGGCCGCGTGCTCGACACCCCGAGCTATCCGATGAGAAGCGGACTCCGCGAGATTGCGAAAATCCACGATGGCGACTTCCGCCTGACTGCGAACCAAAATCTAATCATCGCTAACATATCCCCGGCCAAGCGTCCGGAAATCGAAAAGTTGCTAGAACAATACGGCATCAAGGACAGTCACTTGAAGAGCGCCCTGCGGTTGAATTCATTGGCCTGCGTTGCCCTCCCCACCTGCGCCCTCGCTCTCACGGAAGCCGAGCGTTTTCTGCCGGATTTGCTAACAGAGTTAGAGGATTCGCTGGAGGAAAACGGCTTGCGGCACGATGCTATCACCATCCGCATGACCGGTTGCCCGAACGGTTGCGCCCGTCCGTTCATCTCCGAGATCGGCTTCGTCGGTCGCGGCCCCGACAGTTACAACGTCTATCTCGGCGGCGGTTTCGCTGGCCAGCGGCTGTCGAAACTCTATCGGGAAAATGTCATTTCGTCAGCGATCAAGCCCTTGCTCGCACCGATCTTCGCGCATTACGCGAAGGCGCGGAACGAGGGCGAACGCTTTGGCGATTTCTGCATCCGCACGGGCTACGTCGCGGCCACCATCCAAGGCCCGGACTTCCATAAGAATATCAAAACCGAGGCACTCGCTCCGGCCTGACTTCCAAATTTTTTTCCCGCTCCACCATGGAAGCTTTGAAGTTCGAACTACCCGCCACCTTGTTTCCCGACATCGATGCCGTCGCATTGTCCGTTGCTCTCGCACCGTTGCGCGCGGGGCAGCGACTGCGCTTGCTTCACGAACAGTTAGGCGACCGCCTCGTCGCCACCACCAGCTTTGGTTTGCAGGCGGCGGTGATGCTGCATCTCATCCACGAACACGCGCCGAAGATCCCGGTGGTGTTTATCGATACGGGTTTCCTATTTCCTGAAACCTATCAGTATGCGGATGAACTCACCGCGAAGTTCGATCTCGACCTCCGCATCTATCAGCCCACCGTTTCCGCCGCGCGGTTGCAGGCCTTGTGGGGGAATCTTTGGGAAAATGGCAAGGACGGCGCGGACCGCTACGGCCTCATCACCAAGATCGAGCCGATGAACCGTGCGCTGCGAGAAACCGGGGCCGATGTCTGGCTCAGTGGACTGCGCCGCTCGCAATCCGAAACCCGCGTTGACCGACCCTTCGTCGAGCAGCAGAAGAAGACCGTGAAAGCCTATCCGATTCTCGATTGGGCGGACGCGCAGGTGGACCTTTATTTCCACGAGCATGGATTGCCCCGCCATCCGCTGGCCGCACAAGGTTACGTCACCATGGGCGACTGGCACAGCACGCGACCGGTCGAGAACGGCGACATCAACGCCACCCGCTTTAATGGCGAGAAATTCGAATGCGGACTCCATCTCGACTCTGGATCACCCGATTTCCAGATTTGAGGGCTTGGGTTGGCTGCTTGTTAGCCCGGCCAGATGGCTTTGAGCAATGCGGCGAGGCGGTATCCAGCTTTGGCGAGTTCCAACTCCACGAGGTCGCGAGATTTCTCCGCGTAACCGTGTGGCAGGGTGATCACCCACTCGAAATGTTCATCGAGTTTTTCGTTCTTTGGGACGAGAAAGCGGTCATGCGGAACGATGCCTTCAAAGCATTGCCGTGCGTTGCCGAGGGTGTCCGTGGCCCATTGCTCGGGCCAAGTGCTGACAGAACCGACGCCGTCCCATTCGTGAGCAGGGGGGGAGTGGGCAATGAGAAAGCTCGCAAAATCGGTGGCTCCGGCATGATCATGGGCGAGTTTGACGGCTAATGTGTCCCAGTGTCTGTGCAAGGGAGAGCCGGTGTGACTCTTGATGTGGAAATCATTGGCCCCGCCGTCAGGTTGACCCTTGGCCCCGGTTTCCGGATTGATGAAATGGTCGCTGGTATCGACGTAACTGCATCCGATGTGGAGCGGTTGGTGGAGATCGCCGAGGTAGTGGGCGATCAGCATGAGGGCGACCCGTTTGTTGATCTTGAGCGGATTTTCCGCGTTGTCGTTAGGGCTTTGTAAGACCCCGATGCAGATGCGCAGGGTGTGGACGATGTCGTGTGGATTGGTGCCGGTGATGCCCTCACGATAAGCTTTTTCCTGAAACGGGATGTCGCAATAATGGAAGCTGTGGTGGTTAGGATTGTTGGTGACGAATTCCAACATCTCAGCGGTGAGGTATTTTTCGGGCAATTTGGCCCGGTCCGCCCAAGTGGCGGCGCGGTCGAGGCCATCCTTTATCAGCAGCGCGTGGACCTCTTTTTCCGCGCGGGTCCCTTCAAGGTAGTGAGCCGCGATGGTGCCAATCACTTGGTGGCCAGTATTGCCGTAGGCATGGGCTTGGACGGCAAGGGCGAGACTAATAGAAGCGAGGAGAAGAAATGTTTTGATCATCTGGGGCAAGACTGGCTGATACGATCAATCTGAGGGTGAAATTGGGGAGAATTTTCGTTTTCCCAATTTGCCATAACCCGGGGAATCTGCGACGAGAGAGGCGGACTGTCAAATCGGGATGCGGCTGGATGAAGGCGCTCTCCGGCATCTCAGAAAAATCGCATTTCAAAAATCCCGCGTAAAATTTCCATTTACGGCTTGCCAGCCCCCCGCGGTCTGCTAAATCACCCGCCCCGCGGGGTTGCCAGAGTCGTTTGGCGGCCCTTCTGTTTTCACGCGAAATCACGCATATCATGGCACGTATCCTCGGCATTGAAATTCCTAATGAGAAGCGCATCGAAGCTTCTCTGCCCTACATGTTTGGCATCGGTCGCCCTACGGCGGCCAAGATTCTTGAGCACGCAGGGATCGACCCTAACATCCGCACCGGCCAGCTCAGTGAGGATCAGCTTGTCCGCATTTCGCAGGTGATCCAGTCGGAATCCATCATGGTCGAGGGCGATCTCCGCCGTGAGCGCCAGTCGCAACTCAAGCGTCTCACGTCCATCAATTGCTATCGTGGCATCCGTCACAAGCGGGGCTTGCCCGTCCGTGGCCAGCGCACCCGCACCAACGCCCGTACTCGTAAGGGCAAGAAGAAGACGGTCGGCGTTAAGAAATAATTTTCCGTAATCATGTCTGAAGAAACCAACCAAGATGCTGCCGTAGAGTCGGCAGTTGAGCCAATAGCAGCTCCAGCACCCGCCACCCCATCCGCTCCAGCACCTGAAGCGGCCGCCTTTGAAGGCGCGCCGAAAAAGGAAGCCAAGCGCGACATCTTCGCCGAAATCGGCGGCGGTGAAGAGGAAATCAAGATTCACAAGGCCAAAGGCTCGAAGAATATCACCCGCGGCATCGTCCATGTGACCGCGACATTCAACAACACCCTCGTTAGCGTGACGGATCCCAGCGGCAATGCCATTGGTTGGTCAAGCGCCGGTAAGATGGGCTTCAAGGGTTCCCGCAAGAGCACGGCTTACGCCGCTCAGGTGGTTTCGCAAGACGCCTGCCGTCAAGCGATGGGCCACGGCCTCAAGGAGGTTGATGTCCGCGTCAAGGGACCAGGTTCCGGTCGTGAATCTGCCGTGCGCGCCGTCCAAGGTCTCGGTCTTGAAATCCTCTCGATCCGCGACGTGACTCCGATCCCTCACAACGGTTGCCGTCCGAAGAAGGCCCGCCGCGTTTAATCTAACTTTTTCCAGAAAATTTACTATGGCTCGTTATACAGGTCCACGCGCAAAGATCAGCCGCCGTTTTGGTGTCTCCCTCTTTGGCCCATCAAAGGCATTTGAACGCCGCAATTTTCCACCCGGTCAGCACGGTGTCCGTGCCGGTCGCAAGAAGAAGAGCGAATACTCGGTCGCCCTTGGCGAAAAGCAGAAGCTTCGTTTCCAATACGGCGTGCTCGAAAAGCAGTTCCGCGGTTACTACGAAGAAGCCGCCCGTCGCCGTGGGGTGACCGGTGTGATCTTGCTTCAGTTGCTAGAATGCCGTCTCGACAACGTGGTTTACCGCGCTGGCTTCGGCAACAGCCGCCAAGCGGCCCGCCAATCCGTCAACCACGGCCACATTCTGGTGAATGGCCGCACCGTTGACATCGCAAGCTTCCAAGTGAAGCCGGGCGATGTGATCAAAGTCGGTGGCAAGCCTTCTTCCCAACAACTCATCAGCCGCATGACCGATCTCACGCAGGCAATGCCGATCAAGGATTGGCTCAGTGTGGACAAGGACAAACTGGAAGCCACCGTTTCCCGCATCCCGGACCGCGCCGACATCGACCCGCTCGTCAACGAGCAGCTCATCGTCGAGCTTTACTCCCGCTAATTCCGGTTCACTCTAGACGAAGTTTTCAAAAACGCCCGGATGCAAGTCCGGGCGTTTTTTCGTCAGGAACCGATCCGAGTATCTGATAGGAACATTCACCAGACTTTCACCCGCGACTCCGGCGCGCGCCACATCGGTGAGCCAGGTTTGATGCTGAAGGCTTCTTGGAACTCGGGGATATTCGAGAGCGGGGCGTTGACGCGCCATTTGGGTGGCGCATGCACATCGCTGAGGAGCTTGGTGCGCAGGCTTTCCGCACGGTCCTGATAGGTCCAAGCGAAGGCGTAGCTGAGGAAAAAGCGCTGGATGGGGGTGAACCCGGCAATCGCTTTCCCGTTGCGAAACTGCTCAGTCTTCTTGAACGCGTCGAGCGCGAGGAGCACGCCGCCATAGTCCGCTAGATTTTCACCAAGACTGGCCTCGCCGTTGATGCGCAATCCGGGCAGTGGCTGGAAAGCGTTGAATTGCTTGACCATCACCGCCGCCCGTTTCTGAAAGCGCGCCGCGTCCTCAGCCGTCCACCAATCCTTGAGGTTGCCTTGGGCATCGAACATCCGGCCCTCGTCGTCGAAGCCGTGAGTGATTTCGTGACCGATGGTCGAGGCAGCGGCGTAACCAAAGACCACCGCGTCGTCCAGATCCTCATCGCGCATTCCGGGCACGGTGAAAATGGCGGCGGGCAATACGATCTCGTTGTTGGAGGGCTGATAGTAGGCGTTATAAGTCTGCGGCGTCATCTCCCACTCGCTCCGGTCCACCGGTTTGCCGAATTTCCCGATCATGTCGGCGAACTTCCAGCGGGCCGCGTGCATCATATTCTCGCCATACGAATCCCTGCCCACAACCAATGCCGAATAGTCCTTCCATCGGTCCGGATAGCCCACCTTCACCGTGAGCTTGTCGAGCTTCTCGCGTGCCTTCGCCTTGGTCGCGTCGCTCATCCAATCCAGCCGGTCGATGCGCTCGCGGTAGGAAACTCGAATCACTTCCACCAGATTCGCATAGCGCTGTTTCACCCGTTCCGGGAAATACTCCTGCACGAAAATTTTCCCCATCACCATGCCCATCGCGGCCTCCTGCGAATCCAGCACCCGCTTCCAGCGGGGCCGTTGTTCCTTCTGCCCGGACAGCACTTTCCCATTAAATGCGAAGTCCTCGTCCGCCCATGCCTTGCCCAGAAATCCCGCGTAGGCGGATACCAATTGCAGCCGCAGGTAGTCCTTCAGCACCGGCACCGGCGTTTTCGTTAGCAGCCGATTGAGCGCCGTGAAAAACTCCGGCTGGCCCACGATCACCACCTCGGGCCGCAACGACATTGCGGCGAGCCTGCTGTTCCAATCAATCAGCGGCGTGTGGCTGCCGGTTAAATTCGCCGGCGTCATCTTGTGATAGTTCTTCTCCGGGTCGCGCAGATCCTCCAGTTTCCGCGATGCCTTGGCCAGCGCGGTCTCGAACTCCATCACCGTCTCCGCCGCCTTGCCAGCCGCTTTGCTAGAGCGCCCTAGCAGTTTCAGCAACCGCGTCAAGTGGGCCACATACTCTCGGCGGATCTTCGCCGTTCCTTTCTCCGGGTTGAAATAGAAATCCCGCTCAGGCAATCCCAGCCCGCCTTGCCCGATGTGGACCGACATCAGATCGCTCTGCTTCTCATCCTGCGCCACCGACACGCCGCAAAAAGCCTCCACTCCTATCGGGCCTAGCGCGAACGTCACATCCAGCACATCCCCTGTCGTTTGGATGGCATCGATCCGCACCAGCTCCTTCCCTAACGGCCCCAAGCCCACCGCATCGGCCTTCGCCTCATCCATCGCCGTCGTCCAGAAATCACCCATCATCCGCAGGTCGCCGCCCGCAGGGGCATCCGCCTTCGCCGCCTCCTCGCTGATCTTGCGGAGCTTCCCATACAGTTCGTCCCCCACCAGATTGCCCATGCCCCAGCCCGCTTCCGATGCCGGAATCGGATGCCGCGCCAGCCAACCGCCATCCGCGTAAGTGAAAAAATCCTTCGCCGGGTCCACGGTGCGATCCTGATTGGCCGCGAGCATATCCTCACGCTCGGCGGTCTGCGCCGGTGCCGTCGCCCCCACGCACCAACAGCCAACAAGCAAACGGACAGCCCTCGACGGCGAAAAGGGAAAGACAGCTTTTAAATTCATCGCTGCGACAGGCATAGTTTCTGCCGCAGTGCTAGGCAAGGGATCAACGCAACCGCGTTCACAAATCTTGAAATTGCGGCTTTGTTTTTTCAATTTCCTGCTGCGAAGCCAGCAAACGCCCGGACATCATGAAAGTCCTTTCCCCTTGTCATGCTACTTTAGCCGCTTCCACGTCAGTTCGTATGCCAAAGCCTGCGAACGTGATCGAATCTCAGGAGACCAAAACCGAACTGCATGTGAAGAGCATACCGGTGAATTGGGCGGGTTATCTCGGTGCGTATGACCGTGGGCTTGGTGTATTCTTTCCGGGAACCACCCACTTAACCTGTTACCATTTATAGGGTGATGGGTTTAGTGAACGGCGGGTTTGGCGGCATAGAGTTGTAGCTCGCACACGGACCACGGCTTGTCCTTTTGCGCGCCGACAACCGTGAGTTTGACGAACTTTGCTTGAACCGAAGTGAAATAGACCTCGCTGGCGCCGGCCAGGCCGTTGGCATCGGCGGCTTTGGTCCACTTCACCCCGTCCATGGAAACCTCCACCCTGAAGGATTTCGGGTTATCAGTCGCCGCCTTAGACTGGTCGAGTCGCACCCCGCTGATGGCGCTCACGGTGGGGAGTTCGACCTGAAGCCATTGGCCGGTCTTCTGATTGACTTTGGTGCTCCAGAGCGTCTTCGACTGGTTATCGATGGCGAGCGCCGCCTTATCCGCTGCCTCACTTGCCGTTGCTTTCCAGGCACCGGAATTCAGCGGTTGCGGAAGCGTAGCGTGCAAGCTCTCGGCGGTCCATGGCTCCTTGCGGTCTTTGGTTTCCTCCCGGATGCGCTTCACGTCCGCCGCTTTGAGCACCGCTCCGTGATTGCCGAAACTGTTCCGGACATACGAACCGACAGCCGCGATCCATTCGTCGTTATTCGAGTTCATGGAAACCATCTGCGCGTCGTAGGTCTTGCCACCGATGGGGCCGGTGATGCCGTTCAGCAGGATGTAGGCGATGGCATCGCGGTGGGAAGCGATGTCAAGTGAACCGGCGAGCGCGGGGGCGATGGTGGTGCCCGGACGCAGCCCATCCATCTGCATGCCTTTGCCATCGAAACCATGGCAGGCAAAGCAGACCTCTTGATAGATGGTGTGGCCTTTTTCCAGTAGATCATTTTCTTCGGAACTGAACTCCTTGCCGCCCACCTTGTCAGCACCGGTCAGTAGGAATGTGCCCAAGGTTTTCACCCCCGCAGAAGCGGCGAATAGCATGGTTTGTTGAGAAAACTTCGAGTAGTCCGGCCATAGTTTGGCATTCGTCGAGCTGAGTAATTTCCCGGTCATCAAAGTTTGCAACACCACGCCGGGGTCCTTGTCTTTGCCCATCGCCTGCATGTCCGTGATGAATGAGGTGTCGCCCTTGAGAATGAGGCGTTCCGCAAGGCGGATACCTTGGGTGCGGACTTGCGGGTCGGTATCAGTTAGGGACCTGCGGACGAGTCCGGCATCGAGCGCGTCCAGGCCTTCAAGCGTCCACAACGCGTGGATGCGGGCGAGTGGGCTTTTGCTTTCCTTCGCGAGCTTCGCCACCACGGGGACGACGGATTTGTCGCCTTTCAATACCAGTAGCTTCTGCGCGGTGTCGCGCCACCAACCGTTGGGATGCTCCAGATGCGTTACCAGTTGCGTGGTGGATTCCGCGAGCATTTTTGGCTGGGGTCCGGGGGGGAAATCCTTGTGCCGCAGGCGCCAGATGCGACCATGGCCCACCACTTTATCCATCCCGTATTGCAGGATCACCTGCCGCAAATAGGAACCCGGTTTCGTCCAGTTGCCCTCCTGAATGATACCCCGATACATATCGACCAGATAGATGCAGCCATCGGGACCGTTCGCCATGTTCACAATGCGGAAGTTCGGGTCCGTCGAGCGGATGAACTCGCTCTGACCGTATGGATTCGTGAGTGTCGTGACGCCGTCCTTCATTTCCACATGCGCGAGCCGCACGAGGCGACCGACCGGCTCGGAGATTAACACATCACCGCGCACCTCTTGCGGCAGGCGATCCACGCGGATCACTTCTTGGCCGCATGAGGCGCTGAAGTGGTTGAGCGTCTTGTCCGTTGGCCGCACCCGTCCCGGCCCGCTTTGAAAATCCGCCAGTCCCACCAGCGGCCAGACCGCCATGAAGTCCGGTGTGAACTGGTTGGGCGCGTCATAGCCACCGTAGAGGATCGGCGTTTGGAAATGGAACAAGCCTTTTTCCCCACCTGCATTGCTCAACCAAATCTTGCCGTAATCATCCTGCGCAAGGCCCCACTGACCGCCGCCACCGGGACATTTTTCGGAAATCATCGGGCCGCCATGGTTCCAGCGCAGGCGAAAGGCCGCGGTGCTTTGATAGATCCAGTTGTCCAAGGCCCAGATCAGACCGCTTTGCTGGTGCTCCAGATTTCCGCCGCGCGGCCCACCGGCGAATACTACCTCTTTCTTGTCCGCCACCCCGTCGCGATCGGTGTCCTGATAGCAAACGATGTCCGTGGTGTCGGTCTCATTGATCAGAACCCGGTCGTCCAATGGCAGCACCTCACGCGGCAACATCAGCTTGTCAGCGAAGATCGTGTGCTTGTCGAAATGGCCGTCGCCTTGCGTGCTTTCATGACGGGAAACCACGCCGACCGCTTGATGCTCACCGGTGGCATCGATGTCCTGCATGTAGTTCCGCATTTCTGCCACATACATCCGGCCATTGCCGTCGAAGGTCAGGTTGACTGGCTCGCGGATGCCATCACGTTCGCTGAGCACGAGTTCCAGCGAATATCCCGGCGGCAGTTGAATCGTCTTCAACTCCGCTTCCGGTGAGAGCGTGGGGACCGGCGGCTGCGGGGTGAAATCCGGCACATACACGGGTGCGTCGGCAGCGAGGGACTTGGTAAAACAAGCGAGGGCGAGTAAGGCGAAATGGGGTTTTGAAAGTATAGTCATGAAGTGAACCGTTGGCTAGTGCGGTGCAACTCCTACGGCGGCAAGCCCGCATCCTTTTCGCTGTTATCTTGGAAATGGTGCCAATCGCTCAAGGATTGACCTTTGACTGCTTGGCGTTGTTCATTCGCGCACGCAATGTCTGCTGCCCGTCCCGCCACCAAACCGCTCGTCATGACGCCCCATGAAGCGCTGCAACGGTATTTCGGGTTTTCCGGGTTTCTCGAAGGCCAGGAGGAGGTCATTACGGAAATCACCTCGGGCCGCGATGGATTGGTGGTGATGCCCACAGGCGGTGGGAAATCCTTGTGTTTCCAAATCCCCGCCCTCTGCTTTCCCGGTGTGACGCTGGTCATTTCCCCGCTCATAGCGCTGATGAAAGATCAGGTGGATGCCCTCGTCGCCCGTGGCATCGCCGCCACAGTTATCAACTCCACCCTCTCCTGGCCCGAGCAGAAGGAGCGGCTCGACGGCATGCGGAGCGGAAAATGGAAACTCGTCTATGTCGCCCCCGAACGCTTCCGTGCGGAGAGTTTCCTCAATGCGCTAACAGGTATTGAAATCTCGCTCTTCGCCGTGGATGAGGCGCACTGCTTGAGCCAGTGGGGCCATGATTTCCGCCCAGACTATCTGCGGCTCGGGCGGTCGTTGGAAAAAATCGGACGCCCCCAGTGCGTGGCTCTCACCGCCACCGCGACCCCGATTGTTAGGGATGACATCACAACAGTGCTGGCCCTGCGCGAACCCTTCGAGCGCGTCAGCGGATTTTCCCGCCCGAATCTATCACTCAACATTTCCGCCGTGGACAAGACGGCGCAAAAGGATGAGCGCGTGAAGGCGATCGTCGCCGCACACAAGACCGGCATCATCTACTGCGCCACCCGCAAAAAAGTGGATGCCGTGTCCGAAACGCTGGCAAGCTGGGGCGTGAAATGCGTGGCCTATCACGGTGGCATGGGCGACCAGGAGCGCGAGCGGGCGCAGGACATTTTCATCACTCGCAAAGCCGATGTCGCCGTGGCCACCAATGCGTTCGGTATGGGCATCGACCGTGCGGATGTGAGATTTGTCATTCATTATGAAATCCCCGGCAGCATCGAAGCTTACTATCAGGAAGCGGGCCGCGCCGGACGCGATGGAGAAACCGCCGTCTGCGAGCTGCTTTTCAACTACGCCGACACCCGCACCCAAGAGTTTTTCATCGATGGTGCCAACCCCAGTGCCGCCATCGTCCGTTCGATCTATCAGTATTTCTTGAGCGAGGCCGACAAGGACTACGAGGTTCATCGGACGTTGGAAGAGATCGCCGAGAACTCCGACGTGAAAAACTCGATGTCTGTCGGCAGCGCCATGGGCATCCTCATCCGCGGCGGATACATCGAGCGCTTCGACATCCCCAAAAAGCGGATGCGCGGCACGCGCTTGCTCAAGCCGGACGTGCTCGCCGCCGCTCTCAAGCTCGACGAGGTGGCGATGGAGGAAAAGGACCGCCGCGATCGCGAGAAACTCAAGGCGATGGTCGAGATGTGCTACGCCCGCGCCTGCCGCCAGCAGTGGATTCTATCCTACTTCGGCGAGGACGAGGCCGGCGTCTGTGGCACCTGCGATGTCTGCCGCGACGAGGGTTCCGGCGTGGCTCGGCCCCCGACGCCCGAGGAGGAAATCATCGTTCGCAAGGCTCTCAGCGGCGTTGCCCGCATGTCCCGCCGCACCGCCGCAGGCTGGGAAGCGCGTTTCGGACGTGGCCGCATCGTCCAGATGTTAGCAGGCAGTCGCTCGCAGGAAATTATCAGCGCCAAACTCGATCAACTCACCACCTATGGCATCCTCAAGGACAAGGGGGCGGGTTATCTGAACGCTCTCATGCGTTCTCTAGCAGATGCCGGACTCGTCCTAACAGTGGCCGGCGAATATCCGCTGATGACCCTGACC
Organism: Akkermansiaceae bacterium; assembly: GCA_025354565.1. Taxonomy (GTDB): domain Bacteria; phylum Verrucomicrobiota; class Verrucomicrobiia; order Verrucomicrobiales; family Akkermansiaceae; genus Luteolibacter. The sequence continues at coordinate 42,824 of JANXMQ010000082.1, forward strand.
ACGCGTGGCGAGAAGGTCATGCATGGCGAGGGGAAATTCCAACTCGTCTGGCCGGACCCCGAGGCCGGGCGTAAGGAGGTTGCGCTCAAGGACCACGGCTTCGATGGCCAGCTCTACTCGATGCTCCGCGACATTCGCGAACGCCTCGCCAAGCGCGAGGACGTGGCGGCGTATGTTATTTTCAGCAACAAAACACTGGAAGCCTTGGCGCGCTATCAACCGGTCAATGAAGCGGAAGCCCTCCACGTCCCCGGCATAGGTGCGACCAAGGTCCAACGCTACGCCAAGCCGTTTCTCGATACGATCCAAGCGTGGAAAAAGTCGCGGCGGTAGCTGTTAGTGAACCGCTCACTCCGCTGGCACGTGCGGTTCGAAGGTCATCGCGCGTTCGTGTTCGCGGGCTTTGGCGGCTTTGCGCGCTTGCTGATAGAAATGGTCCTGCACGCGGAACGCCTTCTGGCCCTTGACGCGGAGAATGCGCTGCGAGGTGCCGTCCGGCAGCAGGCGGGAGGCCTGGGTGTTGTCCTGGAAATAGGCTTCGAGGATTCTCACCAACCTGCGTTTGAGTGCGGGTTCCTCGATGGGGATCATGAGTTCGACGCGCTTTTCAAGATTGCGCGTCATCCAGTCCGCCGAGGCGATGTAAACCTCCGAGTCGCCGCCCTGATGGAAATAGAACAGCCGGGCGTGTTCGAGAAAACGGTCGATCACGGAGACGACCTCGATGTTTTTCGAGTGTTTCGGATCGCCGGGTTTCAGGCAGCAGATGCCACGGATGTTGAGGCGGATGTCCACGCCAGCCTGCGAGGCGCGGTAGAGGGCGTTGATGATGTCCGGGTCTTGCAACGAGTTCACCTTGCCGATGATGCGGGCGGGGAGTCCTTGTTTGGCCCGCTCGGCCTCGCCGGCGATGAGGTCTAGCAAGGCGGGCTTCATCGCGGTGGGGGCGGGGACGAGGCGTTGGAAGCGCAGGAGCTTGGAGCGACCGGTCACGGCGTTGAAGAAGAGCGAGGCGTCATTGCCATATTCCGGCTTGCATGTTAGATATGAGAGATCGGTGTAGAGGCGCGACGTGGTTTCGTTGTAGTTGCCGGTGCCAAGGTGGACGTAGCGGCGCAGGTGGCCGGACTCGCGACGGACGATCAGGCAGATTTTCGCGTGGGTCTTGAGGTTTTTTACGCCATAGACGATCTGGGCACCGGCGCGCTGGAGTTCGTCGGCACGGTCGAGATTGCGGGCCTCGTCGAAGCGGGCCTTGAGCTCGACCAGGGCGGTGACGTGCTTGCCGTTTTCCGCGGCCTTGATCAGGGCGTCGATGATCCGGGATTTTCTAGCAGTCCGATAGAGCACCTGTTTGATCGCGATGACGTCCGGGTCCTCGGCGGCTTCCTCGATCAGGCGGAGCACCGGCTCGAAGGATTCGTAGGGGTGGAACAGCAGGACGTCGTTGGCGGCGATGGTCTCGAACATCGAGGCTCCCGGAGCGATGGCGGGCGAGTTCTGGGCAGGCCAATCGACATCGCGGAGGTGATCGAAACCGGATAGAAACGCGAGTTCCATGAACGAGGCCAACCCGGGAGGCCCATCCACGCGATAGATTTCCTGCGGTGATGCGGCGGTGACTTGCTTGATTACGCGGACTAGATCGCGCGGGGCGTCCGAGCGCAGTTCCAAGCGGACCGTATCGGCGAAGCGGCGGGCAGTTAGAACATCCTCCATTTCCCCGGCGAGATCCACGGCATCCTCGTCCTGGACCACGATGTCGCCATTGCGCGTGACCCGGAAGGCGGTGGTGGCGGTGACGGTTTCACCCGGAAAAAGCTGGCCAGCATGGGTGGCGACGAGATCCTCGATGAGCACAAACGCGTGGCCATTGCCCTCGACCGTGACATTCACGCGGCGGCCGAGAATCTCCGGGATGGGAATGAGCGCGTGGCGGGTGGCCAGCGTTTCCGGGTCCAGCAGGCGGCAGGCGACCGTGATCTGAAGTGCGGGAACAATCGGCGGCGCGCCATCGGGATCGACCGCCAGCGGGGTGAGCAGCGGGAAAATCGAATCCTCAAACGCGGCGCCCATTTGCGCGGCCTGTAGGACCGTGAGCGCGTCCGGTCGCAACGGTTTGATGCCGGCTTTTTCCAAGGCCGGGACGATCGTGTGGACCAGCAGGCTGTATTGGTCCGCGCTCATCTTGAGGATGCGCTGGCGGAGGGCGGTTAGATTTCGGGCAGGCGTCAGGCCCGAGGCGTCCGGCGTCTTGCGGCCGCTCCGGCGCATGAGCATCAGGCCACCGATGCGGACTTGGAAAAACTCGTCGAGATTGGACGCGGTGATCGCCAGAAATTTCACCCGCTCCAACAAGGGCAGATCGTCGCGCAGGGCTTCGTTGAGGACGCGTTGGTTGAACTCCAGCCAGGAGAGTTCGCGGTTGAGGTAGGGGGCGGACATGGCGGGGATTTGAGATTTCAGATTTCAGATTTGAAATTCAGTTATCCTCCTCGATCACGACGGCGAGGCCGAAGACTTGCTCGAAGAGGTCGGCTTTGCTGGCCATGGCGAGGCGCTCGACGGCGGCATCGGCGAGGCCGGGGAGGCGGATGCGGAGCTTGCCGGACTCGCGGCGGATTTCGAGTTGGGCGACGCGCTGGGCGTGGGTGCGTTCGAGGGCGTCGGCCACGCGGAGGAGGGCTGCCAATTTGCAGACCCGGATGCGGTCGTCGGTGCTGAGGGCGGCATAGCTCGGGTGATCGAGCCGCGGGCCGGAGTGGCGGTGGTAGCGGGCGACGAGGGCGACGATGGTGACATCCAGGCGGTCCAGTCCGAAGACTTCCGAGTTTAAAATGAGATACTCCGAGTGCTTGTGGTGGGCGCGCGGGCTGACGTAGGTGCCGACCTCGTGCAGGATGGCGGCAACCTGGAGGAGCAGTGCGTCATGCGCTGTTAGCTGATGGAGATCGGTGAGGGCCGCGAAGAAGCGGGTACACAAATTTCCGACATGTTCGCCATGGCTGGGGTCCGATTGATAGCGTTCCGCTAGAATCCGGGCGGAGCGCAGGACTTCCTCGGCGAAGGCACCCGTGAGTTCCTGCGAGACTAACAGATCGTGAAGGAGGCCTTGTTCGTATTCGCTGATGGGGATGTGGACCTCGGCGAGCTTGAGGGTTTCCGCCACGGCGAGATTGATTTCAAGCGCGGGGATCAGGGCCTCGGCGGTCTGATAGTCGAGTTGGAAGCGTTTCACCACCTCCACATCGGTCATGTTCGCGGCGTCGGCGGTGAACTGGCGCAGGGTTTTGATGGAGCAGACCTGGCTGGATTGGGTGAGGGGGATGGCGACCGATTGGATCTCGTAGCCGATCAATACCAGTCCGTCCACGGTGACGTCCGAGAAGTCGAAACAGATCTGGGCGAGATTGCCATAGGCGTGTTCACGGATCACGCGGAGCATGGCCGAACCTTCGGTGTGGGAGCCTTCCACCGCCTCGCGGGTGCGGTGGGTGCCCATGCGGTAGCTGGTGTAACGGGTGATGAGGCCGTTTTGAAATAACAGCGCACGGGTGTTGCCGGGACCAACGTGGAGGACCAGCGTGGTGTCCTTGCGCATGGCGGGTAGATTGAGCAGGCGGCGGCGGGTTTTTAGATAGATGAGGCGCGTCATTTCGCCGTCGTCGATGGTGCCGATGCGCAGGCCGCAGGCGATGCGGATGCGGTTCATGACGGTCTCGTGATTGGTGGCCTCGCTCAGGATATTGGTGGCCACCGCGCGGGTGATGGAGTGGGGGTCGAGGCCGAGTTCCGCGAGAGATTTCTGATAGCCCTTGATGATCGAGACTACACGCTCGGTGGTCGAGGCGCTGACCACGCCGTTGCGGAAAATATCGCGGGCGACGGGTGCTGGCTGTTCGAGGAAATCGACCGGGATGATCGTCCCGTCATCCGCTCGTTCCGCGACGATCATGGAAACCGAACTCGCGCCGATGTGCAGGGCGGTGAAGAGCTTTTCAGCAACCAGTGGTTTTTTCACGGACTTGCGGGCGTTCGGCATCGCGCAAGCACAACGCGCAATCGGCTTTCGTTCAATCCCCAATGTGTGACAAGGCGCGGTTGTTGGCGGATGGGGCTTGTCATGCGGGTGGCGGCCCGCGATAAGAGGCTCATGCCAGTCAATGGAGCGTTGGAACGATATTGGGTAAAGCCTGGTGCCAAAGTGGACATGGGGAAAATCGACAGCGGCGAGAAGACCCTGTACCAAGGCGCGAAGGATGAATTCGAGATGCAGTTCGATGTTTTACAGGAGCAACTCCAGGACTTGCAGAAACGGCTCTACGCGCAGAACAAGCACCGCGTTTTGGTGGTGATGCAGGCGATGGACACCGGCGGTAAGGACGGCTGCATCAAGCACGTTTTCTCGCACATCGACCCACAGGGCATCCACGTCCGGTCTTTCAAGAAACCCAGCGAGGAGGAACTCGCCCATGATTTCCTATGGCGGGTGCATTCCAAGGTGCCGTCCACCGGGCAACTGGTTATTTTCAATCGCAGCCATTACGAGGACATCATCGCCGTTAGGGTGAAGAAGATATTTCCCGAAGAGGTCTGGAAACGCCGGCAGCGGCACGTCGTCGAGTTCGAGCGGATGCTGGCGGAAGAAGGCACGACGATTGTGAAAATTTTCCTGCACATTTCCAAAGATGAGCAGAAGCGGCGGCTGGAATCTCGATTGGAAAATCCTGAGAAACATTGGAAAATCAACCCGGACGACCTCGTGGATCGCGCCCGTTGGAGTGAGTTCATGACCGCTTACGAGGAGGTGATCGGCAAGACCTCCACCGAACATGCGCCGTGGTATATCGTGCCCGCCGACCGCAAGTGGTATCGGAATCTCTGTGTCGCCCGGATCATGTTAGACACGCTGAAAAAGCTGAAAATGGAATTTCCGCCGATCCACTGGGATCCGAAAACGATCAGGATCGAGGACTGAGCTTTAGACTGGAAATTCGCCGCTCCGCACGCATGGTCCGCGCATGGGGATGACGCGCTTTCAAAAACTGGCCGCTGCGGCCTTGGTTTCCGTGCTCTGCCTGATGTTCGTAGGGGCCATCGTGCGGGTGACCGGGGCGGGGATGGGTTGCCCGGATTGGCCGACGTGCTGGGGTTGTCTTATTCCGCCGACCCACGTCGAGCAGGTGGATTTCGCCAAACTGCCGATTGAGAAATTCCGCCAGAAGGCGACGCGGATGGGTCGTGATCCGGCTACGATCACCGTCGAGAGCTTGCGTCAGGAATTCAACCCACGCCACGTCTGGACCGAGTTTCTCAACCGCATGGCCAGCATGCCGGTTGCGATTTTTTCGCTGGCCACCTTCATCGCCGCTTTCTGGCAGCGCGAAAAGCGGCCGCTCGTCTTCTGGCTGGCCTTTGCGGCGGTCGTCACCGTGATGGTGAACGCATGGATGGGCGCGCGACTGGTTTATAGCAATCTAGCATCCAGCAATATCACGCTTCATCTCGCGCTGGCGATGAGTCTGTTAGGTATGTTGGTGTATTGCGCTTGGCGGGGGACTGACCACCCGTGGCGAATCGGCATGGCACCCGCGCCGCTGGCGAAACTGCGATTGATTGTGACCCTGCTGTTAGTCGGGGTCGTGGCGGAGGGCATTCTCGGTTCGCAAGTGCGGGAAATGACCGACGAACTCGCAAAATCCCACGCCAACACCGCCCGCGCAACATGGGCGAACGAGCTGGAGGGATCATGGAAATACCTCGTCCACCGCAGTTTCTCATGGGCGGTGTTAGGACTCACTGTTTGGTCTTGGATCATGACCAAACGCCACCGGGCGGGAGGCATTGGCAAGGTCGAGCGGGTCGTGTTGGGAATCGTGCTGGCGCAAATGGTGTTAGGCATCGTGATGGCGCAGATCCACATTTATTCGTGGGTGCAGGTGCTGCACGTTGGTCTCGCTGCGATCCTGCTGACCTTCGTTTGGTTGTGGTGCTTCGGGCTATCGCCAGTAGGGAAAACCTCGTCGGTGAAAATTTTGTAACCGCGATGCCGTCGCTGTCATTTCCTTATGCAGAGGCGAGTCACCCGATTCGCTGAAACATAGAATCCAACCAATTACAAAAATGAAAAAGTTCCTGCTCATCGCCTCAGCCGCCACGGCGGTCGCCTTCGCTGCCACCATCCACGCCGCCCCATCGCCCGCTGGCGCTGCCGGTGACGGGCACACTAACCTCCGCAGCGGCATCCGCTCGCTGATGTCCAACATCGCCAACGAACTGGCCACCCTGCGTGAAAAAGCCCCGCTCAGTGATGCGCAAAAATCCGAAATGAAAGGCGTCATGATATCGCACAAGTCAGAAATCGTTGCCCAGTTCCAAAAAGGCAAGGATGCCCGCCGCGCGATGATGGATGCCGTCGAGCAGAAAGGCCCGGCCTCTGCCGAAGCGCTCAAAGCAGCAGATGCCGTTGCCGACAGCGCCCGCAGCCGGGCCTTGCTGACTGGCAAGATCATGGCGGAAATCGGCCCAATGCTTACGCCCGAGCAAAAGACGCTCGCCAAAGCTGCCCGCGAGCGGATTGAAGATGCGGTCGATCAGCGACTCTCAGACTTCGCGAAATAAGCACGCCATGTTAGAATGATGCCGGGGTGTCACATCGCCCCGGTATTTCCTGCAATATTTTCCAAGTCCCGATGCCTGCCCCGCCTACGCCTGATCCGCCACCCGATGAGGATCTGCCGCTCGTGCAAGCCAGCCAAGCGGGCGATCTGGATGCCTTCGACCGCCTTGTGATGAAACACCAACCCGCCATCGCCGCCGTGCTTTTCCGCTTCTCCGGACAACCGGCGGACCTTGAGGACATGACGCAGGAAACCTTCATCCGCGCTTGGCGGGCCCTGGCCCAATGGCAGCCGCGAAAGCCCTTCAGCCACTGGTTGAAACGCATCGCTGTGAACGTGGCCAGAGAGTTCTGCCGGAAAAACCAACGCAGTCCGCTGTCCCGCCTAGCAGCTAACAGCCCTGAATTGCTCAACACGATTCCCGGCGAAACAACCACTCCCGCCACCGACGAGGCCCGCCACATTCTCTCCCATCTACCACCCGACCAACGCACCTTGCTCACCCTGCTCTATTTGGAACAAATGCCGCTATCAGAAATCGCCGGACACCTCGGCATCGGCTTGGCCAATGCCAAAATCAAAGCCTTCCGCGCCCGCAACCAACTCCGCTCCATCCTCAAATCCCATGGCCACACCGAACTCTGACAAATCCTGGCAAGCGCTCGCCGCCCAAGCCGCCGACGAAGCACCACCGTCAGGCATCGACGTGGTTTTTTCCGTCCGCAGACAGATCGAAGCCGAGCTCGCCGGGCAAAAAAATCAGTCGTCAACTGCGCCCCGGGCCTTGGATGAAATCGCCACCCTCATGCGCGGCCTTTGGGGAACTCCAGCCCTCGGCGCGGCGGCGGTGGCCACGTTGTTGCTAGGCTGGCAGCTCGCACCCGCCGTGCGTGAGGTCGCCATCGCCCTCGAATTTCAAAGCCAGCTTCTCATCGGACTCTAACCAAGCCATTGCAATATGAATCCCAATCCACCCGCCTCACGCTGGAAAGCCATCAGTCTGATCGTGCTCGTTTTTTTCCTCGGCCTGATCGTCGGCATCGGCGGCGGTGCGCTCGTCGTCCGCCGGACCTTGCAAAAACAACTCACCTCGGGCAACGGCGGCACCCCGTTGATCGATCACCTCGAACGTGAAATGACCGCCAAGCTGAAACTCACCCCGAGCGAACAAGCTGCGGTCAAGACCGAGCTCGATGTCACCCGCCATGCAGTCAGCGAGCATCGCCGCCAGATGTTAGAAAATCTCCGCGCCACTTGCGAGGACACGCTGGCCCGCCTCAAGGCGATACTGCCGCCGGAAAAACAAACCCAGCTCGAAGAACAAGCCCGCAAACGCTTCGCCCCGTGGGGTTTGCTTATCGCGAAATAATGGCGAATTTATGAAATTAGACGGATCGGTCATCGGCGCTGGCGTCAGTATGCGGCCGCCCGGAACGGCTGGGGCGCGGTGGCCGGAACAGCGAGGGCCATTACGGCGCAAAGTCCGGTCAGCGCGAGGATGAGCCAGCGGGCCGGGTCCTGATTGAGAATTTGAGCGAAGTAGTAATACGCCTGCTGTTGCGGGGATTGAAACAGCATCGCGGGAAACGTTAGCATCGCGCAAAAGAGTAGCGGCGGCGTGCAAAGCAGAATCATGAGCGAGGCTTTTTTGGCGCTGAGGCGGGAGGTTAGCAATAACCAAGGACCGCTGATGAAGGTGAGGCGTATTAGTCGGGCGAGACTTTTGATGGTGAAAAGTCCGGGGCTGGTGGAGATTTTTGCGTGGGACATGTTCTCGATATACAGGTCATCGCGTAGGTTGACAATAATATTAATAAATCCGTAGTAAATTAGTCTCGGGCGGGCTGATTTTTTAAAAATTCCCAGAAGAGTGCCTAACTGAAGCACCTGCGCGGGCGTACTAGAACGTCCCCGCCGAGTAGGTCGCACCGGCATCGTGCCAGAACTCCATAATTTGCTGGCTGACCCCGATCTGCTAGAACTTGCCCTTAATGGTTTCCAAACCGACCCCGAGTAGCTTGCGGGCCTTGGCTGACGCCAAATTCGATTGCCGCCCTTCGCGCACGGCGGCAAGCTCCGGCCCGACCATGCAGCGCCCGCCGAAAAAATTTGTCCCCACGCCATTTGCGTATCATCAGGAAATCGAGTTACGGATCGATGCACTCACCAATCTCGGCGCGGGTGTGGGGCGGATCGATGGCTGGGTGGTGTTCGTGCCGTTCGCATTGCCGGGGGAACGGGTAAAGGCCCGGGTTTTTCGGAATGATAAAAGTTTTTCCCAAGCGGATCTCGTCGCGGTCTTGGAGCCATCGCCGGACCGAGTGGTCGCGGGCTGCCCCTTGTTTGGTGAGTGCGGTGGCTGCCAATACCAGCACCTCGCCTACGCGAAACAGCTCGCATGGAAAACGCGGCAGGTGGGTGAGCTGATGCAACACATGGCCGCCATCACGTTCCCGGTGAACGACTGCCTCGCGACGGAGCAAATTTGGAACTACCGCTCGAAGATCACGCCGCACTTCGAGAAGGGGAAAGATGGCGATCTCGGGCCGATTGGATTTCTCTCCTTTGGTCGGCGCTCGCAATTGGTCGATGTGCCGCAATGTCCGATCGCGATGGCGGTGATCAACCGCGAGCTGCCGATGATCCGTGAGGAACTGCGCGCTAACGCCAGTCGCTACAAGCGCGGGGCCACCGTCCTGCTGCGGGCCACTGAAGATCGCGTGGAAACCGACTTCCGGGCGACGGCGACCGAGCGGGTGGGGGATTTGAAATTCCAATTTCTCGCCGGGGATTTTTTCCAGAACAATCCCTTTATCCTGCCGCTTTTCACGGGCTATGTGGCAGCGCGGGCGGCGGCGAGTGGAGTGAAATTTTTGGTCGATGCGTATTGCGGCTCCGGGCTGTTTTCCCTGACTTTGGCGAGGAAATTTGAGCAAGTTGCCGGCGTCGAGGTGTCCGAAACCTCCTGCGAGTGGGCGCGCAAGAATGCGCGGGACAATGCGATCACCAACGCCACGTTTCTCACCGCCTCCGCCGAGGCCATCTTCGATCAAATCAGTTTCCCCGCGGGCGAAACCGCTGTCGTGATCGACCCGCCGCGCAAGGGCTGCACGCCGGAGTTCATCGAGCAGCTCTTGAAATTCGGCCCCGCGCGGGTGGTCTATGTTTCCTGCGATCCGGCGACTCAGGTGCGTGATCTCAAGCAACTCAGCGCGGGTGGCTATCGCTTGGAGGACGTGCAGCCCTTCGACCTTTTTCCCCACACGAGGCATTTGGAGTGCGTGATGACCTTGGTGAAATTCTGAAGCCGTGTGTGGGTGTTACCTCAAGCGGTCGTGCCAAAATCCGGGATTCCGGCTGCCATGTGCCACCGCTACGACGACCACGCACTCCTCCCGAATTACGTAGGCGATGTAGTAGGGGAACACCGGACAGTTCACACGTCGGTATCCGGCTTCGCGTTCGCGCCATAGGCACGGGGCACTTGCTACCGTTTTAAGCACCTCTGCCACCTCGTCACGCAATCGCTTACCCAAGTCAACTTCGCGATCCTCATAGTATTCGGCGGCCTCAAACAGATCTCGTTTGGCTTCAGTCGTGAACTCGACAATCATGGCCCAAGTTGCTGGTCGAGTTCGGCAAACACATCAGATGCACGGTGCCGCTTGGTGGCTCCCGCATCGAGCAACTCGATCCGGTGCGCAATTTCGGCTTCCCACCTCGCATCTACGGATGGATCGCTCGGCGGTTCCGCGCTGCGCATGAGACGATGGGCAAGTGTCATCCGCTGATCTTCCGGCAGGCTCATGACTACTTTTTCAAGGGTTTCCAATGTCGTAGCCATGCGCGTAGCATACCTACTTCAGGTTGCGATTCAAGTCTTCGATTTTTTGGATGACTGGTTTTGAGTGAGAACTCTCAATCGTACGGCGGCAATGTTGATGATCCCGACATCCCCCCGTCAGTTTTCCCATGCTGGACAAATCCTGCGGCCTCTGGCATCCATCCGCGCCCATGTCCGAGTTAGCGAAAGCCTATGAACCCCAAGCCGTCGAAGCCAAATGGTATGCGGCCTGGATTGATGGAAAATGTTTCGAAGCCGATCCCGCTTCCAAGAAGGACGGATATTCCATCGTCATCCCGCCGCCGAATGTCACCGGCATCCTGCACCTCGGCCACGTCCTGAACAACGCGCTCCAGGACATCCTCGCCCGTCGTGCGCGGCAGAATGGCAAGGAAGTGCTCTGGCTGCCCGGCACTGACCACGCGGGCATCGCCACGCAGGCGAAGGTCGAGCGCGAGGTGCGGGAAAAAGAAGGCGTCGGCCGCCGCGATCTGGGGCGTGAGGAATTTCTCAAGCGCGTCTGGGATTTTAAAAACAAGCACGGCGACATTATCATCAACCAGCTCAAGCGCCTCGGTTGCTCATGCGACTGGAGCCGCGAGCGCTTTACGATGGATGTGGACTACACCGAATGGGTGAGCCATGTGTTTGTGGAGCTGTTTAAAAAAGGCCTGATCTATCGCGGCAAGCGAATCGTCAACTGGTGCCCGGTTTCACTAACAGCACTCTCTGACGAGGAGGTCATCATGACGCCGCAGCGGTCGAAGTTGTATTTCATGAAATACGAGTTAAGCGACGCCCCCGGCGAGTTTCTCGAAATTTCCACCACCCGCCCGGAGACGCTGTTAGGCGACGTGGCGGTGGCGGTGAATCCTAAAGATCCGCGCTTTACGAAATACATTGGACGCAAGGTGAACCGTCCGTTTCCCCATGCGGAAATCCCGGTGATCGCGGACGAGCATGTGGATATCGAGTTCGGTACCGGGGCATTGAAAATCACGCCCGCGCACGATAAGGCGGACTTTGAAATCGGCATCCGGCATGGCCTGGAAATCATCGACGTACTCACCCCGGACGCGCATATCCATTGCCCCGAGCTTCCGGATTTCCACGGCCTTGATCGCTTCGTCGCCCGCCGGAAAGCGGCTGCAAAGTTAGAGGAAATGGGCCTGCTCATCCGGATCGAGGAATACGATAACAACGTCGGTTACTCCGAGCGCGGCGGCGTGCCGATCGAGCCGCGCGTCTCGATGCAGTGGTTCCTCAAGTATCCGAAAATCAAGGAAGCTGCTGATGCAGTGGCGGATGGCGACATCAAGTTCCGTCCCGAGCGCTGGGCGAAAACCTACGCGCACTGGATGGACAATCTCCAGGACTGGTGCATCAGTCGCCAGCTTTGGTGGGGGCATCAGATTCCAGTGTGGTATCGCAAAGACAAGCTGGAAGCTCTCAAGAATGCCGAGTCGCTAGATATGTCTAACATGTCTCATGGCGACCTCTATGTCTCATCCATGCCCCCCGTCGATCCCGAAAACTGGACCCGCGACGAGGACGTGATGGACACCTGGTTTTCCTCATGGCTATGGCCGTTCGCGACGATGGCGAATGTCGGCGAACAGACCGACACGTTGAAAAAATTCTATCCGACGGATGATCTCGTCACCGGCCCTGACATCATCTTCTTCTGGGTCGCGCGGATGATCATGGCCGGTTTTGAATTCACCGGTCAGTTGCCATTTAAGAATGTTTATTTTACCTCGATCATTCGCGATCTCAAGGGGCGAAAAATGTCGAAGTCGTTAGGCAATTCGCCCGACCCGGTCGAGCTGATGGAAAAATACGGCGCGGACGGATTGCGCTTCGGACTGATGCGGATCGCGCCGGTGGGCAGCGATTTGCGTTTCGACGAAGTCTCGGTGGAGGAAGGTCGGAATTTTGCTAACAAACTTTATAATGCCTGCCGTCTGCGGCAGATGAGCGGCACAGAATTCCAACCGCTCACTGACCTTCAAAACCTGCGGCCCTATCATCTCATGGTGTTGGCGAAACTGGACGAACTTGGCAACGATCTTGAAGCCAGCTATCGCGAGTATCGTTTCGGCGAAATCGCCCAGCGGCTGTATGAATTTCTCTGGAACGATTGCTGCGATAAGTTCCTAGAAGCGGTGAAACTCGACCTACGCGAGAATGCCACACCGGCGGCGCGGGCGGCGACGCTCGGGGTTTTCGATGCGCTCATGAGCCGTTATTTGCAACTGCTCAGTCCTTACATGCCGCACGTCACGGAGGAGCTTTCCGCGCGAATGGGCTATGTTTCCCATGGCGAATTTCTCATGCAAAAGCGCCTGCCCACGCAGCCGCTGCTGGACGGGATGGATGCGGGGAAAATTGCAAGCGCCCAACAAATTGCTACCGATGTTTACGAATCCGCAGGCCGCATTCGCAATCTCAAGGCCGAATACAAGGTCGGCTCGCGCAAGGATATCCGCCTCGTCATCAAGTCCACGCCGGATTGGCTGGGGGCAGAACTCAAGGTGCTTGCCCTGCTGGTAGGAGCTGGGGAAATTTCGCTCGATGCCACTTACGACGCGCCCAAAGGAACCCCGGCGGCGGTCACTGCGATTGGTGAGGTTTACATGCCGCTTGAAGGCCTGATCGACGTCGAGGCCGAGCGCGTGCGACTGACCAAGGAGATCGAGGCCATTCACATCGAGGTGAAAAAGTGTGAGGGAAAACTGGGCAATGCCAGCTTTGTCGATCGTGCACCGCCGGAAGTGGTGGCGCAGGAGCAAGCGCGTTTAGTGGAGTGGCGGGCGAAAGTCGTCCAACTCGGTGAGATGCTGGCCGCACTGGCATGAGGGCTTGCCAAGCTTGGTATCATCCTTAAAGTGGCACGATCATAAGAAACCCATGAGCGCCCTTGAAAGCATTCCCGGCATCGGCAAGGCATCACTCGAACTGCTCGAGGCCGCCGGATTTGCCAATGTCGAGGCACTGGCCCGAGCCGGTGTGGATGAATTGGCCAAGGAATTGGAACGGGCGAACACCATTCTACAGATCTCCAAGCGGCCACCTGCGCGGGGCAATGTCGAGAAATGGATTTCCTCGGCCCGTAAGCTCGCCGGGCTGGGGCCGGACCGATCGGCAGATGTGGCGATGCCGGTTAATTACGAACTGGCCTCGCAGGTGATGTCGATGTTGGCCAGTGCACCTTACGCCATTCCCTTGCCCGCACGTTTTCTCGTGGAACAGCAATTGGCGGTCGGAGACATTCCGGCGGCGATTCTGCTAAACCGTTATTCCGGCGATCTTGAGGTCAGAGTTGAGAACCGCATCCCAGCGCCGAAGCCGTTGCGTGCCTCGACGGCGTCCGGTAATGTGAAGATTGCCGAGAGTATCGGACCCCGGATGGAAATCGACCAACTGCGGCTCAAGCCTATCGCCAGCCTGGTCAATGGGGCTGTGCCGCCGGCGGATGGTGATGACAGCCAGGCCGCGTTCCGCAGTCCTGCAGTGGGCACTAACAATGACACCGACGGCTTGCCCCGTCGCGTGATTCGGGGGGTGATGCACCATCATCCGGTCATGTTAGGGTTTGGTGCGCTGCTGACCTTGGCGTTAGCTGCCCTGCTGCCGATAGCGATCGTTTCTGGCGGGCTGCTCTTGCTCTCACGCGAATACGCCGATCGTTTTGGTTGGGTTCCCGAGTGGTTGTTGGCATTTCCCATCAGCCTGCCGGTGTTCGGGTTGGCCTATCTATTTTGGGCCATTCCCGGGGGCTGCCGGATTTGCGGGCAGAAATTATTATACCCCCGGATGTGCATGAAAAACAGCCGGGCGCACCATGTTCCTTGGCTTGGTTATATCATCCCGCTTTGTGTGCATATACTGTTATTCAAATGGTTCCGCTGCACCTATTGCGGGACTCCGGTGAGGTTGAAAAAATGAAGTCGCTAATTTTCAGGATGTTCCGAAGCCTGCCATGGATCTTGGTTTTTGCCATGACTTTCAGTTCATGCGCACGACTTGGACTCGGTAGTCGGACAGCAAAAAAGAAAGAACCAAGCCCTTTTGGCGCGACTGGAATTCCGCCTCAAATGCGCACCAGCAGCGCGAGCGGAGGAACGCCTGTCACCCCCGGCGGCAACGTCCCCGCGAAAACGTCGCCGCTGAACGCCACCCCGGAAAGTGACATCGTTTATACCAATCCCGACGACCCCGATGCCACGCTGCCGGAGTTGGCAACGGTGCTATCCAACACCAAGCGCGGGCCGTGGGAGGAGAGCGAGACCATCGCCAAACAACGGTCGATGCGCGAGGGTAAGCCACTGTTGATCTGGTTCACGGATTCTGCCAGAAGTCCGATGTGCAAGGCGGTAAGTCAGGAGCTTTTTTCAACCAATGACTTCGGCAATTGGGCCACGGAAAAACTGATCCGCCTGCGGGTGGATGCGGACGTAAAGGTCAATGATCCTGATCTTGATCTGGGTGCTTCCGAAGATCGTCGAGTGCGCATCATCGACTACGCCGCCGAGTTGAAAAAGCGCTACAAGGTTCTAGGTTTCCCGACTCTGGTCATGCTCAGTCCGAATGGTGAGGTCGTCGGGAAATTTCGAGGTTACAAGCGCGGTGACGCCGCCTTCCTTTGGGGGCAGATCAAACACGGTGAAGCGGTGTCCGCGGAGTCCACCAAAGGCTGGCGATCCGGACTTGAAAAAAAGGGCTACCGCGAGTGGGAGGACCGCAAGGGGCGCAAAATTTTCGCCAGACTGACGGCCTATTCAAAAGGCACCCTTACCTTCATCGAACCGGATGGCACCCGTTCCCGCACACAAGAGGATAATCTATCCGATAAGGACCGGGCGTGGATCGCGGAGCAGAAGAAAACCCGTAATATCCCGTGATGATCATCCGGTCTAACACCACCGAACCGGCTGCCGTCACCGATCCAGATGGATGTTTTGAACGCGAGCGATCGCTTCGATCAACCGTGACCTGAGCGCTGCGGCAGCGATCGCCAACCGCCTTTGCTCAACTTCATAGTCCCGTCGCCCTGCCGCCGTCTCAATGCGGATCGGCTCGCAGCACCAGGCGGTCAAATCATACGGACTTGCCCGCATGTCCAGATCCCGCAACCGGGTGGCCAGTTCGAAGCAATCTAGCAGCAAGTCAGATCCCACCCACGGCATCGACTTCGCCGCCCATTTGTAGAGATCCATATTTGCATGAACACAACCCGGTTGCTCCATCGCGATCCGGTCCGCCAACGACGGCTGCAGGCGATTCAGCGGGCGTGCTTCAGCGGCGAAAAACCGGAACGCGTCGTGATGCGAGCAACAGATCGCCCGCGACTCCACCAGCGCGTCGATGGCCGTTTGCGGCAGACGCAGTGGGGTAGTTCTCTCGTGTCGCACTTCCTTGCCTCGATAAACCATCGCCCACTCATGCAGCCCGTGACAGGCGAAATTAGGCGACCGGTCACGCGTCGCCACCAGCAGTTCCCGGATCCACGTCAAGCGCGTGAGCTCCGCTTCTGACAAGCGCCCCGCATCCGCAAAGAGGCATCCATCCACCAAGGCATAGCAGCGCGCGGAAAAAGGCGCAGGCGGGGTAGGGGACTCCGCCGTCGCCGTCCATTCCAAAGCCACCCCGCAGCCCGGCTGCCAATGTTCTAACAACGCGAACGGATAGGGATAATACTGGAACAGGAAATCCGCCACCGGATGCGGCACCCCGGCCTCCCGCCGCCGCCGGGCAGGCAAGGTGTGCTGCTCCGCCCGCGCCCGATGCGTGACCGCGCGTTCCTGCCATTCGTTAGTCGCAAGGACGGTTAGTGGCGGACAGGAAATCATCGCGCAGCCAGCAAAGCATGAACTTCCGCCGATGGCAAAATTTCCCTTGCATCATCAGCCCGCCGCCCCTAATCATCCCGCCCCGCGCCGAAAGGCGCATGGTTAAAATCGCGGGATGGAGCAGCCAGGTAGCTCGTCAGGCTCATAACCTGAAGGTCGTAGGTTCAAATCCTACTCCCGCAACCAATGAAAGCCGTTGAATTCCAAGGAGTTCAGCGGCTTTCGCCTTTCTGGGAGGGAGGTTTG
>JANXMQ010000127.1 GCA_025354565.1 Akkermansiaceae bacterium
CTCAAATGAACCAATCACCTATCGACCCTAAAGTCTCCATCGGCCATGTGCATCTCAAGGTGGCGGACCTTGAGCGATCGCTGCGGTTTTACTGTGGCGTTCTGGGTTTCGAGCTTACGCAGCGCTACGGCACCGGTGCGGCGTTCATCTCGGCGGGTGGCTATCATCATCACATCGGCCTCAATACGTGGGAGAGTCTGGGTGGCTCGCCGCCGCCCGCAGATACTACGGGGCTTTTCCATGTGGCGATTCTCTATCCGACGCGGGCCTCACTCGCGGATGCCTTGCGACGTCTCATGGACGCGGGGATTTCTCTCGACGGTGCCAGCGACCACGGCGTGAGCGAAGCGCTTTACCTTCGTGACCCGGACCAGAATGGTGTGGAGTTATATTGGGATAGGCCTCAGTCCGAGTGGCCGCGCACTAACGATGGCAGTTTGGATATGTTCACGCGGCATCTCGATCTCCAAGCCTTGCTGGGGAATCATGACGACAGACTCGACATCCAGGAGTTTTCGGCCAAGCGAGACCCCGCAGATGCTGCCGCGTGGTTCAAGGCTGGCGATAAGAACGGCGATGGATTCCTGGATCGCGAAGAATTTCTATCTGATAAAATCCCTAATGCCCCAAAGCACTAAATACAATAAGTTCCGCGATGATACCCGCCAAGCAGGTAAACGCAAGTTACATGAAATCAACTGTCTTCCTAGTGCCTAGAATGCTTTCCACGCCGCTCGCCATCGCGCTCGGCACTTATCACGGGCATGTATCAAACGAGCATCGGGGGCGCAGCATCATCGCAGCAGCACGGGGACGGAGGCAATCCACTTGCCGTCTGGCATTGACTGCGTGCCCACCCTTTCTTGCCGCCAAAGCCGTGATCGAAGGATCAACCGTAGTCGTCACTGGCGACAAAATTCCAAAACCCGTCGCCGTTCGTTATGGATGGGCCATGGTGCCGGACGTGAATTTATTCAATCGCGAAGGCCTCCCCGCCGTGCCTTTCCGCACCGATCAACCCGTTGACCCAGCTCATTGAAGATTCAACTATCAAATCATCGCATCACAGCATGAATCACAAACCCATCATGAAACTCTCAATCGTCCTTACCCTCCTACTGCTGGCACCGCTGGTTGGATTGTCAGCCACAGACGGACTGGTTGTGTATCCACCGGTGCCGGGGCTCGCTGCCTCGGAGCATTACAAAGTGCGGGTGCGTTCTGCTAGCGATGGCAGCGAATGGCAAAGCGCCTTCGCTTGGGTAACATCCTGCAAGACCATCGAGAAGAACACGGATGCCTACTTCGACACGTTAGCGGGCTGGACGCACACTTACGTCAATTTTGAAACCGCCGGCCCCGTGGAGATCGAAATTTCCCGCGTCAACAGCGAGCCGATTCGAACCGCAGCGGTGCACCCAAAACGCAAAGCGTCCGCCTGCTCTGTTATAGACGGCAAGGTTTTTGTTAGGCTGGAAAAGCCTTGTCTCGCCGCCGTCGATATCGATGGCCAAATGGATGGGCAGGATACGGGTATGGGGTACAAAGGACCGCCAATCCATACGATTTCCCTCTTTGCGAACCCGCCATTGGCCGACAAACCCAAGCTGGATGATCCCGGCGTGCTGACCGTGAAACCCGGCGAGACTCCGCCCTCCGACGGGCCTTGGACGACTCTTTATTTCCTGCCGGGCGTTCATGATATCGGGCTGGCTTTCCCGCTACGTGCGAACCGCCAATACTATATACCCGGTGACGCAATGGTTTATGGCACATTGTCTAACACGAAGTGGGCCGATGGCCATCACATCCGCATCTTCGGCCTGGGCACATTGTCCGGTGCCCGCACGAAACATCCCGAATATGTTAAGCCCGCGGTATCAGAAAAAGAACACGGGCGTTATCGTCCGATTGAGGTAATCGGCACCACCGACACGCGAGTGGAAGGCATCACTATCGCCGACTCGGCCACCCACTCCCTCATGCTGGTGAGTCCCTACAAAGAAGGTCATCCCAATGGGGTGAAGTGGACCAAAATCTTCACTTGGCGCGCGAACGGCGACGGGATCAATCCATTTGGCAATACACGGATCGAGGACTGCTTCATCCGCACTCAGGATGATTCGCTCTATGTGAACGGCCTGGGCATCCGGCGCACCGTGCTGTGGAACGATGCCAACGGTTCATCGTTCGTTCTGAGCGGCCTACCGCAGTTGACCGACCGAACGATGATGGTGGAAGACTGCGATGTCATTTACGCACGAGCGAAATGGCACCACTGGAGCGGCGGTCGGGTGTTCAATATGCGCGGCGAAGGTGGCGGTGCTGCCGGTGCGGGTGTGATTTTTCGCAACATCAATATCGAAGATCCTAGGCCGACGTTGCAGCAGTTTTTCATCTGCATGAACGTGCCGCCACCGTATGCAAAAGCCGGGAGAGGGCGTGCCGCCGGAGATTTGTCGGGAATCCTTTTCCAGAACATTTTCATCGCTGCGCCGAGCGTTCTCGGCGAACCTCAAATCCTATGGGGCCAAGCCGACACACGCATTCGCAACATTACCTTCGACAATATAACACTCGCTCGCAAGCCAGTGCGCGGACCGGATTTTTTCAAAACGAACGAGTTTGTTGACAGGCTCAACTTTACACCAAGCACCGTTTCCAAGCCATGAACCCACGCACCCTACTCGTCTCGATCTTTCTATCAGTCACCACGGTCTTCGCTCATGCACTAGAGTCCGCGGATGTCATCGTCTATGGTGCCACACCCGGCGGCTTCTGCGCTGCCATTGCTGCCGCACGCGAGGGAGCATCCGTTATTTTGCTGGAGCCGACGCAGCATATCGGCGGCCTGAGCACCGGCGGGCTGAGCCACTGCGACTCGAATCAAATGGCGCGCGAAACGTTGATGGGGCTTTTCGACGAGTGGCACAGGCGCATCGTAAAAGATTACACCGACCGCGACCTTCAAGCTCCCTACAAGGCCACGCTCAAAGACACGGCGAAATGGACCTTTGAGCCGCATGTGGCGCTGCGCGTGACGATGCAGATGCTCAAAGAAGCTGGCGTCACCGTGAAGACCGGGCGCTATATGAAATTTGTCACAAAAGATGGCCCGCGTATTACATCGCTCGTCACCAAGGATGGCACTTTCCAAGCCAAGATCTTCGTGGACGGCACCTACGAGGGCGACCTCATGGCGGCGGCGGGCGTGGACTGGACCATCGGACGCGAGGGTCGTGCTGAGTTCGGCGAAACCTACGCGGGCAAACAATATCCGAAGGCAAAAATGAACATTAGCGGCTTCGATGAAAAGGGCGGGCTGCTGCCGCTGGTGACGACCCGCGATGCCGGCCCCGACCAAGAGGGCGACAAGAACATCATGACTTATAGTTTCAGGCTCTGTCTCACGCGAGATCCCGCCAAGATGGTCCCCCTACCCGCTCCGGCGAACTACGATCCAGCCCGCTTCGAGCTGGCCCGCCGCGCGATCAAGGCCGGCATTAAAGTGGGCTTCGATCTTTATCCGCTGCCCGGTGACAAGATTGATGGCAACAACTCGATCCACGGCCAGCTTTCGTTAGGTCTCGTCGGTAGCTGCAACACTTGGCATAGCGCCGATGAAACAGGGCGGCAGAAAATCTGGGAGGAATACAAGCAATACACGCTCGAGTTCCTCCACTTCCTCCGCACCGACCCCGCCGTCCCTGCGAAAGTCCGCGACGAATACGCCAGCCTCGGCCTCTGCAAAGATGAGTTCGCGGAGACCGCCCACTTTTCGCCCGCGCTCTATGTGCGCGAGTCCCGGCGCATGAAAGGGATGTATGTGCTTTCTCAAAAAGATATCATCGAATCGCCTGAGAAGGATGATCCCATCGCCATCTCGTCGTTCCCCATCGACTCGCATGACTGCCAGCGAGTGGCGCTGAAAGACGGAGGCGTCATCAATGAGGGCACCATATTTCCCGTGCGGATCCCCGGAGGCAATGTGGGATACGCCTACCATGTGCCCTATCGCTCCGTGCTGCCGCAGGCCGCCCAATGCACCAACCTGCTCGTGCCAATCGCGCTCTCCAGCACGCATGTCGCCATGGCATCCCTGCGCATTGAAGGCGCATGGATGGTCATCGGCCAAGGCGCGGGTGTCGCGGCGGCGCTGGCAGCGAAGCAATCGATCGCGGTGCAAGACCTGCCGTATCCCGTCCTGCGCCAGCGACTTCTCGCGCAGGGGCAGGTAATCGCTCTGCCGGTCGCTTCCCAAAAAGCGGCGGCGAAAGACGATAAGGACATCCCGATGAAGCCGCTACCGGATCGTGCTAAATGATATGCCACCCAGAGCCTCAGCCAGCAAAAAATGCCTAATGCAAAATTGAATGGAATCATCTTTTACCGTACATCATTTTGCCAGCTCTTCTCTGGCGGTAGAAAAAACCCATGACAATACAACTTCCCAGACAAAAAGAAGTGAAAAGAAGCGCAATATCCGCACGCGGAATTCAAAAATCCTTGTGAAATCAACGAATTCCGACCAGCCTGCCGCAGATGAATTGTCTGGATATCACTGCCGGACATGATACGAACTCAACTGTACGGTAGAGAATGAAACAATTAGCTAAATACCTCTTGGTTTTTCTCCTCGGAGCAGGATTCGCATTCGGGGTAGTCTCGGTAACTCACCCTAATGTCGTAATAGCGTTGCGGGAGGGACAGCACGGTTCATCGCCTTGGTCGTTGAATACATTCGAGCAGATTAACCGGGAGTTGCCTGGTATTATTGAAGACCGGAGCCTTTCGCTTGCCGTCATTCCAAGCTCATGGGGATATGAGATTATCGGCACTGATGGAAGTGTGTTTGGGTTTTTCCGAAGAACGTGGGATCGTCCGTTGAGACTGATCGATGCCCGGATGGCCGAACTGCGCAGTGAAGCACAAGAAGCCGAAGACAGTGGTGGCCACGGCGGATAACGTCGCTGGTTCACTTCGCTCTGGACGCCCAATTCCCGCCGTGCCACACTTTTTGACGTTCGGCGAGAAATCAAACTTATGATCATGATCCAAGATAGAGCCAAATCCTTGGTCCCTTTGTGCATTTCATTTGCCCTCTTCGCATTTGTCCTGACACCGGCATTATTTGCCATCAGTTCGTCGTTATCGCTGCGGTCAATTCCAACACCAACGCAATCGGTTCTCGGCACTGCCACTCACCTGATCGCTCTTACTTTCATTGGGATTGCGCCATGCATTTTGACGGTTTCTGGGAAGCACAGTTGGGGATGGACCGCTCTGTATTCTGTCGCTTCGTCGTTGATCTTCTTGCTTACCTCGCGATTCGCTCCCGAGGTCCATTTTTCCGAGATCATTCGTTTGCCCATCGGAGTGGTATCCTTTCTGGTTTTGTTCGCGCTGATGATTTCCGCCGCGACCTTTGGGGTATTTATTCGTGCGTCCTACCTTGATCGGAAGTGGGTTGCCTTCTGTGTCCAGATGCTTGGCTACCTCGTCGTTGCCTTTGGAGCTTTCGTTTACTTGGCCGTCCCGCTATTCGTTGAATGAAGAATGCCGAATACCTCGTGGGTGGCAACGGCGGATAAGCTCCCTCGTTCGCTTCGCCCTGTGAGTCCTGCGCCGCCGTGCCACCACATCAAACGTTGCAAAATCATGAGAGACGAACCGCTGCAGTTGATCGCGCACAAGTCCGACGTTGATCGTGCTCGTCGCCTTGTCGCGCTGGGTTATCCTCGGGTGGCTCCAGTGCTGCCGTTCATGCTGGAGTGGATTCAAGACTGCAATTGGCCGGTGGCAGATGAGTTGCTGCCATTTTTCGCGTCGGTCGGACGCCCGATGTTACCCGAGATCAAGCGCGTGTTTGCGACCAACGACGATGTCTGGAAGTATTGGTGCATTCTGTTGCTCGGTCGTATGGATCTTGAAATCCTCGAGGAGATGCGTGCTCACCTTGATGCCGTCGCGCGCCAGCCAACACGAGGCGAAGAAGAGGAGGGGGTGGCAGAGGAAGCGCGGAATCTTCTGATGCGGATAGATGCGAAATGAAGAAAGCTCTATACAAGGGGGTCACACCCAATCCCGAAAACCCAGTGACTCCTTGTTTTTTCCGACAAGCGCCAGTTCGTCGTGCCGCAGCCGTCAATGGATCTGTGGTAAATGGACTGATGGAAATTTCAAAGTTCCTTGATCCAGAGGTTGGCGAAGTCGATGGATGCGCCGTGGTGTTGGAGTGCGATTTTTCCTTTGGCGGGGACGTTGGGGAGTTGGGCGTTGTCGATGACGGTTTGGCCGTTGAGGACGACGGTGAGGCGGTCGCCTTTGAGGGTGACCATGGTGCGGTTCCATTCGCCGAGGGGCTTGTCGGCTTTCATTTTGGGGGTGACTCCGGCGCGGATTTCGGGCGGGAGTTTCTTGTCGTTGCGGTAGCCGTAAACTTCGCCGGAGCCGACGGGCCAGTTCCAGAGGTTGACTTGGCTTTTGTCGTTGCCGCGGAGGTAGATGCCGCTGTCGAGTTCCTGGACCTCGACCATTTCCGGCTTGCCGTCGGTGCCTATGGTCTCGTTGCCATCGGGGCCGATGATGGGGCGTTTCATGTAGGGGCCGTCGCCATTCCAACGCCAATCGCAGACGAGGGTGAGGTCGCCATATTCCTTTTCCGTCCAGAGGTGGCCGGCAGACTTGGCGGCGGCGTTGTGCTTGAGGAGGCCGTTGATGGCGGTCCAGCTTTGGTCGCCGTCGGTTTGGGGTTTCCAGCCGCTGAGGGTCTGGCCGTCGAAGAGGGGAGTGAAGCCAGCGCTTTTGACGCCCTCGACGTTGGCGAGGGGCGGCATCTCGCCGATGCGGATGTTGCGGAAGGCGACGCGATCGCCGTGACCGCAGAAGCAGAGGTGGCCGAAGCGGCGCTTGGAGCCGATGTGCTTGGGGAACTCGAGGTTGAGCTTGTCGAGGTTGGCGTTGAGGACGATCTGGCCATTGACCTCGACGCGGATGTTTGGGCCTTCGACGAAGATGCGCTCGTGGTTCCACTGACCGACGGGTTTCAAGGCGCCTTGTTTGGCGGGGGCGAGGGTGTAGAGCGAGCCGTGGAATTGATAGGGCTTGAGGTCCTTGTAAACTGCGGCGGTGCTGTCGAGGATCTGGACTTCCATGCCGACGTAGGCGGCGTCGCCGGTGCCCGGGTAGTGGATGCCGAGCCCGTTATTGGCGGCGGGGGTGAGGAGGAATTCGAAATCGAGCAGGTAGTTTGAAAACGTCTCGTCGGTGGTGAGGTTCACGCCGGCGGGGGTGCAGACGATGGTGCCGTTTTCGACGGCGTAGCCCTCGCCATGCCAACCGGTGAGGTCCTTGCCGTTGAAGAGGTCGCGCATTTTTAAAACCGGCAAGGCTTCCTCGGCGAAGGCGGAGGCGACGAGGGTGAGGAGGAAGAGGAGTGGGGATTTCATAGAGGGGTGTTAGAGGTCGATGGTTTTTCCGGTGCGGAAGCTTTCGTCGGCTGCGGCAACGATGCGCATGGAGGAGAGGGCGTCCTGCATGTGGTGGGTGAGGTCGGTGTTTTCGAGGATGGCGTTGAGGAAATATTCCTGCTCGCGGTGGCAAAGCTGGTCGTGGTCCGGCTCGTCGTCGAGGCGGGTCGTTTCATCCGCGCGGGCGAAGGTGCCATCCGGCGTGAGCGTGGAGTGATGGAGGCGCAGCGCCTGGGTCTGGGTGTGGGCATCGACGTTGGCGCTCTGGCCCACGGCGGCAGCTTTTTCCGCGACGATGGAGACGCAGCCTTTTGGCCCGACGACGTCCTTCACGAAGAACGCGACCTCGCTCATCATCGGTCCCCAACCGGCTTCGTACCAGCCAACCGAGCCATCGGCAAAGGTGACTTGGAGCGCGCCGTAGTTGATTTTTCCCTCGGGGAGTTCGTCGCTCAGACGGGCACCGATGCCGGAGACGCGGATGGGTTTCGAGCGGGTCATTTGGCACATCACATCGACGTAGTGGACGCCGCAATCGACGATCGGGGAAATGGACGACATCAGGTTTTTGTGAGTCAGCCAGTTCGCGCCGGAGGATTGCTGGTTGAGGTTCATGCGCATGACCAGCGGCTTGCCGAGGGAGTGGGACATCTCGATGAAGCGGATCCAGCTCGGGTGGTGGCGGAGGATGTAGCCGATGACGAGCTTGCGGTCGGCACGGACGGCGGCGGCGACGATCCGCTCGGCCTCGACGACGGTCTCGGCGAGCGGCTTTTCAATGAACACATGGCAGCCCGCGTCGAAGGCGGCGATGGCGTATTCGGCGTGGGTGTCCGGGTAGGTGGAAATGGAAACGGCGTCCGGCTTTGTTTCGCGCAGCGCTTGATAGAAGTCGGCGAATTCCGGGTAGCCGCCGCCGAGTTCGGCGTTGAGGGCGGCGCGGGATGCGGGTGAGCGGGTGACGATGCCGCAAATTTCAAAACCGGAAAGGCGATGGTAGGCAAGCGCGTGGGAGCGGCCCATGTGGCCGGCACCAACGCAAAGGACGCGGAGGGATTTCATGAAAATGGAGTAGGAATGGAGTAGGGACTTTGGGAACGTGGGCGGACCGCGGACTAGCCGCAGGATGTTTCAATTGTTCATGCCGATTGCATGACCGCGATACAAAAATGCCCCGGCACCAGTATGCGAAAGGCCCGCACGACGGCGGCACCGCATCCGCACCGTTGCATCTCGTTGACGTCCTGACACGATCCCCCTCGAACCGCTATCCGCTCCCACGATGACACGCCTATTTCTACTCCTCACCCTGCTCATCCAGACATCGCAGGCCGCCGTGAAGCCGAACGTCGTTTTCATCCTCGCCGACGACCTCGGGTGGGCGGACACCACGCTCTACGGCCACACCAAACTCTACCGGACGCCGAACCTCGAACGCCTCGCAAAACGCGGCATGACTTTCAATCGCGCCTACGCCGCCAGTCCGCTGTGTTCGCCCACTCGCTCCAGCATTCTAACTGGCCTCCACCCGGCCCGCACCGGCATCACCGAGCCGAATTGCCACGAACCGCAGGTGGTGCTGACCGCGACTCCGGGAACAAGCGGACCTGCGGGAAAAAAATCTGTCGCGCCCAATCCGCCGACGCGTCTGAACACGACTTGGCCGACGATGTCGAAGGCCTTCAAGGCAGCAGGCTATGCCACCGGGCATTTCGGGAAATGGCATCTCGGACCGGAACCCTACTCGCCATTGCAGCAGGGCTTCGATGTGGATGTGCCGCACTACGCCGGTCCCGGCCCGGCAGGCAGCTACGTGGCACCTTGGAAATTTCCCGACTTCGATCCGCTAACGCCGAACGAGCACATCGAAGACCGCATGGCGAAAGAGGCCGTCGCGTTTCTGGAAAAGCACAAGGACGAGCCGTTTTTCCTGAACTATTGGATGTTCAGTGTCCACGCGCCCTTCGATGCAAAAAAGGCGCTGATCGAAAAATACCGTGGCAAGGTGGATCCCGCCGATCCCCAACACAGCCCGACCTATGCCGCGATGGTCGAGAGCATGGACGATGCCGTCGGCACGCTAATCGACACGCTGGACCGGCTTAATCTAACCGACCACACGATCATCGTTTTTTTCTCCGACAACGGCGGCAATATGTATAACACGGTGGATGGCACCACGCCGACCAGCAACGCACCGCTGCGGGGTGGCAAGGCGACGGTTTACGAGGGTGGCGTCCGCGAACCCTGCGTCGTCAGTTGGCCGGGGAACGTGAAACCGGACACGCGCAACGACACGGTGATTCAGAGCATCGATTTCTATCCGACTCTGCTAGAAGCCGCCGGTCTAACAGTCATGCCTGGCCAGAAGTTCGACGGCATCAGCATCCTCCCCGCGCTCAAGGGCGGAACGCTCACCCGTGAGGCCATTTTCACCTACTTCCCGCATGATCCCGGGGTGCCGGATTGGTTGCCGCCATCGGTCACGGTCACCCAAGGTGACTGGAAACTCATCCGCATCTTCTTCGGTGGCGAGAATGGCCAACACCGCTGGAAGCTCTATAACTTGCATGAAGACGAGAGCGAGAAGCACGACCTCGCCGCCAGCGATCCTGAGAGAGTGAAGACGATGGACGCGCTGATCGAAAAGTTTCTAACCGACACCCAAGCCGTCCAACCGATTCGAAACCCGGCCTTTGATCCCGCCCAATATCATCCCGAGCTAGAAGGCGTGCAAAACAACCGCGACAAGGAAAAGCCGAAGCATGCGCCCGCAAAAAAGACGGCGGCAGCCGAACAGGACAAACCCGACCCGGCCCTCCAAGGCTGGAAGGCCCGTCAGTGCAGCGCCAGCGTCACCGATGGCGTCGTCACGATCACCGGTCAGGGCAACGCGCCATTTCTCGGAGTCAGCGCCGCCGGGACGGATGGGCCTGCTGTGATGAAATTCCGCACGCGCTGTGCCGGCGGCGGCGAGGGTAAAGTTGAGTGGATTCTAGCAGGCAAGAATTCTCCACCTGCGAAATCCGTTCCCTTCACGCTCAAGCCCGGCGAGTGGCAGGAAATCCGCGTCAACATTCCCGCAGAAGGAGCCGTCAGCATCGTTAGACTCTACCTGCCCGCGCAGCAGCAGAAGGTCGAACTTGGTTGGGTCGAGTTGACTGGAAAAACCAAGCCTAAGCGTTGGAACTTCTGATACACCCTATCCCATGCGACTTTGGCTCATGCTTGTTTGGTGTATCATGTGCACGATCGTAATTTCATGGTCCGCACCATTGCCGCCAGTCGATGGGCCGTTCTTTGGAGAAGTGATCCATGAGTTCAAAACGATGACCTTGACCCGGTATCAACACAAAACCGAGGTGGATCGCGCGGTTGGCAGTTATCAGTATGATTGTGTCGGCTTCGTTTCCTATGCCCTCCGACAGTCCGCACCGCAGGCCTGGGCTTCCGTTGTATCGGTGTGCAGCCTTCCGAGGGGTCGGATCCCCAGCCCGCCGCGGTATCAGACATTCTTTGCTGGTCTAGCCAGCACGCCACAATCTGGATGGCAGGCAATCGCGAAGGTTTCCGAGTTGCGCCCTGGGGACATCGTTGCGTGGGACCAGAAGACGAAGACTTCGCTGGGTCATGCTGTAGTCATTCTTGGTATTCCTGCTCCCGGCACAGACGGGGCATGGAACGTCGAAGTCTATGATTCAACAGCGGCTCCACACCTGGATGATTCACGTGCCGCAGATACACGTGCCCAACCCATGGACCCCGGTGGCCGACATAGTGGTCTGGGCCACGGAATCATGGTGCTGATCGCCGACCCCGTGAGCGGTGTGCTGATTGGCCATCGCTGGAACCCTAAAGCCAAGACAATCATCGGGCCGATCGCCGCAGGGCGGCCAACCTCGTAGTGATTTCGCCTGGCACGGGCACTACCCGAATGGCTCTCCCAAAATGAACTCGATTAAAGAAGGTCCTTTGCTAACCATGCGCCGCTGCATCCGGTTCTGCGTGGCATGTTAGACTGCCACGGTGTAGTCCATCGAGTTGCATCAGTTATCAGGGAAATGAAATCAGAGACGTCGTTATCTTCGTTAGATTGACGCGGGTGCAGTCTCAGGCTAAATGTCGCTGATGATACTCCGGGTTTCGCATTTTCTCGCGCTGGTTCTCGCTTGCGCCGGCATGGCACATGGCCAGCTCTCGACCTCGCTGCGCTTGTCGAAAACCCAATACGTCGCGGGAGAAGCCGTTGTGGCGGTGGTGACTGTCACCAACCACGCCGGGCAGGATCTGACTTTTTACAGCGACGGGCGCGTGCAGTGGCTCGATTTCAACGTCACCGACAGCCATAACGAGTCGGTCACGCTGCGCGGTCATGCGATGTTTGGAAAAATGACCATTCGCGCCGGGGAGACCATGGCACGTGAAGTCAATCTCGCGCAAATTTACCAACTCAGCGAACCTGGAAATTTCTCTGTCAGCGCCGTCGTCCGCATGCCGGGAAGTACTGGCGAGGGTTCAACCACGAACCGGGTGCGGTTCAACCAAAGCCCCGGCGTTTCCTACTGGACGCAAAAAGTCGGTATCCCAGGCAAACCCGGACAAACCCGGGAATTTCGTCTCCTCAATTTCAGCGGCGATGAAAAAGCCCAAATTTACGTCCAGATCATCGACGGCCAGACCGGGGCGAACGTCCGGACTTTCCTGCTAGGCGATATTCTGATGTTGCGCAAACCGCTTACCGCCGTGGATCGCGCGCAACGCATGCATGTCTTGTTTTTGGCAACTCCAACCATGTGGGTCCACTGCCAGATCGACACGGACGGCAAACTTGTGGACCGCCAAATCCACCAGCGCGGGAGCCAAGGCGATCCGCAATTGCTGACATTCCCGGATGGCAGCGTGCGAGTTGGCAACAGCATTCCCTATGATCAAAAGGCTGCGGCTGAGGAGAAGGCGAAGATTCGTAAGGCCTCAGATCGTCCGCCGATCACCTATTGAGTGGCCTTTTAATTGCCTAAATTCAGAATTGGCATAAAACGCCTTTACAAATTTTTAAAATTTTAATATTTCTTAATTGTTTCACGGACTTAACTTTTATTTTTATGAAATCCTTCATCCAATTTCTCGCTCTTGTCGCGCTTTGCAGTGTCGGCAGCTCAGTGGACGCCGCGAACTTCCGCACGGTCGTGATCGACGCCGGTCACGGTGGCCAGGACAACGGCGGTCAATGGGGCCGGGTTTACGAAAAGCACCTCGCTCTGGACACGGCCTACCGCTTGGAAAGCCGACTGAAAAGCATGGGCTACCAGACTGTGATGACGCGCCGCAGTGACTATTTCATCACGCTGCCGCAGCGCGTCAGCACCGGCAACCGCTACAGCAACGCCATTTTCGTGAGCATCCACTACAACTACACTTGGAAGCCGGATGTCAGTGGCTTGGAAACATTTTATTATGGCACGGAGGGGCAACGCTTGGCGCAATACGTCCAAAGTAGCCTGATCCGGCGCACCCAGACGGTGGATCGCAAGGCAAAATATGCCCGTTTCTATGTGATCCGGAACTCGACCTTGCCAGCGATCCTCGTCGAGGGTGGCTTCGTCAGCAATGACACGGAGCGGAGTCGCATGAAATCCGCGTGGTTCCGGGATACCATTGCCCAGGGGATCGTGGACGGCATCCAACGCTATCGCAGTGATTACTAACCACCCGTGCAAGTTGGCCGAGACCGCGTAGATTCCGTAATGGCTTCAGTCACTCTTGCTGAAACACTCGCCATCGAGGCTGCCGCTGTGGCCAACGGTTGGTCGGAAGGACAACTCATTGACCTCGCGGGCGGGAAACTCGGCGAGGCGCTTGCCCGTTATTTTCCGCAACCCGGCACGGTGATCGGCTACCTCGGGAAAGGCCATAATGCGGGCGATACTTTGGTGGCGCTGCGCGTCCTTCGTGATCGGTTTGGCTGGCAAGTGGCGGTCCGCGCGGCTTACCCAGTGAGTGAATTCGCGCCGCTGGCTTTGGAAAAATGGGACGTGCTCGGCATCAGAATGCCCATGGATCGGCCACCAAGACGGCAGGATTTTCCCGGACCTCTCATTTTATTGGATGGCCTCGTCGGCACGGGGGCGGGCGGGCCATTGCGATCACCACTGGTCGGACTCGCGGCGGAAATGGCGCGGCTGCGTGATCTTGCCGGGGCGCGCGTGGCGGCGGTGGATCTCCCCTCAGGCATTGCGGCGGATACCGGCGAAATTTTACCCGGCACGGTCATCGCGGACATCACCTTCATGCTCGGCAATGCCAAGCGCGGGCTGCTGATTGCCCATGCCGCCGCCGCGACCGGGGCTCTGGCCTTGGTCGCGCTCGATCCACTGACTGCCTCTGGGCGTTCCGAGATGGAACTCATTTCACCGCAAAATCTCGATTGTGGGAAACGACCCCGGCCCTTCGATTTTCACAAAGGTCAGGCCGGTCGAGTGGCCATCTTAGCCGGATCGGAGGCCTACACCGGGGCCGCCGTCCTCGCCGCATCCGGGGCGCTGCGCGGCGGTGCCGGACTGGTCACGCTTTTTGTTCCGCACGAGGCATGGGCCACGATTTCCGCGAAATGCCCGCCGGAAATCATCGTGCGGGGAATCGCCGATCCTAGGGAATTGGCAGAAACGCATTTCGATGCCTTGGTCGTCGGCTGCGGCATGGGGGAAATGGCGGGAGGAATGGCCGAGGGATTGCTGGATTTAATTTCGACCGCTGCCCAGCCGACCGTGATCGACGCGGATGCCCTGAACCTCATCGCCAGCTCGGGCAAAATCTCCATTCTCAGGGCAAATCACTTGCTCACGCCCCATCCCGGTGAATTCGCGCGACTCGCCCCGGATCTCCATGATTTGTCACGGGAGGATGCGGCGCGGCGGTTGGCCGACCGCGTTCCGGCCACTCTCCTCTTAAAAGGCAGTCGCACCCTCGTCACCTGCAAGGGGCTGCCACTCTGGTGCAATTCCACCGGCACCCCCGCCATGGCCAGCGCTGGGCAGGGCGACTTGCTGGCGGGTGTGATCGGAGCCCGCCTTGCCAGCGGGGAGTCACTGATGGACGCCGCCGCGCTTGGGGCTTGGACTTGCGGGCGGGCTGCGGAAATCGCCTTGAATGAGCGCCATCTTTCCGAAGAGTCGCTCGTTGCCAGCGATGTTCTGCATTTTCTCGGGGCCGCGTTCCAGGATTGGAAAGCATCGGCGCGGTGACTTTTGACACCAGTCCAGACGCCATTATTTCTAGCGGGAAACTCCCGCGTCGCGGGTGTGGAGCGACGAGTGAACGTCCATGGAGCGTGGACAACTTGTCCACTGAGTGCCCGGGACATCCTGTCCCGCGTGCTTTCGGTGGACAGAATGTCCGCAGCACCTCACGTTCAGAATGAACGCGCTCCCAATCTTGGCGCGTCAGAATATCCCACCCAACAAAAAACCAATGGCTCCACGCGGAAGCCATTGGTTGGTTGAGTTTGAAAG
The DNA here is from genome assembly GCA_025354565.1 of Akkermansiaceae bacterium. GTDB lineage: Bacteria > Verrucomicrobiota > Verrucomicrobiia > Verrucomicrobiales > Akkermansiaceae > Luteolibacter. Next base: position 14,978 of record JANXMQ010000127.1, read on the forward strand.
GGGATTGTGAATCAGTTCACCGCCACTGCGGAGGAACCCGTTTCACCCGTGCGGATGCGGATTGCCTCTTCAATGGTCGAGATGAAAACTTTGCCGTCACCAATCTTGCCGGTGTTCGCGCTTTTCACGATCGCCGCAGCCACGCCGTCGGCTTGGGCATCGTCCACGACGACTTCGATTTTCACTTTGGGGAGGAAGTCCACGGTATATTCCGATCCACGATAGATTTCCGTGTGGCCTTTTTGACGACCGAAGCCCTTGACTTCGGTGACTGTCATACCTTGCACACCCACCTCGGCGAGGGCTTCTTTGACTTCTTCCAGCTTGAATGGTTTGATGATCGCTTCAATTTTTTTCATAGTTCGGCGGATTGGTGATTAGCGGAAAGCATGGCGTGTGCCAACTCGCACACGCTATAAATTATTTTCCGCCGCGACGTTATGCACTGCGGACGGTCCTGACGAGCGGAAATGCAAACGAAATTCGCAACCCGCCCGCCTCACGCTTATTTTTTGAGCAGGTCACGAATCTCGATCAGCAGCTTTTCTTGGGCGCTGGGTTCGGGTGGAGCGGCTTCCGCCGCCGCTTTTTCGTTGAGTTTCTTGGCTTTGGTGATCGCCGTCACCACCATAAACATGACGAAGGCCACGATGATGAAATTGATGCCGACGGTGATAAAATCCCCATAGGCGAGCACCGCGCCCTGCTTCTTGGCCTCGACCAGATTGGTGGCGACGACGGCATCGGAGAGCGGGATGAATTTGTTTGAATAATCCATGCCCCCGGAAAGTTTTCCGACCAGTGGCATCACCAGACCCTCGATGAAGGCGGTGGAAAGCTTGATGAAGGCGGCTCCCATCACGAAGGCCACGGCCATATCGATTAGATTGCCCTTGAGTGCGAATGCTTTGAATTCTTTGAACATATTTTTTGTGTTTGGATTCTGCTGTCTGTAGAGTTTCTATCAATATTTAGGAAAACCGCAATCAGAAATCTCGGGCGCACGTTGATAATTTACAGCCACGCCACGCTGCCAGATGCCGGTTCCAGCTTGAATCTCGCGCCGGATCGGCCGATGCTCCGGCCATGTCCGCTAGAGATGCCGCCCTTGCGCTTGCCCACCGCCTGACCGCCGCTGGGTATGAAGCGCTGTTCGCGGGCGGCTGCGTGCGCGACCGCTTGCTGGGGCGCGAGCCGAAGGACTATGACATCGCGACCTCGGCGCGGCCGGGTGAGGTGCTGAAACTTTGCCCCGGGGCGAATGAGGTGGGTGCCCACTTCGGTGTGGTGATCGCGAGGCATGGCGGGCATCATGTGGAAATCGCGACGTTTCGGACGGATGGTAGTTATAAGGATGGTCGGCGGCCGGAGAGTGTGGAGTTTTCCACGCCGGAAGAGGACGCGCGGCGGCGGGACTTCACGATGAACGGCTTGTTCGAACGGCCGGAAAGCGGGGAGGTGATCGACCATGTGGGCGGGCTGGCCGATTTGAAGGCCGGGGTGCTGCGGGCGATTGGCGATCCGGTGGCCCGCTTTTCCGAGGATGGCTTGCGACTGCTGCGGGCGGCGCGCTTTGCGACGGTGCTGGGGTTTGAAATCGAGCCAGTCACGCTGGCGGCGATGGCGAAGTGCTCAGGGCTGTTGGATAAAATTTCACCCGAGCGGATTCGGGATGAATTTTCGAAAATTCTGACTGCCCCGCGCCGCCGGACGGGCGTGGAGTTGTTGGTGGCGACCGGTCTGATGGCGCACATCGTGCCGGAGTTTTTGAAAACCATCGGCTGCGAGCAACCGCCGGAATGGCATCCCGAGGGCGACGTTTTCACCCACACCTGCATCATGTTAGAAATGCTGGGGCCGGACGCGCCGTTAGAATTATGCCTCGCGGTTCTGCTGCACGACATCGCGAAACCGCCGTGCCAGACCTTCGATGACGATTCCGGACGCATCCGCTTCAATGGCCACGACGCGATGGGTGCGGAAATGGCGGATACCATCCTGCGGCGATTGAAGTATCCTAACGGGACCATCCACGCCGTGGTGCCGATGGTGGCGCGGCACATGCAGTTCATGAACGTGAAGCAGATGCGGACCGCGAAGTTGAAGCGCTTCATGTCCGAGCCGAACTTCGCCGGGGAAATGGAGCTGCACCGCGTGGATTGCGGGTCCTCGAACGGCTTCACTGACAACTACGAGTTTCTAACAGCCAAGGCGGACGAATTCGCGAACGAACCACTGATTCCACCGCCGCTCGTGACGGGCCGGGATTTGATCGGGCTCGGCCTCAAACCGGGGCCGCGCTTCAAGGAAATTCTGGAATTGATCGAAACCGAGCAACTCGAAGGACGAATCCTTGATCGCGAGCCCGCTTTGGAATATCTCAAGGAACTCGCCGCTGTTACTTCCGCATGATATGCGGCCAATCCCGCAAGATTCAGGGAGCCACTCACGTCATTTTCCCACACTTTCCCGTTTATGAATTCCACCATCCCTGTCGAACACTCCGATCCCGTCAACGCGGCAATCCTGGCGGTCTCCGAAGACCTGATCGCCGGTTTTCAGCGCCAGCCGTTTCATGAAATCGCTGAAAAATCCGGGATACCGTTAGAGACGGTGATCGAGCGGATTCGCGCGATGGTCGAGGCCGGAGTCGTCCGCCGGGTGCGCCAGACACTGCTTTCCACCAAACTGGCACATGGGGCCTTGGTCGCATGGAAAGTGCCGGAGGAAAAGCTGAACGCGGCGTTTGATTTCATGGCGCAGGAGGACCCGTTTTCCGGGCATGTGGTGATACGCTCCACCGATGCCGGGGTATCTGGCGGGGGCTACCGGCTGTGGACGACGCTCAAGGTGCCGGTCGGCGAATCGTTGGATTTCCACGCGACCGTCCTCCTCCGCCTGACGGGCGCAACAGAGTATCTGCTGATGCCGGCGCATGGGGTTTTCGCGTTGGGCGTGGGTCACACCCGCCGGAAAATTCTGGAACCTGGAGACATGGCAGACGAACCGGCGACCATGATGACTACCACCGCCGTCGATCTAACGGACGAAGAGTGGATCGTATTGTTAGCCCTCAAAGAAGAACTCTCGTTGGAGGAAATTTGCGAAAATCCATGGGACCACCGGGCAGTGCTCGCGGGCGTCTCGCTGGAACGGTTTTGCGCAATCGCCGAGACGTTGAACGCGAAAAAAGTGATCGGTCGTTTTTCGACATTTCTGGAGCATGTCAAACCCTCCGCCACTGGCGAACGGGTCACGCGCTTCAATGGCCTTTTCCATTGGGCCGTTCCCGCTGGCCGGGAGATTGAGGCCGGCGGCGAGGTGGGTCGGCATTTTTGCATGACTCATGCCTATTGGCGCGAGGGTGGACCACAATTCGGCAATGTGAATATCATGGGCGTGGTGCATGGCACGGAAAAGCCTCGCGTCCTTGAACATAAAGCCGCGATCGACCGGCATCTCGCCGCGGTGGGCATCCCTGTTTCCTATACCAACGTGTTCTGGGGCGGACGCTCGGAAATCAAGCCATCGGAAATTTCCCCAAAGGTTTACTCAGAATGGCATGACCGCCACGCGGGCTGAACCTGCCGCTTTTTCGTCCACACCAGCACTGCCACGCGAAAATTAGCAGTCAGGAGCCAAATTTTTCGGAATTCGCATAATTTTCGTGTGTCCCCGGCAGTATCCTGATGAACTGACCGCAAAACCATGCAGGCTACCCTTTTACCCCCAAGAAATCCCGCCCTCTGCGCACCGATCACCTCGAACCGGGATCTCGGTGCCTGCCTCATCGCCAATCTGCCGATGCGCGATCTGCTTTCAGCGGACCTCCGCCGCGCGGGCCTGCAACTTGTTGATCCGATGGAAGCCACCTCGCGCACCCTGCGCATCCCGTTGGATAACTGGATCGAACTCGGCGCGCTGCTGCTGCTCGGGCGAAACCCTAACACCGCCCGCTTGTTGGACAGTGATAGCAATACCCTCGCTTGGAAGGGATCCGAAGACCCTAACGAATGCGAGGACCGGATTGTCACCGATGCGAATTGTTTCCCCGTGATTTATCCATGGGACCTGCTGCGGATGAATGAGGAAGTTCTCGCGCTGATGGACGAAACATCGCTGCTCGGCGAGGTCAGTCCGCTGGCAAGCCTGACCGGCTGCATCCGGCTGGCAAACGGCTCGCGCATTCTGCCTGGCACCGTGATCGACGGCCCGGTCGTCATTGGACCTAACAGTCAGATTGGCCCGAACGCCTACATCCGCGGCGCGACCAGCATTGGTGCGAACTGCTATGTCGGAAATGGCGCGGAAGTGAAAAATTCGATCATCTATAACAACACCTATATTTCCCGCCAATGCTATGTTGGCGACTCGATCATCGGCACCCACGTCACCCTCGGGGCGGGCACCTGTACCGAGAACCACCGGCACGACGGACGCCACCATGTTTCCATGATCCATGGGCAGGCGATTAACACCGGCCGCCTCAAGTTCGGCGCGGTCCTGGGTGATGGCGTGCGCACCGGGGTCAACACGTCCATTGAGGCTGGAGTGAAAATCGGCATCGCCCGCACCACCCAGCCCGGTAGCTACATCGGCAAGGATCTCTTGTGACTAAATTGTCACACGCCTTGAATTCGTCTCGTCGCAACCGATCCGCTACTTTGACGACGCAATGCATCGAATTCTGATTGTCGAAGACGAACGCGACATCGCCGACTTGATCGGTTTCAACCTCCAACGCGCTGGCTATGAAGTCATAAAGGCCCACGACGGGGTGGAAGGGACCGAGCTTGCGCTGCGCGAGCGGCCGGACTTGATCCTGCTGGATCTGATGTTGCCAGGCCGTGACGGTTACTCGGTTTTTCGCGAACTCCGGCGGGACTCTCGCACCGCCAATACCCCGGTCATCATGCTTACTGCCCGGGCCCAAACCGAGGACCGGATCCAGGGACTCGAAGCTGGAGCCGACGATTATCTCACCAAACCCTTCAGCCCCAAAGAACTGATGCTCAGGGTCCAAGCCATTCTCAAACGCTCCGAGGCTCCTCCCGGAGCAGTCGATTTCTCCTACGGACCCTTTCGTTTCGATAAAAATTCGCTGAAATTTTACCTCGATAACGAACCCGCCGAACTCACTTCGACGGAGTTCAAACTTCTCCTCTTCCTCTGCGAACGCCCCGGCAAACCTCAAGACCGCAACGACCTCCTGCGCACCGTCTGGGGCTACAGCGACGCCACCCACAGCCGCACCCTCGACACCCACATGAAGCGGCTGCGACAAAAACTCGGTGTTCATGGGACATGGGTTGAAACTATCCGCGGCATCGGCTATTGCGTGGCCAAAGCCGACGCATGACCACTGAAATTTCCATCTTCGCCACGATCTCCGCCCTCGTCGCGCTGACCATTCTCGCTTTCCGCAACCACTCCTCTCGCAAGCAATCCACGGCTGAACTTAATGCTTGGAAACTCCGCCTTGAACTCGATCTCAAACAAGCCCGCGAGGAACGCAACCGCCTCCTCGACGCCCTCGGCGACGCCTTCCTGCTCGTGGATGCCGATGCGAATATCCGCTTCGCCAACGAGGCCGCGCGCTCGCTCTTCGGTGCGCGCGAACTGCTCAATCGGCCTGTTAGGGAAGCGTTCCTCGACCCCCGCCTCGCCGATGCCCTGCTCCGCTGCCTGGCCACCGGCGAGCCGGTCCAATCCCGCGTCGTCCTCCCCCAGCAGACCTCCCCGCGCGGCGATCTCGAAACCCGTGGTGTCAACGCCTGGATCATCGACGCCGCCCAACTCTCCAACCCCAAGGGCGGTGCCCACACCACCCGTGTCATCATCCGCGACGTGACTGCCGAACACCAGATCGAGCAAGTCCGCAAAGACTTCGTGGCCAACGCCTCCCATGAGCTCCGCACGCCGCTCGCCATCATCAATGGTTATCTTGAAAATTTGTTAGATGACGACATGATCGAGGAGCCGGAAATGGCCCGCCGTTTTCTATCCATCATGCGCAAACACGCGGATCGCATCTCGCGCATCGTGGAAGATATGTTAGTGATTTCCCGCCTCGAATCCGGTGAGGCGAACACCCTCAAGCTCGAACCCTTCCGTTTCCGCTCCTGCATCAAGGACATACTCGAACGCCTCGAGTCCGTCATCCGCAATCAAAGCGCGGAAATGGTTGTCATCATGCCGGACCCCGATTTGGTCGTGCAGGGGGATCGCTTTTACTGGACGCAGGTGCTCTTTAATCTGGTAGAAAACGCCCTCAAACAAAACCCCCACAGCGGCCTGCGCGTGGAAATCGGCTGCGAGCGGGTGGGCGAGTCCATCCACATCTGGGTCACCGACAATGGCGTCGGCATTCCCAGCGCAGACCTGCCGCATATCTTCCGCCGGTTCTTCCGCGTGGAAAAACACCACTCGCAACAGGAAATCAAAGGCACCGGCCTCGGCCTATCGATCGTGAAACGCGCCATCGAAGCCCACGGCGGCAGTATCGGTGTCACCTCGGTGCCCGGTCGCGAGACGAAGTTCCTCATCACGGTGCCACGGGAAATGAATTAAGAATCCCAAATCCGGAATCCCCCTGGATTCTGGACTCTGGATTCTGGATTCTTCAACCTCTCGTCTTTTTCGGAAAAAATCCGTGCGACTCCGGGAAAAATTCGCGTAAATCCCGGTGGCCCGAGGCTTTGAGCCTGCCACCTTCAACCTTTTTCCTCAATGTCTTCCCCCTCCGTCCAAATCCTTCACAAGGAGCGCCTTCCCACCTCCGGTTGTCTCGTTATCCCCGGACGCCTCGATTTCGGCCACCTCTCCACGCTCGAAAAACTCTGCGCCGGGCGCAAAATCACCTGGCTCATCGAGGAATCCGCCCACCACGAACCCGCCCTCCGCAGTCATCTGGAAAAATCCGGCTCCGGCGCGATGTTCTCAGCCACCGACACCGCGCCGGCCGCCGCAGGCCACCAACTGCAAACTTACCTCGCCAACAGCGGCGTCCTGATTTTCGTCCCCGGTCGCGCCACGGTCCAAAACGCCACCGCCAACCATATCCCGGCAGCCTCGTTGAAAGCTCTTTGCGCGTTCGGCCTGCCGATCCTGCCCATCGCGATCGACTGCCCTCGCGAATCAAGTTTTTGCACCGATCGCAAGGCCTCGCTGCCATCTGCCGTCCTCTGCATTGGCAAGTCCATCGCCCCGGAAAATGCCAGCATCGCGGCCTATCAACAAGCGCTGCTGGAAGCGAACGAAGAAGCATACAGCTCACGCACTCGCCTAACAAAATCGCTTGCCATGGCGCTGCTAGAAGGCCTCAAAAAACACGGTTCTAAAAAACGTATCCTCGATGGTGCCGACGACTCAGCACTCACTTACTATCAGATTCTAGCAATCGCCATTGTCTTTTCTAAATTCATCCGCGAGGAAACCGACAAGACCCGCGTCGCCATCGTGCTCCCGCCCGGCAAGGCTGGACTCATCGCGAACCTCGCCGTTCTCTTCGCCGGCAAAGTCCCGGTCAACCTGAATTTCACCGCCGGTCACGAGGCGATCAAATCCTGCATCCGCCAAGCCGATGTGGACAGTTTCATCACCGCCGATCCCTTTGTCCGCAAGGTTTCTTCATTCCCATGGCCCCCGAATCGCGATCTGATTTTCATCGAGCGCGTCCTGCCCACACTGAAAGGAAAAATCGCCACCTGGTCGGTCATCTCCAGACTGCTGCCCGCCGCTGTGCTCGGAATAATGTTAGGTCTGAACAAACGCCGGGGCGAGGACGAGGCCACGCTGCTCTTCACCTCCGGCTCTTCCGGCGAACCCAAAGGCGTTGTCCTCAGCCATCGCAATGTCCTCTCTAACGTCTGCCAATTCGCATCCAGACTGCATCTTCCTAACGGCTCCACCATTCTCGGCTGCCTGCCGCTATTTCACTCCTTCGGCTGCACCGTCACACTCTGGTTTCCGGTCATTGAGGGAATCAATCTCGTCACCTATCCGAGCCCGTTAGAAACCAAGCGCCTCGCCGAGCTCATCGCCCTCCATCAAATCAATATCTTCCTCTCGACCCCCACTTTTCTGCGCGGCTACATGAAGCGCATCGACCCCGCGCAATTCGCCTCGCTCAAGCTCATCGTCACCGGCGCGGAGAAACTCCCCCAATCCCTCGCCACCGCCTTCGCGGAAAAATTCGGCGTCCGTCCGCAGGAAGGCTACGGCCTAACGGAAACCTCGCCTGCCACCAACGTCAACCTCCCCGACCCCGCGCCGCAGCCGGATTCCGTCGCTCTGCCCTCGTCTCGCCACGGCTCCGTCGGCCAACTCCTGCCCGGCCTCGCCATTAAAATCACCGATCCCGGCACGGACCTTGAAATCCCGCTAAATCAGCAAGGCATCATTTGGTTCAAAGGTGCCAACGTCTTCAAAGGCTACCTCGGCGCCCCCAAGAAAACCGCCGAAGTCCTATCCGACGGCTGGTTCCGCACCGGCGATGTCGGCAGGCTCGACGATGACGGCTTCCTCTACATCGAAGGGCGAATTTCACGCTTCTCGAAAATCGCCGGTGAAATGGTGCCCCACGAAACCGTCGAGGCCACCATCAACAAAGTCCTCGGCCTCGACGCCGAGTCCGAGCGCCGCATCGCCGTCGTCGGCATCCCGGACGAACAAAAAGGCGAGGCTATCCTGCTCCTCTCCACCATCGCCGGTCCCGCCCTCGAACAGGAGTGCATCGACCTCCGCTACAAGCTGCTAGACGAAGGCCTCTCCTCCCTCTGGTGCCCGAAAAAAATCGTCGCCGTCCGCGAAATCCCCGTCCTCGCCTCCGGCAAACTCGACATCAAAGCCTGCGAATCTCTGGCCAAGAAGGAAGCCTGAAGCAGTTGATCGTCACGGGTTGATTGTTGATAGTCAGAAAAGACACTATGCTACTCGCGTGCGCCATGATTTGTGGGAAGGAGGGCAGCCATCCCGGCTGTCTTGGCCTGTGGGCATCCTGCCTGCAGTCTTAATAGCACAATCCAAAAACCACAAATCCTGACACACATCCGTACAGAAGCCGCTTTCGATCAGTGCAATCAGTGGTAAAAATACTCAAATCCCCATCCCCACAACATCTTCCTTTGCGCCCCTTCGCGTCCTTCGCGCCTCTACGGTAAACTCTTCAATTAACTAGATCCCAATGCCCAACCGCATCGACACCACCTTCGCCAAGCTCCGTAAAACCCACCAAAAAGCCTTCGTCGCCTACGTCGCCGCGGGTGATCCGGATTTTGAAACCTCGCTGGAAATCATCAAAGCCTTGGCAGATGCCGGGGCCGATATCATCGAACTCGGCCTGCCGTTTTCCGATCCTCTCGCCGATGGCATCGTCAACCAAATGGCTGCCGAGCGCGCGCTCAAGGCCGGTATGACCACCGCCCACGCCATTGAGTTGATCCGCCGCTTTCGCGAAACGCACCAGACTCCCATCGTGCTGTTCACCTATCTGAATCCCATTTTCACCTACGGTTTCGCTGCCTTCCACCATGATGCCGCCGCCGCCGGGGCCGATGGCATCCTCCTGCTAGACCTCCCGCCCGATGAAGCAGCTCTCAACAAAGACCTCGCCATCGGCGTCGGTTTGAAACACATCCGCCTCATCGCCCCGACCACTCCGCCAGAGCGCGTGAAAATCCTCGCCGAGTCCGCTGAGGGCTTCATCTATCTGCTCTCCCGTACCGGCGTCACCGGCTCCCACGGCGCGCCCTCCGCCAACATCGCCGCCCAGGTCAATGCCATCCGCGCTTACACCGAGGTTCCCATTTGCGTTGGCTTCGGCATCACCACCCCCGCCCAAGCCGCCGAAGTCGCAAAATCCGCAGATGGCGTGATCGTAGGCTCCGCCATCGTCAAACAAGTCGAACTCCACCCCCAATCCGCCCCCGCCGCCGTCCGCGACTTCACCCTGCCACTCATCGCGGCCACCAAAGCCTGACCCCGAAGCTTTAGATCAAATTATTATTTTCGATCCTCATCAGGTTTTACGATCTTGCCACGGCTGGAATGATGTTTTCATGGCTGGCGGATTTTACCAAGGCGCTCAAGTGCCGCCCGCTGCCTTCTTATCGAATCTTGTTCGGTTTCTTTAGGCGTTCTTCGATTGCACTATCGATCCAGCCCGAGACTGCGCGATTCGAATTCAAACGTTCCAACTGGTATTCTTCGAAAAGGTGCCTTGGAGTCGCAGGATTGTCGATCATCTGCCCGATCATCCAAGCTTGTCTGGAAGACATCACCAACGGCCACATTGATTCGATCAAGTCCGGAGGACACTGGGGATGGCAGACTACCAACATCCGTTTGTCTTGGGCACGTTCAGAAATCTCCCTAAGTTGGTCTCCGGTATAAGCGACTGCAAGGTGGTCCGGGCGAAAGGAATCCTCGAACACCATTCGACGCGCAGACACCCCCGCGCCACCCCAAGAATCCTTTGAGCCCTCTTCATACCAACGTTCGCGTAACACGATGCCCGGATCAGCGGTCAATTGGGCGGCATAGCTGGAATATGCTTCCTTCTGACTGACATAGAATTCCCTTTCTTGGTCCCTCGTGCGATTATCCCGGGCTTGCACCGAATAGCCCATGACCAAACTGAAGAGCGGCCCGAGCAATAATATGGCGACCGGAATGGGAAGGCGAAGCGATGGGTGAAGCGATGAAAGGAGGCGGCGAACAATCGTGCTGAGAACTACTACTACGAGAGGAATTACCGACACGCCTATCAGGAAAAGGACAGCACCCTTAACATCGGGGAAAGGGTAAGCAGCCTTAGGGTCATGTCCTCCCAAACAAGCGCCCCATACCGCGCATTGCCCAGAAAGGATAACGCCTGCGGTTACTGCAATTATCGAGGCTGCTTTACTCATAATTTCTTACCCGAACGCTTTAGATCAGACATTTCGTGCGGTGGCACACAAAGCGGCTCCGCCGCGACTGTGCCACTGCACGAAATTGTCTGTAACGACTGGTTCGGCTCCGTTTTTCATTTTAAATTTTCGATTTACAGAAAGGGCATATCTGCGCTGCTGGCAGTATTTTTTCTGCGCACATCGGACAAGGAATACGCTGCTCGCTACGTCCCGCTCGTTCTATTCCGTCCGATATTTGCTTAGGTCCTCGACCAGCTATCCGATCAAATCCTTTTAGCAGAACGATGGAGAAGAAAACAATAATTCCTAATATTAGTATTCCCATGGGAGGCTGATTTTTTTGTTTAGCAACGTCAAAAGTGATGGCACCCCGGTTGTTGAGGTGCCGTTGAAAAGCGATTGTGACGCTTCATTTTGTCTGGGAAGTTGTATTGGCCACTCATCGAGGCCACCAAAGCCTGACCCCGAAGCATTAGATCGAATTATTAGACTTATTTTATGGCTTGTCCCGATTTGCAGGAGCAGAGGCGGATCTCTCAATTGCGTCTATCAGTGGCTGTTGATCGTGACCCATCGCCCTTGCACGTTCGATCCCAAGGGAGGCTACAGAGATCGGAAGGTTGCGCCTCTTTAGGCCCTTGATAGTAGCGGACGATCCATCACTGCGCGAGAAAAGAAAGTCCCAAATATATTTGTTAAGCTCTTCGCCCGGGAAGCGGGAGAAATGTGCCACCACATCTGAGATCGCAATCTCCGTATCCAGCTCGATCAACGCACAGACGATATTAGTCCTTTCAAGCGGTGTATCATCGATAACCTCGGAACCGAAATACGATCTTCGAGGGACACACTTCTCCAGGTATAACTTTCGAAAGAACAGGCGGGACTTCTCTCCACCCAAACTGACAAGCGCCTTCATCGCGGCCACCCCGTCACCGCAGAATGCGTCGGTCGCCAATGACTCCAATTCAGATCGGGCACTCTCAAGACGCAGGTTCCCCACAATCCGTGCTGCTGGAACTCTTAGATTAGCCTCTGATCGCGTGAGAATAGAGATTATCGCCTTATCAAAGCCGTCAGGCAGTGTTGAATTGCGCTCCCTTGCAACGGCCAATTCCTCTAAAGCTGCCACCTTTCTGTCCGTGGGGCCAGCTTCCGAAACAGCTATTGCTAGCAGATTGGCGACCTCGTTCTTTGTCCAAACTTTGGCGGATTGCTTGATTGCCGACACTCCACTTGGCGTCCAGTATTGTTGCGCGAAGGCCGGAAGCATGAGGAGAACCCAAAGCGTGACCAGCAACCCGTTTGCCTCAAAAAATTTTCTCATTGTATTAGTTTCTATTACCATCGGTCTTACGACCTTACTTGTTTTCTGCAGATTGAGGTAGGGACGTCGGTTTCACCCGACGCCCCCCTCGCAGATCCCGGCGTGCGGAATTACCGCACCGGGCTCCTCAGGAAGCGCACATTTGAAACCAGTTCCGACACAGAGTGCCAGAGCCAGTCTCCATTGCAAGCACGGAGCGTGACACAGTGGTCGGGATCTACATGGCTTGTGAGTGCTTTGCTTGCGTTGCTTCCCGCCCGCCCCTTCGTCGTGTGACCGGTGTTACCGTCTCTAACTACTATGAGCGGATCTGACTCCGGGTGAGTCCAAATCACGTCTTCTGTGGGTTGATCGCTTCTTTTTGTCTGGGAAGTTGTATTAATGGAGGCAACAACTACGTAGCCGAAGTTGGCAATGAGATTGAGGAGGCTCAACCATGAAAATAATCACCCTTTTTTTCGCTGTCTGCTCAATTTGCAGCACCAGCCTGCGGGCTGAAACGCTCAATAATTGGATACTGTCGAAAATTCAGTCTGATGAGCAGCTTTGGAAAGATGCAATCAGTGGGGCTGGCGGCCATGAACTAAAACTTCTGGAGTCATCTAAATTTTACGTCCCGTTTTTCATGGAGCTGCCCTCTGGTGTCGATTCTTTGACTGGGCGTGATGCCACTCTATTTGGTGATTGGAAAATTTTAGAAGATAAAACCCTACTGCCTGGCGGTTACATATTGCGGCTTAGATTTAAGGCTCTTCAGCAAAATCTGTGGGTGAACTTTGGCTCGGGTAGATCTCCAAGTGTGTGATAGAGAGAGGTTTGTAGCAGATGGAAACTGCGGTAACCGTAGGCTTTTCTCATACACAGGTTGATCCGCAGGTTGAGGCCC
>JANXMQ010000145.1 GCA_025354565.1 Akkermansiaceae bacterium
CGCTCGCCGCCTACGACTACATCGTCAACGGCAAGCCCGCCCTCGAATGGGTCATGGAGCGCCAGTCCGTCACCACCGACAAAGACAGCGGCATCACCAACGACGCCAACCTCTGGGCCACCGAAACCATGGGCAACCCCAGATATCCGCTGGAACTCTTCCTGCGGGTGGTGACGGTGGGTCTGGAGACGATGAAGGTGGTGAATGGGTTGCCGAAGTTGGAGATCCTTGTAGAATCATCATCATGATTACACGCCTGAGAGTCAACGGATTCAAAAACCTGCGGGATGTGGACCTCCATTTCGGCGAGTTCACTTGTATTGCCGGGCCGAATGGTGCTGGCAAATCGAATCTTTTCGACGCCATCCAGTTTCTAAGCCTAACCGCCTCGAAGACGCTTTTGGAAGCAGCCCTCGCAATTCGGGCGGATGGAGCGATGTCATCTGATCCTGCCCATATTTTTTGCTTCGATCATCCCGTTGGCTCAAGGCGGATCGATTTCATTGTGGAGATGATCGTGCCAAAGATCGCCTATGACGATCTGAACCAACAGGCGCGGGCAACATTCACGTTCCTGAAATATGAGCTTTCGCTTGTGGAGCGCACGGCAGGAAATGGTGATTCTGGATTACAGATGGAGAAGGAGAATCTGACATATCATCCTTGGACAGAGGCTGCCAAGTTACTGCCATTCAAACATTCAACTGCTTGGCGACACAGTTTGAAACAAGAACCCAAGGGCGGCCGCCGTGATTTCTTCATATCGACAAAAACAGAGGATGAGAAAACGGTAATCCAGCGGCATCAAGATGGCGGCAGCAGCGGCAAACCTTATCCCTATCTCGCTTCCAATCTTCCACGCACGGTTCTCTCCATCGCAAACGCAACGGAATCACCAACTGCGCTTTGTGCAAAGCGAGAAATGGAGTCATGGCGTTTTCTGGCACTCGAAGCATCCAGTTTGCGGGCACCCGATGATTTCAACGAGCCAAACATCATGGATTCACATGGGCGGCACATGCCCGCTACCCTGCATCGTCTCATGCAGACGGAAGGACTGGGGCCCGTTGTGGGAGAGAGTATTGCCCAACGCCTCACGGAGTTGATTGAAAATGTAAAAGGGATTCGAGTCGATCCCGACCCGGTTCGTCGTGCATACAGCATCTTGGTGGCCGATCACTCTGGAAATGAGATTCCGGCACGTGGTCTCTCTGATGGGACGCTTCGCTTCTTGGCACTGTCTATTTTGGAGCAAGACCCTCTCGTCACAGGAGTCATTTGTCTTGAGGAACCCGAGAACGGAATCCATCCCAAGCGACTGCCCGCGATGATCGCGCTGCTCAAGGAGATCGCTGTCGATACGCAGGAACCCTGCGGTGACGACAATCCACTGCGCCAGATCATCATCAATACTCATTCCCCTTCGGTCGTATCCGAAGTTCCAGATGATAGTTTGGTAATTGCTGTGGATCGTGCGGCATACTATCAGGATCGTTTGGTTCATACCCCGAGCTTTCTGGGCCTGCCAAATACTTGGCGAGAGCACGAATCAGGCGAAGCCGTCGCACGGGGATTATTGATTCCCTACCTGAATCCAATTCGAGTCAAACAGCAGGATCAGCGCAATCCGAATCGAGTCGTGGATCGTGAGGATTTACAAATGCTTTTGCCTCAACTTGAAGACGTCGCAAAATGAAGGTTCTCCGATTCACGCTAGTCGCCGAGGGCACGTCTGACAGAGTATTACTTCCGATTCTTCGCTGGATGCTTCTGCGTCATCATCAGAATTTTGAATGGATGGGGCAATTTGCGGATCTTCACGAATTACCAAAACCGCCCCGTATCTTATCGCAAAAAATTGCCACCGCGTCCAAGTTATTCCCTGCGGATGTCATTTTCATCCATCGTGATTCGGATCGCGAGGAACCATCAAATAGAAGGAAAGAAATTGCGGACGCCATAGAATCTTTGGCCACAAGTCCAGCAAGACATTGGGTTCCGGTTATACCAGTCCGCATGACTGAGGCTTGGTTGCTGTTTTCCGAAAACGCATTGCGTGGCGCATCGGGTAATCGGAATGGTCGTGTTCCTCTAAACCTTCCCGCATGGCAAGACCTCGAAAAAATTCCTGATCCCAAAAAAGTTCTACAAACCTTGCTCGTAGAGGCCAGTGGCCTTACCGGACGCAGGAGAAAAACAATTAACTTTTCCGCTCAACGTGCGCGTATCCCTGATTTTCTTGAGGACTGGGAAACATTGCTCAAGTTACCATCTGCAAAAAGACTCGACGATGAAATCGCGGCTTTATCAATTTGATTGTTTCGTGAATCACCGCAACCCGCCATACGAGCAATCAATTGTTTTCAACAAGCCAACCATGCGGTGAGCCTGAGCAAGGAAGACCTGTGCCAGTCCGTCACCACCGACAAAGACAGCGGCATCACCAACGACGCCAACCTCTGGGCCACCGAAACCATGGGCAACCCCAAGTATCCGCTGGAACTCTTCCTCCGGGTGGTGACAGTGGGGCTGGAGACGATGAAGGTGGTGAATGGGCTTCCTGCATTGAGTATTCCAAGCTAGTGTCCCACCTTCGCCGCCTGTAAAACCGCCTGAAATTATGATTTCCTCTTTCCAGCCGATCCGGCGCATCCGCCTTAAGCGCTTCCGAAGTCTCTTGTGGGCGGATGTGGAGCTTACCAATCCACTTTTCATCGTGGGTAAGAACGGAGCCGGGAAAAGTAATTTCCTGAAAGCTTTGGAGTTTCTGGCCTCCAGCATGTCGCTGCCGTTGGAATCCGTGTTCCAGCTTCATGGAGGCATTGAGACGGTGCGCTACCGTACTGGATCAAGGAGTCGGCCTGGCAACTTCGGCATTCGGGTTGATTTCACGCTGCCCGGAGATATTGAAGGTTTCTATGCATTCGAAATCGTCGCAATGTCGGGCTTTCAGTTCAAGGTCGTGCGCGAACGATGTGTTGCTGGCTCGGCTAATTTTGACCGGGATGGCGAACAGTTGAAAATTACGTTGGGTGGCATTACCCCAAGAGTGATTGATGATGCACTGCTCCTGCCCTTGCTCGGTGGCACAAAAGAGTTTGAGCCGGTCGTGGAATTGCTGGGAGGCATTCAGGTTTTTTCCCTGGAACCACGCTTGATTCAAGAACTCCAGAAGCCGGATGCAGGTTTATCACTCAAGGGCGACGGTAGCAACTTGGCCAGTGTGCTGAAGAGCCTGCCCGACGCTTCACTTGAACGTCTTTGCAAGCTTCTGGGATCAGTCGTTCCGGGGGTAACAAAAGTTTCTCCGGTGAAGCATGGAAAAAGCCTGACGCTGAAGTTCACGCAAACCTGGCAGGGTGAAGACGGAGGGGAGAAGGAGATTTCCCACGAAGCATTCGCCATGTCGGATGGGACGATGCGGCTTGTCGGAATTCTCGGTGCATTTTTACAATCCGCTAGGCCATCGGTCATTGCCTTGGAGGAGCCAGAGTCAACCATCCATCCTGAGGCATTGAGTGCCCTGCTTGATCTTATTCGTGGCTTTTCCCGTGATTCCCAAGTGATTGTAACCACACACAGTCCCGATTTGCTAGATTGCAAATGGATTGGCCCGGAAAACATCCGGGTCGTTACATGGTCCGAAGGCGTGACGCATATTAAAGAGCTTAGTAAGGCCGGGGCTGAAACGCTTAGGCAACACTTGATGGGAGCTGGGGAATTGATGCGGTCGGAGGGACTTCGGTCGGATGATCTATTTGATGAAATCAATCCCGAACAAATGGATTTCTTCTCCAAGATCTCATGATTAAACCCATCGTAGAAGGTCATGGCGAAGTGCCAGCACTTCCTATTTTGCTTCGCAAGATCGCGGGCGAACGCTTCGGAATATGGAATCCGCCTCTACTGACTCCGGGGCGTTATCCCGCAAGCCAGTTGCTCCGCTGTGAGGACAACGTCTGGTTTCCAGGGCCGGCTTTAATCAAAGCGGCGGGCCATGCGAGAAACGAGGGGGCGACCGCACTCCTGGTATTGCTTGATGCAGATGATTTTTGCGTCAAAACAGCATCTGAGTTAGTTAGTCCTTCTTTGGCGGGTGCTACTGGATTTGACGCCACGCGCATTGTGTTTGCAGTGAGGGAATATGAAGCATGGCTTCTGGCATCCGCAGAAACTCTTCAGGATGGAGCTCTCGCATATCCCAATGATCCAGAGCAACTCCGCGATGCAAAAGGCGCATTGGAAAGACACCTTGGACTCCCGTTTCCTTACAATGCGAGAACCGAACAGCCCGCATTCTCAGCAAAGATCAATCTCTCACTTTGTCACGAGCGGTCACGTTCGTTCCGGAAGCTAACCAAAGACTTCAAGGAGTTACTGGCTGCCTGCGGTATGAATCCTGTTGAAAGTGAAACGTGAGGCGCACTACCTGCTCACCTGGAACCGCCGCCATCTGGAGAATGCGCAGATCCTCCGCCGCCTGGACCGCGAGGCGGCGCGGCA
Organism: Akkermansiaceae bacterium; assembly: GCA_025354565.1. Taxonomy (GTDB): domain Bacteria; phylum Verrucomicrobiota; class Verrucomicrobiia; order Verrucomicrobiales; family Akkermansiaceae; genus Luteolibacter. The sequence goes on from JANXMQ010000145.1 coordinate 4,504, forward strand.
AGGCTGGAGTTTGCCAAAAGTTTGCACCCCCCTCGAGTTAATGGGAGAATGGACCTATGAAAGCGAAGATGAATCCCGGTTCTTGAAGAGCTTTGGCAATCCAAGGATGCTTTAGCCCGTGAAGCGGGTGCAAGGCCAAGAGGAGTGGTTGATCCTGAGTGGCGGAAATTTCAATCAGTCAGTCGCATCATTAGCGACTTTTCGCTAACGCGACCAGGATCGCCTTCTGCGCGTGGAGGCGGTTTTCGGCTTGTTGGAAAATGGTGTTCGCGTGGAGCTCCAGCACTTCCTCGCTAATTTCCTTGCCACGGTAGGCGGGCAGGCAGTGGAGGACGATGTGGTCCGGCGCGGCGTTTGATAGAAGTCCCGACTCAACCTGATAGTCGGCGAACTCCAGCTCTTTTTCCTGCTGACCTTCCTGGCCCATGGACAACCAGACATCCGTGTTAATGACGTGGGCACCGGTGGCGGCAGCCACGGGATCGGCGGTGATGGTGACGTTGGGGGCGTCGAGTTCAGTTAGGAAATCGGCGGGTGGTTGGCAGGAAACCGGCGAGGCCACGGCCAGTTCGAAGCCGAGGTGTTTCGCGGCCCACATCCAAGAACGAGTCATGTTGGAAAAGCCGTCACCGATGAACGCAATTTTCCGATTTTCCCAGCCACCGAGCTTTTCCTGAATCGTTAGGAGGTCAGCGAGGATTTGGCAGGGATGTTCATCGTCAGTTAGAGCGTTGATCGTGGGGATGCCGGAAAACTCCGAGAATTCCACCACGTCCTGCTGCGCGAAGGTGCGGATGATCGCGCCGTGGACCATGCGGCCGAGTACGCGGGCGGTGTCCTTGATCGGCTCGCCGCGTCCGAGTTGGATGTCGTTTTTTGATAGAAACATCGGGAAACCGCCCAACTCGCGAATACCGACCTCGAACGAGACGCGGGTGCGGGTGGAGGACTTGGTGAAAATGAGTGCCCACGTTTGCCCGGCAAGCTGGGTGCCGTCCCTGCCACGCTGGCGTTTCAAATACGCGGCGGATTCCAGTAGGGATTGGATTTCCCTGGCGCTGAGCTGTTCGATGGAGAGGAGGTGGTTCATGAAATGGGTGGTTGGTGAGAGTGGAGAGTTATTCAACCGCAAGGGAAGCGCAGCGGACATGGCCGAATCGACTGATGCAACTATTTCGCCAAATGGACGCAGATGACACAGATGGAAGTGGGGATTTATTTTTTTAATCTTACTATCAACTTTAGACTCTCAACATTTTCTTATCTGTGTCCATCTGCGTTCATCTGCGGTTAAAAATTTCTTTCTATATTATATTTATTCTATCCAGTGTCATCTTAATGATCGCCAGCGCTTCATCCACCTCGGCTTCGGTAACATTGAGCGGTGGCAACAAACGGAAGGTATTCGGTCCGGCGGGTGGGACGATCAGGCCATGTTCCATCAATTTCGAGACGACGACAAGAGCTGCGGTTTTTCCTTCAGGAACTGCTATGAGTGAAGAATCGAGGGCGACGCCTAACAGCAATCCCTGGCCGCGGACTTCGGTGATGACGGGCAGGTTCCATGACTTCACGGTTTCGCGGATGCGGACTTCCATCAGCAGGGCATTCACGGCGAGTTCCTTTTCGCGGATTTCCTTGAGCACCGCGAGCGAGGCCGCGCAAACTAATGGATTTCCACCATAGGTCGAGCCGTGTGAACCCGGCCCCATCAGCGATGACAACGGCGTGCCATCCGCATCGACTGTGCGGTCGTTCAACCAGAATGCACCGATCGGCACGCCGCCGCCCATGCCCTTGGCCCAGGAGATGCCATCGGGTTGGATTTCCGGGGCGATCATGCGCCAGGCCATCGCATCGCCGCAGCGACCGAAGCCGGCTTGCACCTCATCGAAGAACAGCAACAAGTCGTGTTTTTTACAGAGTTCGGCCACCGCGCGGAGGAATTCCGGGGTTGCCATGTTCACTCCGCCCTCACCCTGAATCGGTTCTAGCAGAATAGCGGCAGTCTCCGGGCGGATGCCATTTTCCAGCGCCTCGATGTCGTTGAACGGGAGGTGACGGAAACCGGGCAGCAGGGGATCGAAACCTTCCTGAATTTTCGCCTGACCGGTGGCGGACATCGCCCCGAGCGTGCGCCCGTGGAACGATTGCAAAAACGTGATCACCTCGTATCGCTGCGAACCATCCGACTGCGGGCGCTTCAGGCCGAAGCGGCGGGCGGACTTGATCAGGCCGTCGTTCGCCTCGGCACCAGAGTTCGAGAAGAAAATTTTTCCGGGCAGTTTGACGTGGTGGGTGTTGATTTCCTCCGCCAGTTCCGCCTGTAAAGGGTGCTGATAGAGATTGGAGACATGCATCAACTCGCCCGCTTGGACACGGATTGCCTCCACCAAACGAGGATGGCAATGACCAAGTGAGCACACGGCAATGCCCATGCAGAAATCCAGGTAACTTTTTCCCGCTTCATCCCACAAGCGGCAACCGGTGCCGCGCACAGGGACCAGCGGAAAGCGGCCATAGGTGGGAAGCACATGTTTAGTGTAGCGTTCGGGAGTCGTCATGGATGGCGGGGAAAGGGGCGGACCCTAGCGCGGTTCCACGAATTGGCAAAGCGGGAAATTGCCCACATCGCCGCTGATGAAATCTACGCTGCCGGACGCGACTTCAACAATCCCGCTTGTTTTCATGAGCAGCTTGCGGCATCGTTGATAGTGCAGCTTATGGAATCTTCACTGCCAAGCGCCCGCTGGTCACAGGACGGCGACAGCGTGGTGCTGGAAATTTCCGGTGATTGGCAGCAAGATGGCCCGCTGCCGGAAATCCAAGGCGAGCCACCGAATCAGGCACCGGTGAGGTATGTCACCGGCGAACTCGGGGCCTTCGATTCGACCTTGCCCGCCTTCATCCTTGCCCACCTGCGCAAAGTTGCAAAGCCGTTAGAAGATACTAGGGACGCCGCAGCCCAAGCCAAGCCACCGCTCGATGGACTGCCACCAAATTTGCGTGGCCTGATGGAACTCGCCCTCGCTGTTCCGGAGGAAGGCGATGCCCGGAGCAAGCCCGTGGAAACCTCCGTAATCAATAAGTTGGGGAAAATTTCAATCAACGTGTGGGCCGGTATTCTATCCATCGCGGAGTTCACCGGCCTGTCCGTGCTCGCGCTCGGTCGCTTTGTGACAGGCAGGGCGCGCTTCCGCAGCAGCGATTTCTGGGTGATCGTTCAGGAATGCGGTGCACAGGCATTGCCGATCGTTTCGCTCATCAGCTTTCTCATCGGACTGATCCTCGCGTTTGTTGGAAATGTCCAGCTCACCAACTTCGGGGCCAGCCTCTACGTGGCGGATCTGGTAGGCATCGCGATGGTGCGTGAAATGGGCGTGGTCATGACCGCCATCATCATGAGCGGCCGCACCGGTGCCGCCTTTGCCGCCCATCTCGGCAGCATGAAGGCCAACGAGGAAATCGACGCCCTGCGAACATTTGGTTTCGACCCCTTCGATTTCCTAGTGCTCCCGCGACTGTTGGCCATGGTCATGATGATGCCGCTGCTCACGCTGTATGCGAATTTCGTCGGTATCCTTGGCGGCATGTTAGTCGGTGCTGCCGTAGGCATTCCACCTGTCCTCTACTGGCATCAAACCCTCGCCGCCCTGACTCTAACCACCGCCTCGCTCGGGGTCTTCAAGAGCTTCTTTTTCGGTGCCATCATCGCGGTGTGTGGCTGCCTCCAAGGCATGCACGCGGGAAAATCGTCCGCCGCAGTCGGCGAGGCGACGACCCGTGCGGTGGTGGCCTCGATCACCGCCGTCATCATTCTCGATTCAGGATTCGCCGCCATTTTCACCGTGCTCGATATCTGACCCATGCCAATTTCTCCGGACCAAACTCCCGTTAGTCCCAAGCTCGCCGTCCGTGATCTAACGATGAGTTACGGCTCTTTCGTGGTCATGCGGGATCTTAATTTCGAGGTCGCGGAAAAGGACATCTTCATCATCATGGGCAGCAGCGGATGTGGGAAAAGCACGCTGCTGCGCCACCTCATCGGCCTGCAGGAGCCGACCAAGGGCAGCGTCCTCATCGCGGGCGAGGACTTCACCGCCACCGCGCCATCGGAACGCGGTAAATTCATCCGCCGCTTCGGCGTGATGTACCAGTCCGGCGCACTGTGGTCCTCTCTAACACTCGCTGAAAACATCGCTCTGCCGCTTGAGGAAAATACCAAACTCACCCCGCAGGTGATCCGCGATCTCGTTTCCTACAAGCTCTCGCTCGTCGGTCTATCTGGCTACGAGGACTACTACCCGGCCCAGCTCAGCGGCGGCATGAACAAGCGCGCCGGCATCGCCCGCGCCATGGCCCTTGATCCCGACATCCTCTTCTTGGATGAACCCGGTGCCGGACTCGATCCACTGAGCTCGCGCCGCCTCGACGACCTGATCCTCCGCCTGCGCGACAGCCTCGGCTCCACCGTCGTCATCGTCACCCATGAACTGGCCAGCATTTTTGCGATAGCGAATAACTCGATCTTCCTCGATACTGCCACCCGCACCCAAGGTGCGACCGGCAATCCGACCGAACTCCGCGACCACTCCACGAACCCCGCCGTCCGACTCTTTCTCCAGCGAGGGGAGGAACCGGAAATTTCACCGAACACACTGTCATGAGTAAAAAAGCCAGCCCTACCGTCATCGGCGTTTTCACCCTGCTCGGACTCATCCTTGCCGGCATCGCCCTCGTTTTGGTAGGTGCGGGGAAATTTTTCAAAAGCACCCATGAAATCCTCCTCTACTTCGACAAAAGCGCCTACGGCCTCCGCGCCGGGTCCGATGTCCGCTTCGGCGGCGTCCGCATCGGCAGCGTAAAGTCTATCAGCGTGCTCGTGGACAGGAAGGAAAACCGCAAGATCATTCCCGTCGTTGTCGAACTCGTGGATAAGGATCTACGCCTGATCAGCACCGAGGAGGGTGGCGGCATCGACTTTTCGACCTTTCAAGGCGTGGAAAAAGCCGTCAGCCAAGGCCTGCGTGGCGGCATGAAACAGCAGAGCATTCTAACGGGACAGCTCTACATCGAGTTCGACATCATCCCCGGCACACCCGGCTTCGTCTATCAATCTAGCGTCCCCAGCACCTATCCGGTCGTCCCCACCGTGGGCACGGAAATCGACGAGCTCATCTCGGGCATTTCCGATGGGCTGAAAAAGTTCAATTCGCTCGATCTCAACGGCGTCATGAAGGATTTCCGCGATGTTTTGATCGGGGCGAAAACCCAGATCGCCGCGCTCAATCTCAAGGAAATGAACGACAACATCATCGGCATCACCCAGGACATTCACAAAGTCACCAGTAACGAAAAGCTCACCAGCGCGGTGGAAAATCTGGATGCCGCGCTGATCCAGATCGACAAGCTCGCCACCAAGGCGAACACGGGCTTCGATCCCCTGCTAACCGATCTCAATGCCATCATCGCCAAGACCGATGCCGGCCTGGCCCGCATCGATGAAGCGGTCAAGGAAATCTCCAATTTCTCCAATGCCCGCGCACCCGTCATGATGCGCTTGCAGAATGTGCTGCAGGAAACCGAGCGCGCCTCGCGGGCGCTCAAGGAACTTTCCAACGATCTGAAACGCAATCCCGACACCCTCCTCCGCGGCAAAGCCACCCCCGAATGAAAACACTTCTCCTCGCCCTAACCGCCCCCCTGCTGCTCGCCGCTTGCGGTTCTCTAACGCCTGTGAAGGACACCTCGGTCAATCACCTGCTAGACCCGGTCGTTCCCTCACGCGGCATCACGGGTGCAAGCCCGGCCATCGCCATTGCACGCCCCTCGCTGCCCAGTTATCTGGATCGCCAGCAGCTCGTCAGCCGCAGTGGCAACGGCCAGCTCAAGATGAACAGCTACCACCTCTGGGCCGAACCGCTGGATGCCGCCATCTCCCGCATCACCGCCATCAATCTCGGCCGACTCACCAACTCACTCAACATTCAGCCAGTCGAGAATTTTGTCACCCTCGACTACCAATCGCTGCTGGAAATCCGCGTTTCCCGCTTCGAGCCTGACCCGACCGGCAACCTGATTCTCGAATGCACCTGGAAACTCCAAGCGGTGGCCGGGCACGTGGCGGATACCCACCCGTTCCGCACCAGCGTGCCGGTCCCACCGACCGCCTCCGCCACTGATCTATCAGGCCGCATCAGCGCCATGAACGAGGCCCTCGCCCGCCTCGCCCGCGAAATCGCTCGTGCACTCTAGTGGCGTCGCTTATCGTATATTTTGACGGTCCCCACCAGTGATCACGCCACCGGCGGCGTCACCACAATCTTCGGCTTCGCATGAGTCGCGGCGCGGTCCACGATCACCCGTGCGGCGAAGTAGGCCTTGTAAAACTCCGGCTCCGTTGTTCTGAAGCGCGTCATCATCTTATCCAACTCGTTCCGGTAAATCCCCCGCACGAAAGTGATCGCTTCCGCCAAGCTCATCGTGGCTACACGGCGCTTCACATTCGCATCGCATGGACTGCGGCTGGTGGCGTGCCATCTTGTGTTACGCCGATGACTTGGGCAGTGGCGGGGGCCGGGGCTTGGTCCTCGGATCGGACGGAGGAGATGCAGACTAGCGCGGGCGTTTTAGCTTCTTTCCCGTAGAAGACGACAAAGTGGCTGACGGAATATCCGGCGTTTGGCGAGTATTTTCGGATGTTTTCTGCCCATCTCGGACTTGAGCTGTTGAGGGAGGCGAGTGGGGAGTGCAGAGTTAGACTCTTTTGCCCTTAACAAGCCCCACCCCGCCTGCCATGTTCGCCCGCGTGAGTCCGATCACCATTGCCGCCGTCAAAGAACAGTCCGGGGAAATTCCCATTCATGCCGCCATTCACGCCCAGCTCCAGTCGCGGGCGAGCCGGATGACGAAGGGCGGGAAGCCCTATTTCGAGCTGGTCTTCGCGGACGCCACCGGAAATTTCTCGCTCAAAATCTGGTCGGACTCGCCGAATCATGCGGCGGCGGAAAAACTGGCCGAAGGGGCGATTGTCCGACTTGAAGGCGAGTGGACGCAGAATCAATACGGCGTCAATCCGAACCACCTCAAGTGGTTCCCGCTCGATGAAACTGCCATCGCGGATTTCCTCGCGGGCGATCCAGAAACCCGCGAAAAGCAGGACCGCGACTTCGCGGAGATCCGGCTGCTGTGTGATTCGCTGGACGACCCCCGGCTCCATGCCTTGTGCGCCCATTTTCTCAGTCAGTTAGGCGACCGCTTCCGCCGCACCGCCGCCGCGAAAAAAAACCACCACGCCCGCCGTGGCGGATTGGTCGAGCACGTCGCCCAGATGATGCGTGCCGCCGCCGCCTTGTGTCCGGTTTACCCCGAACTCAACCGCGACCTGATGCTCGCCGGAGTGCTTTTTCACGACTGCGGCAAGCTCTGGGAAAATTCCTATCCCGAGGACGGCTTCGCCCAAGTCCACAGTATCCACGGGGAAATGTTAGGCCATATCCCGCTGGGCATCGAGCTCGTGAACAAACTCTGGAACGACCTGCTGGACACGGATGAGGTCGAGGACTGGAAAGCCCTCAAGCCATCCACGGAAATGACCCGCCTGCATCTGCTCCACCTCATCGGCAGCCATCACGGGCAATACGAATTCGGCTCGCCCGTCCTCCCGCGCACGCCCGAGGCCTACGCCTTGCACCATATTGACAACCTCGACGCGAAACTGGAAATGCTCCGTGATGCCTACGCCCAGTCCACCGAAATCGCCCCCGGCATTTACGACCGCGTTTTCCCATTACCGGCGAATCTGGTGCGGCCTTTGGCTAGATTCACCCAGACGCCGATGACCGCCGATACCGACGCAAATGTTCCCGCGGGAAATTGACTGGAAAAGTTGGGAAATTAGTTTTGATTGAACGCATGACTATCCGCTGGCCGCTCCTGTTGTTGGTTTGTTTTTTCTGGACCCAAGCGGACGGCAAGGAACCGCCGGAATCGCCGGAGTTGTTGGAGGACCATCGGGTGACTTTCCGCTTTGAAGATCCGACGGCGAAGTCGGTGAAGGTGAAAGGCATTGAGCGCACCATGGTGGAAATGAAACGCAACCGGAAGGGCGTTTGGTCGGTGACGGTCGGGCCGCTGGATCCTGGGGTTTACGAATACAGCTTCATGGTGGACGGGCAGCAAATGCTGGACCCGTCGAACCCCGAGGTGCTGCCCGAACAGAATCCAAACACCAGCGCGTTGGAAATCACCACCAACCAACCGCTCTTCTATCAATGGCGGGATGTGCCGCACGGGACGATTCACCTGCATAGTTATTTTTCCAAGTCCCTGAATCGCTTGCGCCGGCTACGGGTGTACACGCCACCGGGCTATGAACAGGAACCCAACCGCCGCTATCCGGTCCTCTATCTGTTTCACGGCACCGGTGATACGGAGGCGACGTGGACAGAATTCGGCCATGCGCATTTGATCTTGGACAATCTGATCGCTGCAGGCAAGGCGGTGCCGATGCTGCTGGTCATGCCCGACGGCCACGCGGACTTGCAGGAGGAGGAGGGCGATCATAAGGCGAATTTCATCAAGTTTGAAAAGGATATGTTAGAATCGGTGGTGCCGCTGGTGGACACATCCTACCGCACGCTGGCGACACCCGCCGGGCGTGCGATCAACGGCTTGTCGCTGGGTGGGATGCAGTCGCTAGAAATCGGCATCAATCACCCGGAATTGTTCGCCTACATCGGCGGCATGAGCGCCTATGTCCCGTGGCCGGATGATTTGATCGCGAAGGGTCTGAAGGACAAAAATCTCAATGACGAGGTGAAGCTGCTGTGGATCTCGATCGGCAAGGATGACTTCCTGCTGAAGGACGCGGAGGAATTCCACCATGTGCTCCAGAAACACGACATTCACTTGCAATGGACATTGACGGAGGGCTCGCACGAGTGGCCGGTCTGGCGGGGTTATTTGCGGGACTTCGCGCCACTGATATTTCGCTAACAGATGGCGTTTTGAAAGTACCTGTGAAACTCCGGGGTAGTCTCGATTTCAATCCGCTCCTAATCTTTGAATTCATGAAAAATCTGTTATTTCCCGCTAGTTTGACCTGTGCATTAGGCCTGGCCTTGATGACCTCACCGACCATCGCCGCGCCCCAGTGGATCTGGACCAGCAAAACTGCGAAGGACGGGGAAAAGGCGACTTTCCGGACGACCTTCAACCTTCAAGATGCCGCGCTGACCGCTCAGCTTTTGTTCACCTGCGACAACGGCGCGACTGCCTACCTGAACGGCACCAAAGTGGCCGAAAATCCGGATTGGACCAGCCCCACAAAAGCCGATCTGAGCAAGCTTCTCAAAGCCGGAGACAACGAACTCCGCTTTGACGCGCGCAACGAAGGATCGGTGGCCGGTCTGGTCGTCACATTGAAAATCGAGACAACGAAGGGGCAGAAGTCGCTCATCGAGACCGGGCCGGATTGGTCAGCGGCCCCCGCCGGCAGCAACAATTTCCAGCCGGCGGTGGTGGTCGCCGCCTACGGCAGTGCGCCCTGGGGAAAAGCTCTTACCAGCGGCTCGGGCGAGGGCGCGGTGCCCACTGACACAGAGATCCAGCTCGTTCCAGGCTTCAAGGCCGAGTTACTTTACACCGTTCCAAAAGACCAGCAGGGCTCATGGGTCGCCATGACTGAGGATGATAAGGGGCGGCTTATTACCAGCGATCAATACGGCGGCATCTATCGCGTCACCCTTCCCGCCGCAGGCAAGAGCGATGGGATCAAGGTCGAGCCGCTCACCCTTCCTAACGGCACCAGCGGCACGCCACTCGGCGGCGCACATGGTCTCCTCTACGCGTTCAACAGCCTTTACTTGATGAATAACGAGATGGCCGACAAGGGCTTATGGCGTCTGAAGGATACCAATGGCGACGACCAGTTCGATAAGGCCGAACTCGTCCGCAAGTGCGATGGCGGCAGCGAGCACGGCCCCCATGGCATCGTTCTGGGACCTGACGGGAATTCGATTTATTTCGTCAGCGGCAACCACACCAAGCTCCCGGAAAATCTCGACTACAGCCGCCCATTTGCCATCGGTGAGGACCATTTGATCACCCGCCTCTGGGACGCGAACGGCCACGCTCGCGGCATTCTCGCACCCGGCGGCTACGTGTGCAAAACCGATCCGGAGGGCAAGCGCGTCGAGCTTTTCGCCGGTGGTTTCCGCAACCAATATGACATCGCCTTCGACGCGAATGGCGAGCTTTTCACCTTTGACTCGGACATGGAGTGGGACATGGGCACACCTTGGTATATGCCGACTCGCATCAACCACATCGTCAGCGGCGGCGACTATGGTTGGCGCTCCGGAGCTGGCCGCTGGCCGAGCTACTATGCCGACTCGCTACCGGCGGTGGTCGATATCGGCCCCGGCTCACCGACCGGCACAGTCTTCGGCACCGGCGCGAAATTTCCGGAAAAATACCAGCGTGCGATGTATGCGCTCGATTGGACCTACGGCACCATGTGGGCCATCCATTTCAAACCCGACGGTGCTAGCTTCAAGGCCGAGAAAGAAGAGTTCGTAGCGGGCAAACCGATGCCCTTCACCGATGCCATCATCCGCCGTGAGGACGGTGCGATGTATTTCACCACCGGTGGCCGTAAAAGCCAGTCCGCGCTCTATCGCGTGACCTATACTGGAAATGAAAGCACCGCTCCCGCCGCCAAGGTTGCACCGACTCCAGAAGCACTTCTCCGCAGAAACTTGGAAGAACTCCATGCCCAAGGCACCGGCCCGGAAGCCATCGCCAAGGCTTGGCCCGCGCTCGCTAACAAGGACCGCTTCATCCGCTTCGCCGCCCGCGAGGCGATCGAGCGCCAGCCAGCCGAAAAGTGGGCTGACAAGGCCCTTGCGGAAACCGATCCGCAGGCCTCCATCGAGGCCCTTATCGCGCTCGCCCGTGTCGGCGACAAGGCCCTCCAGCCAAAGCTCTTCGTCGCCCTCGGAAAACTCGATTTCACCAAACTTCCAACAGAACTACATCTGCCGTACTTGCGCGCTTGGCAGCTCGTCTTCACCCGCATGGGCAAGCCTGCACCGGACATCTGCGCGAAAATCGCCGAGCGTCTGGACCCGCTGTTTCCGAATGCCGATCCACTCGTGAACCGCGAGCTCGTCTCCCTGCTGGTCTATCTCGGCTCCCACAGCATCGTTGCTAAAACCGTGCCGATGTTAGACACCGCCAAGGACACCGATATCACTATCGCCAGCGAAGCCGTGCTTTCCCGCAACGACGGCTACGCCAGTGCCGTCGCCGGCATGCACGACAGCCACCCGAATCGGCAGGCCATCGCCTACGCCTACGCCCTGCGCGAGGCCAAGGTTGGCTGGACACCCGAGCTGCGGAAAACCTTCTTCGGCTGGTTCACACGCACGGCCAAGTGGAGCGGCGGCAATAGTTTCAGGGGCTTCCTCAACAACATTCGCAACGAGGCTCTCACTAATTGCGTGCCAGATGCTACCGAGCGAACCGCCCTCGACACGCTCTCGAAACAAGCGCCGCCCGCACCTCCCACCAATATCATCCAACCAAAAGGTCCCGGCAAGGATTACACCGTCGATGCCATCGTCGCCCTCACCAAAGACGGACTGAAGGGTCGCAACTTCGAGCAAGGCAAAGCGATGTTCACCTCTCAGCTTTGCATCAACTGCCACCACTTCAATGGCAGCGGCGGCAACGTCGGTCCAGACATCACCGGCGCGGGCAACCGTTACAGCATCCACGACCTCGCGGAAAACATCGTCGAGCCCTCCAAGGTCATCAGCGATCAATACTCCAGCGTGCAGCTCGATCTTAAAGACGGCAGCACCATCGTCGGCCGCGTCGTCGTCGAGGAAAACGGCAAGCTCTTCGTCATGACCAGCGCCCTCGCCCCGGATTCCCTAACTACCGTTGATGCCGCCAACATCAAGTCCCGCAAGCTTTTCAACATCTCCATGATGCCCCCGGGCCTGTTGAACTCGCTGAACCAAGACGAGCTGCTGGACCTCTTCGCCTATCTTCTATCAGGCGGCAACCCCAAAGACCCCCGGTTTTAAAATGCCCGCGCCCTGCGGGATCGGTGCATAACCTTGACCTCATGACGCCCTTACCCTTTTACCTGAGCTATGGGATGCCCAAGTCCGGCAGCACACTGGCCTTCGCACTAACCGCTACGATGTTAGAAATGGCGGGAGTGCCGCAGGTGAAGATTCCCGGCGATATCACCGATCCGGCGACGAAGATCAATTATATCAATAAATTCGACGGCCCGGCATGGCTAAAATTGCAAGCAGACGCCGACACACTGGCCAAGCCGCTGGTAATTAAAACTCACTCCGGCCTGTTCCCCCGCATCGAACAAGCGCTGAAATGCGGCGACCTGTTTGGCCATGCCGTTTGCCGAGATCCGCGTGACATGGCGCTTTCCTTGCTCGACGCCGCGCGGGAAGGCCGTTCTTGGGGAAACAATCAGGAATTACGCTATCAGACCGTGGCGGATACCGTGAAACGCCTGCACGCCAGCATCACAACATTTGAAAAATGGATGGCCATGCCGAACATCATCCCCATCCACTACGAGCGCCTCGCCTTCGACACCGAGAGCGTGGCTGCCGAGATCGCCGCACAACTCGGCATCACGGTGGACATTCCACAGGCGATCGTCATCACCACCCGCTCGAAGTTCACCCAGTTCAATAGCGGGAAATCCCAGCGCTGGAAAACCGAGATGGACCCTGCGGACGCGCGCCGCTTGGAAGTGGAATTCAAGGACTACATCGAGACCTGGTGCCGTGAGATTCCGGCTGCCCCCAAGCCCCGCAAACCCGCCCCCCGCTTTTTCGCAAAGTGGCTGCCGCGCAGGAATTAGTCCGGGGGGCGAATCCTCACAGTCCGCCGTGTCCCCGGATTCTCCAAAGCCCGTGCTTATTGTTCGATCCGCTATCCAAAAAATCCTAGCAATCTTCATCGCTCTCAGCTAATGCTGCTGTCCTCGCCACACTTAATTAAACCATCATGTCGATTCCAATGACAGACAACCCATATCAACCGCCTCAAAGCGAGCTCATCAATCAAGCCGATTCTTCGGAAGTCCCCGGATTTTATGTGGTGTCGAAAAAGAAGATGGTCATACTTTTCCTCACCACCTTGGGAATCTATCAGGTTTACTGGTTCTACCGGAACTGGCGGCTTCGCAAGCAAGCGACCGGTGAAAAAATCTGGCCGCTGCCACGTGCGATCTTCTGCATTTTTTTTGTGCATTCACTCTTTCGCGCGGCAAATGACCAACGGAATCTCGGGCCAGTACAATTGCCGGTATGGAATTACGGCCCGCAGGCCACGCTCATTGTCATTCTGTTCATCATTTCCAACGTGCTGGACCGCATGTCGACCCAATCGATCGGGTCCCCTCTTACCGATTACCTGTCCTTGCTGCTTTTGTTACCCATCGTCGCGTGTCTCGCGTCCGCGCAGGAGAGGATCAACGAAGCGTGTGGAGATCCACTGGGAGAATCGAACAGCAGGTTTAGAGTCGCAAATTATCTGTGGATCGTGCTCGGGTTGTTGCTTTGGGTATCGATTGGATACGGCCTTATCGCACCGACCGAATAAGATTAAGCCAATGACCGCATAGGACAGTAAAATGGAAAATTGGATCGGCTTCCGCTGTCGCTTAAACAAGAGTGGGTTTTATATTGTTAAAAATTAGCAGCCGCTTGCAGATAAACAGTAGTACTGCCAACGCGGCGGCCTCGATCGAAAGAACATACCATGTGCAGAGTGGGATGGGAGCCAGCGCCGCCTTCTCGGCTCTTGGTTTATTAGGGAGAATCGAGAGCTGATGGAGAATGGAGATCTCGGCGAAGTAAGGCGCGTGTTCGTGATCCGATACCAAGCGGGGCAGCAGCAAAGTCCCGCCGGGCAGCGGGAAACAAGCGGCGATCATTTCAGCTCCCAAGATGCCTGCTCGACGATCATCGCCATGCGCGCGAGTGCAGCCCAATCCTAATCCCGTGGCTGCGGTTCCGAAACCGCCATGCTCCGCAGCTTCAAATCCGTTTTCCGCAGAGCGAAATCCGTTGTCGCAAGGCGCGATCCGTTGTCCGCAATCATGCAAAAATCACAATTCCAACCTCTTGCGAATCCAGTGGAACCTTACTGCTGCAAGATACTCCGTTCCGACAAACTGTCGAGAACTCGTCATACCAGTCCGCCAGGCAAAAGGGGGGAAGCCGATCTGCGAAATGATCGGCAACCGGTGGCCGCCACCACCCGCACCCGCCGCCACCATCCGTCCCCCAAGCCACCATCACGCAAGGTCCAGAACCAGTCCGGCCAAATCGAAGCTCTCGACCTGGCAAGCCCCCTCACGCCAAAATCCAGCCCTCAGAAAAAATCAAAAAAACACCTTGTTTCGATCTGATACTACTGACCCCAAAAGATACAGACTCTGTTCCAATTCAGACCCCGCGTCCATCAATTTTTGTTGCGTTGCGGGGACTGGTACCATTTCCACGCCGTCCGAAGCAGGCGGGCGAGCCTGAAAGGCTCGAGCTCGCCTGACTGCTTCGGCGGATGATTGGAAGGTGCCTAACATGGTATCTTCACGGCACCATGAAGAAACCATC
>JANXMQ010000152.1 GCA_025354565.1 Akkermansiaceae bacterium
CAGCAGCCTCGCCGAGACCATGAAGCTCCAAGAGGGCAACACCATCGACCTTTTTCAGGCCTTGTTCGCAGGCTCAGCGAGTCAGGCTCACGCACAAATTTTCCCTGATAAATCGTGAGAGTAATCAGCTAAACTGTTACACCCACGACGTGTTCGGTGTTGGAGTTCATCCTCATTGGAGGCTACGGCTTTTGACGAAAAAACCCAGGATCAAGAAAGTGAGACTAAGGGTGAAGCCGATGGCTGCGAGTGACCGTAACCGCTCGCCCCTCGCCATGCCAGCATATCCAACACCAATGCCACACAGGAAGATCAGGATAAGGATTCTCGGATCCCAATTAGCTGCCCGCAAGCTTTGAAGCTGGTGCATCCCGAGTGCCATGCAAAAGCCGAACATTGCAATCCCGATAGAGAGAGGGCCGCATATCGAGGTTTTTGGATTCATGGGATGTATTTCTTCCACCGAACGTTCAAATCCACCGATGACCGGCGATGGAGCTGTGGTTGGATTGGTGATTGCAGAGCTTATTGGTCATTCGGTGCGATGCCTTGTTCGGTATCTTGAATTCCTTAATGGGCCGCTTCCTTCGATCGGGCCTCCTCAAACACGGCTTCGATTCGTTTGATATCCTGGAAAGTTCTACACATCACAAAAATCCTCATTGTTTTGTAATCAATGATGGGTCCTCCGTCTATTTTGAGACCTCTGCGGGTAATATTTTCCAGTAATAGCTTCTCAACTCGTTCACGGTCCCGAAACACATCTGCTGTAATTTGCTTGTCGATTCTGTGGAGAATTTCTGGAGAGATTGCGATGAATGAAGTGGGAACACTATGTGCGTTCGCCAACACGATGCACCCTAGAGTTGTCATAATAGCAGCGATGAAGGATCTCATATTCTTACCGAACAGTTGAGTTCGTATCATGTCCGGCAGTGATATCCAGACAATTCATTTGCGGCAAGCTTGCCAGAATTCGTTGATTTCACAAGGATTTTCGGATTCCACGTGCGTCTATCAGGAAGTTCTGGCGGGGCATTTCCGGGTGGGATGCTCTAGCGGATATCAAGGCCCCGGTGGCCGGGGCGGGAGGCCGGATGCCCAAGGGTGGAGGGCGGTATGTCGGAAACTCCACTGCGCCGCCCTGTGGGAAATCATCCGGGGCGGGTCACCGTCACCGCGTTGCTGCCGCGCTCGCGGCCGGTGGCGGTGAGGGTGTAGAGCTTGAAGGCGGTGGCGGAGCCGGGGACCAGCAGGCCGAAGGTGCCGGCCCAGGCGCGCGGGGCCGCCGCCGGGAAGGTGGCGAGGATCGTTTCGAATCGTCGTGCAGACTTCCCGGGCGAGTTTGTTATCGTGCTGGTCTGCGGTGTTTGGCCCAGTCCATGCAATTGGCAACCAACTGCATGACGGTGGAATCCACCGCATGGATTCTGACCTTGAAGCGCCACAGCAAGCCTTTGCCTTTGCGCCCCGCCGCGAAATCAGGACTGGCGTGCTGGAGATGACCCAGCACCGACCAGAAGAGTTTTTCCGCAAACTCCGCGCTGCGCTCTTTGTTAGCGTTAGACAGGCCATTCTTGGATGGAGGGGTGACGCCGAAACGTGCCAGAACGACCGACTTGAGGCGCAACCAATCACAAACATCAGATGTTGTGTATTTGGATCTGCTGGCGATGCGCGATGCCCCGAATGCGATCCAGTGGGCACAACAATACATTACAGCGCATAAAGAAGGTGATTACGGGATGGTGCCATAATGGGGTTGGTGAAAGGGCCATCTAGGACTCCAAGTAATATCAATTATGCTCATGATCCCTCGATCCATCGCGTCCGCTCTGGCCCTTTCCGCGTGTCTATGCTCCGCTGCGGAACGGCTGAAGCTGCCACCCATGTCCGCACCCGTCATGTTCAACACCCCGGCTGCCGACCACATTCTTGCCGCGATGCAGGTCTTTCCGCCGGACAATCCTTGGAATGAGGACATTGCCAAATTGCCGCTGATCAGTAATTCAAAGGAGATCATCGCTAGCATCGGCGCGATTAAGAATCTCGCCTACAATCTGGATATGGGATTTATTCTGGTACCGGCCAAACAGCCGCTGGTGCCGATCGCCATCCGGTCGTATCCGAATGAATCGGAACCCGGGCCATTTCCCATCGCCGCAGAAAGCCCGATCGAGTGCTGGCCGCTGGATAAGAGACCTTTAGCCACGGCTCAAGCGGCCCAGGAAAATAGTGATCGCCATGTCATCGTGGTCAGCCCGGAAACCCAAAAGTTGTATGAATTCTATAAGGGCCGCAAGACCGAGGCCGGTTGGGAGTGCGCCTGTGCCGCCGTTTTTGATCTCGCATCGAACAAGCTGCGACCCGATGGCTGGACCTCTTCGGATGCTGCTGGCCTGCCAGTTTTTCCGGCCATCATCCGCTTTGATGAAGTGGAGGCCGGGATGGTGAACCACGCCATGCGCTTCACCGTCCGCAACACCCGCCGCGCCTACGTCTATCCGGCCACCCACTTTGCCAGCCGAAAGACCGACCCCAATCTGCCGCGCATGGGAGAACGCTTCCGACTCCGCGCGGACTTCGATGTCTCGACGTTTTCGCCGCATATTCAGGCGATTCTCAAGGGCCTTAAAAAATAGGCTCTTCAGCAAAATCTGTGGGTGAACTTTGGCTCGGGTAGATCTCCAAGTGTGTGATAGAGAGAGGTTTGTAGCAGATGGAAACTGCGGTAACCGTAGGCTTTTCTCATACACAGGTTGATCCGCAGGTTGAGGCCCT
>JANXMQ010000154.1 GCA_025354565.1 Akkermansiaceae bacterium
TATCTAAAGGGACGCAAAATTTCTGCTGAAGAGTTTGATAAAATATCTATCAAGCGTAACAAATTTCATGGAGAATGGAACTATGAGATTCATCCAAACAAATAAATGTATTCCGGTAGTTTATTGTTTATCGAGTTCTAAGGGCGATGTGCTGGTGTCCGTTCCAGGAACATCCGAGGCCGATGAAGCTGTGATCATGGCATCGATCCCACAGACCGCCAGTGTGAGCCGTGCTACTACAACCATCAAAGTTTCCTACGCTGGTGAGCCTGAATTCAAAGTAATACCGGAAGCCAAAGAAGTCCAATACGCCATCAACACCAGCGATGATGTTTTCCTAGTGGAGAACCGTTACTATTGTTGCAGCAAAGGCATCTGGTTTGAAGCCGCCGCAGCGGTTGGTCCATGGATGGTTTGTGATAAAGTTCCAGCGGCAATTTACACGATCCCACCCCAAAGCCCTAAGCACAACGTCACTTACGTTTATGTGTATGATTCCACTCCGGAAACGGTGGTGGTGGGTGTGACCTCTGGCTACTCGGGAACATATATCGCAAGGGGTGTTGTCGTATTCGGACTAGGTTATTGGCTCGCCAACGAATTAGATCACCACCATCATTACTATCCACCCGCTTGCTGGTATGGCTATGGATGTGGCGCACATTACATTTATGGAGGAGGTTACTGTGGCCGTGGTGCTGCCTATTACGGCCCTTATGGTGGCGCTGGTTTTGCGGCTTCATACAATCCTGCCACCGGCACATTCCAACGTGCCGCTTATGCTTATGGCCCTCGTGGGGCGGCGGGTATTCGCACCGCCTACAATCCTTGGACAAACACCGCCGCAGGCCGCGTGGGAGTGAGCACGCCTTACGGGTCATGGGGTCGCTCTGCTGTCGTCCGCGGTGATGAGTGGATCCGTGCCGGCCATCGCTCGAATTCTCAAGGCACCATCGCTGGAATCCAAGGCTCCGGCGGCGGAGCAGCCGTCGGCGTGGATCGTAAATATGGCTCAGATGCTTTCGTTGCGAAATCGGGTGACGGCGATGTGTATGCCGGCAAAGACGGCAACATTTACCGCAAGAACGAGGATGGCGAGTGGCAAAAACGCGAGAACGGCAAATGGCAGGGCGCTCCCGATGTGCCACGGCCACATACACCAACCAATACCTCTACCAAAATCGCCGAGCGGCCTGATTCGCCCGCAAATGGCAACTCCCCAAGCACCAAGGAGTCGCCTGGAGCAACGCCTGCACCAGCTACCAGACCGACCGCGAAGCCAACGGAAAGACCCTCCAGCAATCCCGCTCCTAAATCCACAAACAAGCCAACCACCCGCCCAAGCGGCGGTTACCAAAGCAAACAACCCGCACCGTCCCAACTCAACCGCGATTCCTCATCGCGCGAGCGCGCCACTCGGGCATCCACTGGTGGAACCCGCGAACGCAATGGAAGGCGGTGATTTGTTCTAGTCTATCAATAACGCGATGAAATCAATATACATCTCAAGCTTTCGCATGGTTGTGATCGCTGTCACGGTCGCACTCACGAGTTGCTCTCACTATGCTACGATCACCGAGAAGCGTCCGCTTTTCCGAGCGATTCATGAAACCGTGCGGGCTAAAGATCTTCTAACACAAAGCTTCAGCTTGGCGATGCTTCATGAAAAGCGCGATCCGGCAGCCGCAGTGGGCGAATATCTTGCCATTGCGGCTGCAAGCTCAAAGCAGCTCACTCAGAATTCCGGCGATGCCGAGGCACTGAATGCATACAATTATGCAGTATCCCGCATCTTCGGAGTGATCAAGGAAGCGAAGCTCGATCCCTGGACTCAGCCCTTGCTTGCTCCTTGTGAAGGCGGCGATTTTCTTCTCACTCAGAGAGTTGATGCACGCAAAAATTGGAATCCGCGGCTCTATGATTTCACTCCTTCGGATCAATTCGATATCAAAGGAACTTATGTCACCGAAAGATCGCTACGCAGCGGTATCGGAGCGCCGCTCGTGGCTGTGGGACGCGAGATCGACAAAGATGCGACTGCCAATTTCTCTATTCCACGCGTTTATTACAGTGTCACGGCAGTGATCCGGTTTGAGGGGCGACGCGCCATTGTAGGATTTGAAGATCCATTGGCGACTGAACGAGTGAATTATGGAGGGAAAGATTTTTCCCTAGCCGCCGATTTCACAGTGCCACTGGCAGTGATGCTTGCAAGCAATGATCCGTCAAAGCTAGAATTAGCCAGACTGCTGCAACCCGAGAAATATGCTGAAACGGCCCGCATCGCGCGCCTGCAACCCTACGATCCTGACAAGACGGTTGTGCTAATCATCCACGGCCTTGCGGACTCTCAGGCGACTTGGGTGCCTATGATTAACGCGCTTCGAGGCGATGCGGAGATCCGGCGGAATTATCAGTTCTGGTTTTACAGCTATCCAAGCGGCTATCCCTATCCTCATTCCGCCGCGATCCTCAGACGCGAACTCGATGCGGTTCAAAAACGCTTCCCTTTACGCAAAAAAATGGTCGTCATGGGTCATAGCATGGGTGGCTGCATCAGCCGCCTCCTGATCACCGACACGACAGATGAAAAGCTTTGGTATTCCATTTTCAAGAAGCCATCCGCTCAGGTGAAACTCTCAACGGAAAGCCGAAAGCTTCTCAGTGAAGCACTCATTTTTAAATCTCGCGCCGAAATTGGGCGTGTCATTTTTATTGCTGCCCCACTCCGCGGCAGCGACCTTGCAAGCGGATGGATAGGGCGCCTCGGTTCCATGCTGGTAAGGTCTCCGGCAACACTCCTTAAAGTCGGTGGCGATGCGATGAAACTCGCCACCTTCCAAAGTGACGATCTGCGCCTTGATGGCATTCCTAACAGCGTCGATACTCTTGCTCCAAACAACCGCTTCGTCCGTGCAATCCAAACAATGCCGCTCGCGAAGGTGCCCTATCATGTGATCTCCGGTGATCGTGGGAAAGGCGGAAATCCGGATAAAACAGCACCCGTAAAATCTGATGGGGTGGTGCCATACTGGAGCTCGCACATGGACGGAGCTCAGAGCGAACTCGTTGTTCCATCCGGCCACAGCGCGCATCAGAACCCACAAGCGATGCTTGAAGTGTGCCGCATTCTCAAGCTTCACCAGAAGTCCATCCGATGAAAGATCACGAAAACCCTTAAAGATGATCTTATCGAATTTCACCATACGGCGCTTGCTATTTTTCCGTGGTAAATTGTTCTTCTTCGAGCTTTTTGGAGCGGTTATTATCCTATGGCAAGGCGTGCCAATGTATCATGCACTACTGGCGGGCAACTTTGATAAAGCTGAGATGAGTTTTAAGATATGGACGACAATCGCGATTGTGCTCATCCAGTCCTGTTATTGGTTCCGATACATCCATCAAGCATCTTCTGAGCAGCCCAAGCAAATGATTCTGGGACACGCCATCATATTTATAGCTCGCTTGAATTTTATTTTTGCCAGTGGGATATTTTCAACCATTTTTTATACTCGATTTGATCAGGTGCATTTTTCGGTTCAGGGACTCATGATATTATTTGGCATCCTGTTTTCGATGTTCTGTGTCACGTTCGATGCCGAACGAATCGGAAAAGCATTTCTAGAAGGCAAATTTTCATCTACAGAATCACCATAGAAAACTCTCATCCACAACAAGCAACAAACAACAAGCATTAACCTATGAACAAAAAAATGTATCCGATTATCCAACCACTCGTCAAAACAAGCATTGCCGCTCTTGCAGCCCTATCCATCGTGGGATGTGCTACCGTCACCACTGCTCCTAACACAACGCCTGAGGCTACTGTGCAAATCAAGCAAGTTTCTGCGGCATATTATGGCTCGGCAACCAGTGGACAAGGCACCTTGAATTTTAACGGACAACGCCGTAAATTCACTATTTCCAGCGTGGGAGTTGGAGGAGCAGGTGGGATGAAAATTACCGCGACAGGCAAAGTTTATGGCCTCAAAGACCTATCACAATTTCCGGGAAAATACCGTGGCGTGAGCAGGGGGCTTACCTTGATGGAAGGAAAAATGTATGCCAAGCTGACGAATGCGAACGGAGTTGTAATTTACTTGTCGGGTGACACTGAAGGACTCGCGTCTTCGATGGGCTTGCATACTTACCAAATCACCTTGCTTGACTAATACAGACAGTCTGCTCACTCCGTATTGATTTGCTAATGTCGTAGGAGAACCGCACACGAAAGCGCTACGCTGGCTTGGTATCACTTTGCTCACGCTGGTTTGTGAGCTTGGCGTTTATATGGGCTTTCGGTGCGATTTACTACGAGAGCTGCTCAAAATGGCTGGCTGGCGTGCAGGCCGCAGCCATTTTGTTTTGGAGCATCTTCCGCTGAAATGAAAGACATGGCGACAGGCGACTCGGCTAGTTCTAACTGCTGGCAGGAACATGGACAAATGAGCCGCACCGTCGGGACGTAGGTTTGGTAGCGCGCATTGTCGCGCGTGAGCAGGGTAAATCCCTCTGCCTGCGCACGCGGCCCAATGAAAAAATCCGCCAACGGCGCGGTTTTCGTGCCTTCGCGCTCACGGTATTGTTGGAAGGCCTCGTGTTCAACGACATCCGCAACCTAACGGGTCGCGATTTCACCCGCCTGCACACCGGCGGCGGTGGCATCCAAAACGAGCTTCTCAGCCAAGCGGCAGATTTAAAACGGTCCTTGGTTTGGTCTGAGTTTCGCTTGGAAATTGACCAACCATCGGGCGCAGGGGAACATATGGAATCGTGTGTTTCAAAATCCTCTGCTGCCTTTCCCTGACTTTCGCGGCTTCAGCCGTCGCCCGGCCTTGGAGTGACGATGTGCTTTATTTCGCGATGACCGACCGCTTCAGCGATGGCGATCCAACCAATAATATCCCAGCCGGGTGTGACCCGGCGCTTTATGATGCGAGCCAGACTAACAATTCGCTCTATCAGGGTGGGGATTTGCGCGGGGTGGAGAATGCGCTCCAGTCGGGCTATTTCAACAATCTCGGCGTGACCGCGCTGTGGCTTACGCCGGTGGTGCGAAATGTCTGGCGCTGCGGGTTTGATTCCGGTGGCCCAAAGGCGGGCTACCATGGCTATTGGGCGCAGGATTGGTTAGATATAGATCCGCATCTCACCAGTCGGAAATCACTATCAGGCGAGTCCTATCCCGACAACGCGGAGGGCCGCATGGAGCATTACCGGGATTTCATCAAATTGGCGCATGCGAAGGGGCTCAAGGTGATTCAAGACGTGGTGATGAATCATGCCGGGCCGGTGTTTTACTATGATCAAAATGGCGATGGCGTATTCAATCTGGAGCGTCAGGAAGAATGGATCCAACCCTATCAGAAAAATGGTTTCCACGCGAACGCGAAATGGGCGGACGTGCCGAAATGGAACATCGCGAAAACCCAACCCGACGGTCCGCGCGAGTTGTTAGGATTGAAGATCGCAAGCACCGGTGCGCTCTCCCAACTCCATAGCTACGGGCGCAAGGGATATTCCGATGGCAGCCTTACCAAATCCGACGGCGAGGAAATCACCTGCGATTTCTTCTCACTGCGGGATTTCTGGACCGACCCCAAGGGCGAATACTTCGATGCCTTGGTGAATGAATTCGTGGAAATCTATCATTTTTACTTAAGCACTGCCGGGGTGGATGGCTTGCGGATCGACACCATGAAACACGTCCATCAGGGTTTCTGGGACGCCTTCACCGCCCGCCTCAGGCAGCGCCTCGGGCCTGCCGCTGCGGAGAAAATCCTGTTCGGCGAGGTGTATGATGGCAACCCGTCAGTCCTTGGCAAATACACATGGCGCTCGGACTGGCAACAACACCCGGAACCCGCGCTCGACTCAGTTTTAGATTTCAATTTCTGCTTCAACGCCCGCGATTATCTGCGGCATCCCGGCGCTGAATTCGGCTCGCCCGCCGCATTGGAAAAATCCCTGCAAGCCCGCAGCGGCACAGATTCTAACAATCATGCGTTTTACAATCCGAATCCTGGTGCCGATGGCTTGAACGCCCAACAGAAAATTATCACTTTCATCGAGAATCATGACGGCCTCAACCGTTTCCGCGTGGCCGGCATCACGGAGTCACGGAATCGCCTGGCACAGGCTTTGTTGCTGACTTTGCCCGGCATTCCGTGCCTATACTATGGCACCGAGTTTTCCATGTTAGATCCATTGGGCAAACCCGGCGAGGATAGTGAGACCGGGCGCATGATGTTCTATCGGCAACAGGGCGGACCGACGCTGAAGGAGGTGGAGGCCTCGCCCACATTTATGGAAATTTCCAAACTGACCACTCTACGCGCAAAGCTGCCGGTGTTGCGGACCGGCAAGCTGATTCCACTGTGGGTGGACAACGCGGCGAGCAGCGAAGATGACGGAGTTTTTGCCTTCGCAAGGGCCTCGGCGGACGGAGAAAGCTTCGCCGTGGTCGTCGTGAACGCCTCGGCTGCGGATCGCGTCACGTCGGACGGAACCCATGAAATCCACCTGCCCGCGAGTTTGAAAACCACCGGGAAAATCCTGCGTCCGCTACTAACAACCGGCTCAGGTGACAGACCGCCCGTGCCGGACTTTGATGCGGCGGGTCCATTGCGGCTGCCGGTTCCAGCATCGAGTCTGGTGGTTTACGGCGCTTCCAACATACTTTTAAAATAGCCGTTGAGGGCGGCTCATTTTTCCCGTCTCGACTTGAGCCGCCTGATCCGCTCATTTCAACCAACCATCGACCCACGGTGCGAGGCGGGCGGCCAAGTCGGCGGCGAACCAGGCGGCGAAGGCTCCGGTGATCACGTCCATGGTGTAGTGGGCCCGCAGGACCAGCACGATGGTCGCCTCGCCGAGTGCCACGAGGATTGCCAGGGCCCCCAGCCACCACGGCGCGATTTGATAGATTTCAATGGCTCCCAACACCGCGAGGGCCGTGTGACCGGAGAAGAAAAAGTCGTTGCCGACCGCATAGGTGACAAGGACCGTCGGAAATCCCGGATCACGCCAGATGATGCCGGGCGGCGGTGGCAAGGTGCAGCAGAGTTGGGAAATCTGCCGCAGGCTGAAGACGATGAGGATGCCGAGAAAGGGTGCGAAACTTTTCCCAAAAATCGCCGCTGCGATCAACGAAAGTCCGAGCACGTCGATGCAGAAAGAACTGATGACGAGTGCGCGGTTGGCGGCCTTATCATGGGTGGTGAAATAGCCGTGCCAGCCAGCCGTCAGGCGGTGGACGCCATCGCCAATGCCACCCATGCCCGAGCTTTTTACGGCGATGAGTTTCTGAGTCCAAAACCAAATGATCAGGCCCACGGCAATGACCGCGACGCGCAAGAGGATGAGGCTCATGACAGTTGGGTTCCCGTGGGGGCGAGCTTGCGTCCTGTCTTGGAGGATTCTAACAGCAGTTTCATTCGTGCGCGGATTTCCGCCGTGACCGGGTCGTTTTCTTGTGAGCGGTCGCGGGTGGGGCCGACCTCGATGGCGTCGCCGACGGTGATGATCGCGCGGATTGGGAAATGGGGGCGGGCGAGATCGGTTAGGTCTTCTTCATAGCGCTCGACGGTTTCCAGAATTCTCTCGGGGGTGGGATTTTCGATGTAGTCGCCGGGGTAGCAATGGAGTTGTTGGACCAGATAGACATCGCCAAGATGGCGCCAGCGGGCAGCGCGTTCAGAATCTGTTAGTTCGCCCGTGACCATCTCCGGGAGGATTGCGGAGCGCAGGCGTTTCACGCGGGCCATGACATCGCCATCGTGGCGACTGGCGCACCACTGAATTTCTAACGGGGTTAGCAAGTGGTCGATCATCCGGTGGAGTCGCTCGCGGAATGAGCCGGTTTGGGCAGTGCCGAAATATTCGACCTCTTTGAGAGCTAACAAGGCATCGCCGATTTTTTGGATTCGTTCGCGCAAGGGCATTTGGATTTGCGGCTGCCAGGAGAGGCGGGTCTCGATTTCCTCGATCACGGGGATGACGGTTTGTTGCAAATCGCCCTCGAAAAAGTAGCGAATGAACACCGGGTGGATCATGACTTTTCCGTCCTTCCGCTGCTTTGCCGCCGCGCGCGCCATGAAGACCGGGCCTTCCATGAAGTTCACCAGACGGTCGTTGCAACGGGTGATGATCCCCTCGGCAAAGATGACTAACGGGTTTTTCCCATCGGCCACGATCTTGATGGCGCATTTCAACGATTCCCGGTCCAGGCCTTCACGATAGACGCTGAAGCCGCCCATTCTCGGCAGCAGGAATCGCTGAAATTTACTCGTCATGAAAACGTGCCAACTGGCGATGACGTTGAAAGGCCGATCCACGGCGACGGCGAGAGCATCAAGGACTAACGGATCGCAGGGCCGACAGTGGTTGCCGACCAACATGATGCCGTGACCCGCCGCGAGCGATGCCCGTAGTTTTTCCGCGCCCACGCATTCCACGGCGGCGATGCCGAAATTTTTCCGCAGTTGCCGGGGCAGGAGACGCCGCACCAGCCACAGCCAGCAGCGGCTCAAGCGCGGTGGAATGAAGGTGTATGGCTTGTCGATGACGACGGCTTGCATGATGTGTTAGCAAATGTGGAGAAGATTTTTTTAACCGCAGATGGAAGCAGTTAAGAAAATG
This sequence comes from Akkermansiaceae bacterium, assembly GCA_025354565.1. Taxonomy (GTDB): domain Bacteria; phylum Verrucomicrobiota; class Verrucomicrobiia; order Verrucomicrobiales; family Akkermansiaceae; genus Luteolibacter. The sequence continues at coordinate 8,641 of JANXMQ010000154.1, forward strand.
TTGAGAGTCTAAAGTTGATTGTTGATCGTAAGATTAAGACAAATGAACCCACTTCTTATCACTTCTTCCATCGGGCTAACATTTCCGGCACGGCCTTGGGGCGGGAGAGGCTGACGAAGACGCCGGCCAATCCGGCCACCGCGCCGCAGACCCAGAAGATCTGACCGTAGGTGAGGTGCGCGGCGGCGAGTTGGTTCTGAGTGATGGCGGCCACCGCGATGCCGACCCATGATAGCCAGCTCACCGCGCCTTGGACCGCGCCCTTGGTTTGCGGTGTGGGCCGGTGTTGCAACACAGAAACGATGGGCACGATAAACAAGCCGCCGCCAAGTCCTAACAAGCCTAAGGCCCCGGCAAATACTGCTTCGGTGATTCCTGTCCAGCCGAGGCCGAAGCTTGCGATTGCCATCATTGCCGCGCCGAATGGGATTAAACCGTATTCGATGCGGCCGCGTGAAAGCCGACCCGCCAACATGCTGCCCACGCCGATGCCGAGGCTGAGCGCCGCTTGGAGTCCTGCTTGCTCGGTGGGTTTCAGGTGGAAAACTTTTTGCGCGAAAAGTGCTAGATTGATCTGCACCAGAGTGGCGACAAAGAAGAAGGCGGTGTTGCCCCAGTTCGCTCGCCACAGGTCGCGGTCGGCTTTCATCACGCTCATGTTGCTCCAAATTTCGCCGATGATGTTCCAATTAAATTTTTTCGAGGGATCGGCGGCGGGGACTTTGGCGATGCCGATGCTGGTGAAAAGACCGACCGCCGCCAAGCCTGCGAGCATCACGCCCGACCACATTTCACGCTGCGCCAAGCTCTCGGCCAGCCAGCCCCCGGCGAAGGTGCCGAGGATGATGCCGATGAATGTTAGAAGTTCGAGGATGCCATTTCCTGCAGACAACTTCGAGGTCGGCAACACCTCGGGCATGACGCCGTATTTCGCTGGGGCGAAGATGGTGCTGTGGACGCCCATTAGGCAGATCGCGGCAAGTTGGAGGGATTGTTTTTCCATGGCCAGCGCGAATGCGGCGAAGAGCATGATGCCGATTTCCCCGGCCTTCACCCCGATCATCACCGAGCGCTTGCTGAAGCGATCCGCCATCCACCCGCCGACGGTGGCGAAGAGCAGGAATGGCACGGCGAATAACAACGACGCGTGACCTGCAAAGTCTTCCTTGGCCGTCTCGTTGAGAGTGACGGATGCGAGCACCGGGAAGATGACCAACCAGCGTAAGGCATTGTCAGAAAACGCGCCCTGAAACTGGGTGAACATCAGGTTCCAGAAACCGCGCGGCCATGGGGTGGGGGAGTTTTCGGTCATATTAGGATGCGGGCTTGCAGATTTTTTTCAGGAGGAAATGAGTGGGGACAAAGATGATCCCGATCAGCGCGGCGATCCACGCGCCCAGGTAGGCCAGCGGCGGCAGGAGCGTTTGCGGTTTCGCATCATCCATACCGAAGACGTAATCCACATTGCGCGGCAGTTTTGGATCGGCCAGCACGGCACCGGCGGGTGGCAGGAGGAAATAGGCGATCAGGCAGAGTGCCACGCAGATCAGCGTCCAGCCTAACAAGGCCCGCCGATCATAGCCGAGTTTCCGGACCAGATACAATAACAGAAATGGCAACCAACCATGGAAAAACGACAATCCGCGCAGGAAAAGTGAGTGATCCGCATCGAACATGTAGCCAGTCATGCCGGTCATTTTTCCACCGCAGAGTTGCACCAAGAAATCCACGCACCAAAACACTTGCGGCAACAGGATGCCGACGGCGGGCAGCGAGATGAGCAAGGCATTTTCCTTCCACATGCCGACCAGAGTGAGCAGCAGCGCGACATCGCAGAAGTAGAGGAAATTTGTCGGCCCGTAGTTTTTCAAATACACCGGGATCATCACTGCGAGGAATCCGGTGTAGGAAAGTTTCAGCCAGAGCGGGATGCGGGGCGTGGCGGGGATGACGGAGGGAGGCATGGTTGGGATCGTCTTTCAGGCGTTTTCTATCACAGGAGTTGGCGGAGACCATCATTGAATCACCATTGTCACGAAATTCCGCTCGTCTGGCACGGGCGATGCAGTGATAGCTGGTTCATGTCATTGAAAATCCCCGCTTTTTTCGTGCTGGCCCAAGCGCTCGCACTCGGTCCGCTCGCTGCCTACAGCGAATCCGGCCACCGGGTGGTCGGCGCGATTGCGGATCAATTAATCTCGGGCAAACCTGCGGCGGAGACTCTTAAAAAGCTGCTGGGAAATGTCAGTTTGGAACGTGCGTCGAACCTACCCGACGAGCTGCGTGGCGAGGATGGCAAGCCCGGCACTTTCAAGCTCCCGGAAAATCCGGAACTCGAAGCCCAGCTCCTCGCCTTCCGCGCGGCCAATCCGCCGTCCGATGATGACAGCGAGACGCACCTGCCGCCCTCGCACCAATGGTTTCATTACACCGATGTTCCGCTTCAAGCCGCGAGTTACGCCGCGACCAAAAAAGGCACCTCAAAATGGGATGTCGTCCACATGATTGCTTATTGCAGCCGCGTGCTCTCCGGTGCCGAAAAGCCGGATAACGAACTCCACATCACGCCAGCGGTGGCGGTCGTGCTATTAGCCCATTTCGTTGGCGACATCCACCAACCGATGCATGTGGGCGCGGCCTTCCTCGATGCACCGGGAAATTTGCTAGACCCTAACATCGACCCCGCCGCCAAGCAGACCCGGGGGGGCAATGACATCAATTTCGGCGCGACCAATCTTCACGCCTACTGGGATTTCGACGCCGTGGAATCCACCCTCGCCTTCCAACGCCAGAAACAACACAAAACTCAGGACACCCTGAGGCCGCGCGACTGGGCGATGCAACTTGCCGCCAGGGAGCCAGCGGATTGGAAATCCAATCCCGAACTCAAGCCGGAACAATGGTCGGAAACCTGGGCTAACGAAATTCTCCCGCTTGCCCGCGAGGCTCACAGCCGCTTGCGGATTTTGCCCATGGAGGAATTCGACAGCAGGAATGACAAACCCGTGCGCCGCTGGACCGCCATCGAGAAACCCCATCCCGGCCAGTCGAATTACGCGGTCTTCGCCTCAAAGGCAGTGGAGTTAGAAATCCACAAGGCGGGCTGGCGCTTGGCCGCGCTGTTAGATGCCTGCGTTTCGGTGAAATAGTGATTCTGTGAATTCAGACCGGCGATCTAACTGGCTCCTCCCGCGAGTCACTTGTAACCCGTGCCGGAACCCGTAACGTTCACTCCCTTGCCTTTGTAGTTGAAATTCATTGTGTAGTGGCCGTTGACGATCCTGAAGGTCGTTTTGCCGGTTGAATAGGGGGAGGACCAAGCAACAGTTTGCTTGGTGACATTATCCTTCAGAAGTTGACTGGAGCTGAGTGAAAACTTGAATGTGCTGCCATTTAGGGTAAATTTACCGTACTTGTATTTGGTAATGGTTAAGGTGCCGGAGAAGGCGCTTTTAATTCCGTTATCCGTCTCGGTGCCTTTGAGAGTGTAGGTTCCATTGACGCCGGCTTCGACGAGAGGGGCGCAGAGCAGTGGCGCGATGCAGCAAGTCAGGAGTGTGGTTTTCATGGTTTGATTCAGTTAATTGGCATATCGCGAGTTTGATCTTCAGTCACTAATTTCGCGGAACTCTTTGCATATTGTGTGTCACGGTTCCAGCTATTTTTTAATCTTTCCGGCTTGGCCCGACTAAATATTCTGGCAGGTTTGAGTCCATGCATAGCGATCCAGCCCCAGGTGGCAAAGAACTGGTTTTCAGAGAATTTGGGAAACCTGCGGAAATGCTTCAACTGCGCACGGGCACTGGGATTGCCCAAATTTCGGATGCCGTAAATGTCCGGGTCCGTATTCTCGCCGCGCCGCTCAACCCAGCGGATTTGAATACCATCGAGGGCACTTACGGGGTGAAACCGCCGCTGCCCGCCACGCCCGGCATCGAAGGTTGCGGCGTGGTGGAGGCCAGCAATTCCTCCGACTACGCGCCTGGCGACCGGGTGATTTTCCTCCGCCGGGCCGCGACTTGGGCCTCCCACACGTCGGTCCCCGGCGAGACTTTGTTCAAACTCCCGCCCGGCATCGATCCGCTGCAGGCCGCCATGCTCAAGGTGAATCCGGCGACAGCTTGGCGCTTGTTGCACGGCTTCGGCCCGCTGAAGCCGGGCGACTGGATCGTGCAAAATGTGGGAAATTCCGCAGTAGGCCGCTGCGTGATCCAGCTTGCGCGCGACCTCGGCATTCGGACGCTCTCGTTTGTTAGGCGACCGGAGTTGGGCGATGAACTCCGCGAACTCGGCGCGGATCAGTTTTTGCTCGATGACGAAGCCAGCCTAACCGAAGCCAAGGCTGTGCTCGGTGGGGCCAATGCCGCGCTCGCCTTCAACGCTGTCGGTGGCGAGAGTGCCCTGCGTTTGATGAAATTGCTGCGCGAGGGTGGCAGCCACATCACCTACGGCGCGATGGGCCGCAAGCCACTAACGATACCTAACGGCCTGCTGATTTTCCGCGACATCCAAGTGCGTGGGCTGTGGGTGAGTCGCTGGATAGAAAACGCGCCCATCGAGGAGGTGCGGGCGGGGTATGAAAATTTGGCGGCACGCGTCGCCGCCGGGAAACTTGTGCAGCCGGTGGATTCCACATTTCCGCTGGAACAATTCCAAGCAGCCCTCGCCCGACTTGAAGCCCCGGAGCGGTCGGGGAAGGTGTTGTTTGTGCCGTGAACCCAATCGACACCTGCTCGTAGGTCTCTGGAAATGGAAGGGGTTGCGGACGCGACATTTCGGGACGGTGTTCCGCATCCACACCCGCGCTGGTCGGAGGCAGGAATTTGTAGATCCTAGGCGATAGAATCAAATGACGGTCTGGCGTTGGTATCGATTCAACGGTAAGCGCTTCCCGGCTGCAGCGGCACTTCGCAGAAGGTCAGGGCGGCGATGCCGTTTTTTCCCATCAGCAGGGTGTCCTGACTCCATGCGACCTCCTTGAGATAAGTAATGTTCTTCGCCGTTGTTGGTTCCTTCAATTTGAGCGTCAGCACGTTTCCGGAAACACTGCCGGAAGCGACCTTGTCCTTTTCCCCGTCGAGATAAAACTGGCCTGCCAAGGTGTCGTTCCAGATGACGGGTTGGTTGAACTCCAGAGCGACTACGTCCTTCGCCGCGCCAGCGATCGACGCCAGCCGGAGGTTCGGAGCGGAGACGGGGGCCGCAGGTGTGGTGCCGTAAAAATCGCGTTCGATGAGTGGCTGGATCAGCCGTGCGAACTCCGACCAACCGGCGAGTGGATAGTGGCAGCCACCTTCCGGGCGGATGCCGAGCGTGGACATGATGCTCATGTTAGAAAAAAGCTGCGGCAGGGTGCGCTGCTTCTCGCGCAGGCGGTCGCCCGCGCCGTTGCTTCCGCCCATCGCGCAGGAGTTCGGCCAGATTTGATAAACGTAGTAGCGCCGGACGTTCGGGAAATCCTGTTTCCATGCGGCGGCCATTTCCACGAACAGCGGCTGATAGGTTTCCCAGCCGTAGCCGCCGGTGGGTCCGTCTGCGCCTTGGTCGTTCTCGCCTTGATGCCAGAGGATGCCGCGGATGCCGTGGGTCATCTTCGCGTGCTGGATGCGCCACAGCATCTGCCCATAGATCGTTGTGAGGTCGGTTGGGTTTGAGAAATTGCGTTGGTGTTCGTCGATGCGGGTTCCGCCTTTGGCAGCGTTGAGGATAAAGATCGGCATTTTCTGGCTTTCTAACAATCTTTTGGCGAGTTCCATGCCCCACCATCCGAGTTCGGCTTTTTCGCCTTTGCGCGCCTTCCAGACCGGGCGGCACCAGAGATTGCCTTCATTTTCCTTTGGATTCTCCGAGGGGCGGCCGTAGCTGCGGATCCACTCGTTCGTCTCCGGTGGCGATTCCTCGTGGGTGTCGGTGGCGAGCGCGTTTGATTGGCCGTCGATGAGGAACGCATCGCCGCAGACGAGATCGCCGATTTTGTCACGAACCGTTTCCTTGCCGCCGTCCACGGTGCCGAACTCGACGCGGTAATGGATGAGACCCGGTTTGAGTTTCACTGAGAGGGCGTAGGATTTGTCGGAGCCGGTTTTTGCGGTTGCCGTTTTCACGAGCTGGTCGTCCGCGTAGAGTTTGAGAAAAACGGCGGTCGCTGGTTCGGTTAGAGTGCCGTTGTAGAAGAGTGTGCCTTCGTTTTTTTCATCGCGAGCGTAGAATTGACCTTCCTCCGGTTTCTCGTCCTTGGACGGCTCGCGATCGACGAACGGATCCATGGCTGGCTCCTTCACCTCGATGTTGCAGCTCTGCGTGACGGGTGCGCCGCCGTTGCTGATGCTTGCAGTAACAATCAACTTGCCGCTGTCCTGCGCGCGCTTGAGGATGAGTTTGCTAGACGAGGCATCCTTGATCACGGCGAGCGGTCCGACGCTCCAATTGACGGTTAGATCACCTACACCCTTTCCCTTCATCGCCGCAAGATTCGTGATCTGCGGCACGACCTCGATTGTTTTCCTTCCGTCCCATGGGGTCGGCGCGGTGAGCGTGAACACCGGATCGGGAATCGTCTTCTTTACCGTGATCGATAGGTCTTTCGTCTTCACACCGTCCGCGCATACCGCCTTCAAGCGGAGCACTAAATTCATATCGGCGGTCACGCGTCGAGCGGTGAAGTTGTAATGAAAGCGATCGGTCGCCACCACCTCCTCGCGCCCATCACGGACGAGTGACCAATACAATTTGCGTGCGCCGCCAGCCTGTGCGGTGAAGGTGATACTTTTGCCTTCCTCCACTACAATTTTTTCAGGTGAAACCGCGAACGCATTCCCCGACTGGACGAGCGGCCCAACGAGGGTGTTCAGCGGCTTTTGATTTGCGTATTCTAATCGCACCCACTCTGCCGGGCGTGCGACTTTTGAAATGCGCACCTCGTCGAGATCGCCCCTGAAATCATTGGTACCCGCCCAACCGCCGAGCGACAGTTTTGCGGGATTCGGGACCTTCAATGGCGACCCCGCATTCTTGCTAGAACTATCCAACACCCCGTTGACGTAGAGCATTGCCTCGCCCTTCTGGTAGGTGTGGACGACATGATTCCATTCGCCTAACGGGACGCTGGCTTTACCATCCACGTTGGCATCAGAAAACCAACAATCCATCACTATATGCGGCGGACTGCGGAATTGCATCACCACCTTCGACTGTTGTTTTTGGTCACCCCAGCCGATGATCGAAGCATTCGGCTTTTCCGCCCGGAACCAGACTTCGGTGCTGCTCGAATCCGAACCTGCGGGATAGCCCGTGATGGGATCGCCTCCGGAAATGCCGTGTTGCCCATCAAAATGGCGGGCCTCTCCTGCCACGCCCGCTGCCGGCGTCGTGCCGGTGTCCTTGCTTTCGACCGTGCCGACAGCGTCCTTCGCGTCACCGCCCATGTGCCACACGCTGACAAATCCATTAGACTCGTTGAATACTGCCTTCGCGTTTGATTCGCCCGCCGCATCGGCCTTGCCCCAGTGCATCCGGATTGCCTGAGTTGAATTTCCCGTAATGCGCGGTACGCGCACCCAGATGCTGGCCTGGCCTTTCGCCTTGTCCCACTCCTCGATCTCGTAGGCCAGCAGCTCGCCAGTTTCCGAGGAAAAGCGTAGGTCTTCGCCATGCTCTTTCGCCTGCGCGAAATCAAACCAATCGCTAGTTAGCCGCACCAGCAGCGGAAACTGCTCGACCGATGCCGATGCCGGGAGATTCGCTCCATCGGGTGTGGTTAAAATTGCGAACGCACCCGAGTGAGTCCAGGCCGGGTATGGGGACTTCACCTCCTTCGGCTTGTTCTGCGCCAAGCTGGCGAGAGGCAATAGCAGCGAGAGAATGACGGTTTTGGATGCGCGGGAAGGTTTCATGTTTTCAGACAGTGGCAAGGTGGGCAGCATTTGAGCGGCGTGATGATGTCGAGTCTAGCAAATGTGTAAGCGGGTGTTCCGGCATCCCTGAAACTGCGAGGGTTCCAGAATGCCATCATCGTCATGTCGGCCGCTGGGCGATCGCTGCAACCCGTAAGAAATGATCCTCTGCGGGGACGATATTTACGCGAAAATGCCGCGTTGACCGACTCTAGGGTTGCCAAACGGTAATCCTCGACTAGGAATCTGCCCCCCGGCGCGAAACCGTGCCTGCCAACCAGAAGCAATCATCCGTTATGAAGGACCTCAGCAAATACCGCAACATCGGCATTTTCGCCCACGTTGATGCGGGCAAAACGACCACCACCGAACGCATTCTCAAGCTCACCGGCAAGATCCACAAAATCGGTGAGGTCCACGACGGTGCATCCACGATGGACTTCATGGAACAGGAAGCCGAGCGCGGCATCACCATCCAATCCGCTGCCACCACCTGCTTCTGGAAAGACTACCAGTTCAACATCATCGACACCCCCGGCCACGTGGACTTCACCATCGAGGTTTACCGCTCGCTCAAGGTTCTCGACGGCGGCGTCGGCGTGTTCTGCGGCTCCGGCGGCGTTGAGCCACAATCCGAAACCAACTGGCGCTACGCGAACGACTCCGAAGTCGCCCGGGTCATTTACGTCAACAAACTCGACCGGATCGGTGCGGATTTCTACCGCGTCGTCGCCCAGGTGAAGAAAATCCTCGGTGCCACCCCGCTCGTCATGGTCCTGCCAATCGGCACGGAAAGTGAATTCATCGGCGTGGTCGATCTGCTCACCATGAAAGCCCACGTCTGGGACGAATCCGGCCAACCGGAAAATTTCACCATCGAGGAAATCCCCGCCGACATGGTGGACAAGGCGAAGGAATACCGCGCCCAGCTCATCGAGACCGCCGTTGAACAGGACGACGAGATCATGGAATCCTACCTCGAAGGGACCGAGCCGACGGTCGAGCAAATCAAAAAGTGCATCCGCAAGGGCACCATCGACCTCGCATTCTTCCCGACCTATTGCGGTTCCTCGTTCAAAAACAAGGGCCTCCAGCTCGTGCTCGACGCCGTCGTTGACTACCTCCCAGCTCCGACCGACGTGAAGCCGCTTCCCGAAGTGGACGAAGAAGGCACGCCAACTGGCAAGTTCGCAGTCATCGATCCCAAGGCTCCGTTCCGTGGCCTCGCGTTCAAGATCATGGACGACAAGTTCGGCGCACTCACCTTCACCCGCATTTACTCGGGCACCATCAAAAAGGGCGACACTGTGCTCAATTCCTTCACCGGAAAAACTGAGCGCATCAGCCGCATGGTCGAAATGCACGCCGACAAGCGCAACGAGATCGACTCAGCCCAAGCGGGTGACATCGTCGCCATTGTCGGTCTCAAGAACGTCCAGACCGGTCACACCCTGTGCGACGAGAAAAACCCGGCCACCCTTGAGCCGATGGTATTCCCGGATCCCGTCATTTCCATCGCCGTCGCACCGAAGGACAAGGCCAACGCTGAAAAGCTCGCCAACGCTATCGGCAAGATGATCCAGGAAGATCCTTCGTTCCGCGTCGAAACCGACGAGGAAACCAACGAAATGATTCTCAAGGGCATGGGCGAGCTCCACCTCGACATCAAGATCGACATCCTCAAGCGCACCCACAAAGTCGAGGTCTCCGTCGGTGCCCCACAGGTCGCCTATCGGGAAACCATTACCAAGCCTGTCAACGACAGCTACACCCACAAGAAACAGTCCGGTGGTTCCGGTCAGTTCGCGAAAATCGACTACACCATCGAGCCCGGCGAAGCGGGTTCTGGCTTCATTTTTGAGTCCAAAGTCGTCGGTGGCAGCATCCCCAAGGAGTTCATTCCCGCCGTGGAAAAAGGCTTCAAAACCTCCATTCACAAAGGCCCACTCGCCGGCTACCCTTGCCTTGATTTCAAGGTCACCCTCAACGAAGGTGGTTTCCATGCCGTGGACTCCAGCAATATCGCCTTCGAGATCGCCGCCAAGGCCGCCTACCGCCAGACCATGGTCAAGTGCGCGCCGCAAGTGCTTGAGCCGATGATGAAACTCGACGTCTTCACGCCCGATGAAAAAGTCGGCGACGTCATCGGCGACCTCAACCGCCGCCGCGGCGTGATCCAAGGCCAAGATCCGACACCCGGCGGTGTCCGCGTCAAGGCCGAGGCCCCGCTGTCCGCCATGTTCGGCTACATCGGCGACCTCCGCACCATGACCTCCGGCCGTGGCCAGTTCTCCATGGAGTTCAGCCACTACGCGCCGTGTCCGAAAAACGTCTCCGATGACGTCATCGCTAAGGCCAAGGCCAAGGAGGAAGCCCTCCGCGCCGCCAAGTAACCCGTGGCGGCGGCTTCTAACCGCCATGCCCTTCCATACAAAACCCGCCGCCCTGAAAATGGGCGGCGGTTTTTTTCGCCCAGGCAAGATAGTGAACGGTAGATATTCTATTTTCAGCCTTCCACCAAAGCGATTTTACTGCTTGAACCTTTGCACGAATGGCAGCTAAACCAGTGTTCTCCCACATACTTAAACCGAGTGCGATCATTGTCGCGCAGGGAAAGGTTCTCGATTACATCGACGGGGAGACCCAGCGGAACGAAACTCCGGAAGAATACGTCCGGCAGGAAATCGCCAAATCATTGGTGAGGGAATACGGCTATGCCAAGGCGGACATCGCGGTGGAATTTAAAACCAAGCTGGGCAGTTCAAGCAAACGCGCAGACTTGGTAATTTTCCCGCCCGGAGAAAAGCACGAGCAAGCAAACGCGCTTATTATTGTCGAATGTAAAAAGGGCGATGTGAAACCTGCCGACAAAAAGGAAGGAGTCGCCCAACTGGAAAGCTATCTCTCCGCTAGTCCCAACGCGACTCACGGAATGTGGACCAATGGCCTCGAGCGCACTTGTTACCGTGTCGTCATTACCGATGGGCATCGCACCGTGGAAGAAATCCCCGATCTGCCGACTTTTGGTCAGGACGAGAATGATGCAGACCGTCCACGCTTTGATCAGCTTAAGCCTGCCACCAGCGACGCCCTGCTTTTCGCCTTCCGCCGCTGTCACAACTTCATCTACGGCAATCAGGGAATTCAGAAGGACCAAGCCTTTTGGGAACTTCTCAAACTCATCTTCTGCAAGATCCATGACGAGCGGCACAGCGAGGAGATCCAATTCTTTGCCGGACCAACCGAACGCAAGAGTGTGAACGGGCACATGAAGGTGAAGGCCCGCATCGACTCGCTCTGGGCCGTCGTCCTCGAAGACTACCGCAGCATTTTCAAGGCGAACGAAGCCATCGAACTTAAGCCAAGCGTTCTCACCTATCTGGTCACCCAGCTACAAATGTATTCCCTCCTTGAGAGTGACGTAGATGTCAAAGGGCGGGCTTATGAGGAAATCGTCGGCGACAACTTGAAGGGCGACCGCGGACAATTTTTTACACCGCGGAATGCCTGCCAGATGGCCGTCGCCATGCTCGATCCAGACGAACACAGCCTAATCATGGATTGCGCCTGCGGGACCGGTGGATTTCTCATCACCGCGATGAACCACGTCTTTGAAAAAATCAAAGCCTCCGAGCTGACCAAGCGAAATGGCAATCTCCAACGAGCAGCAGAACCCGCTCGCGCCCGCTCCGAAAAGTTTGCGAAAAATTTCATCGTGGGAATCGACTTCGATCCCTCCTTGGTGCGTGCCACCAAGATGAACATGGTGATGAACAACGATGGCGCGGGCGGACTCTATCAGGGCAATTCCCTCGAAAAACCAGTGCTCTGGAGCGATGAACTTCGTGCTCGGAAGCTGATCGGAAAAGTCGATCTACTCTTCACCAATCCGCCGTTCGGCTCCAAGATCCCGGTCACCGATTCCGCCACTTTGGAGCAATACGACCTCGGCCATGCGTGGAGCTACAATAAGGAAACCGACCAATGGGAAAAACGCGACCATACGGTGAAATCCCAACCACCGGAAATCCTCTTCATCGAGCGTTGCGTCCAGTTTCTCCGTCCGGGCGGGCGCTGCGCCATCGTTCTGCCTGACGGCATTCTCGGTTCCCCTGGTCTTGGCTACGTGCGGCAGTGGATACTCCAAAACACGAAGATTCTCGCCAGCATTGATCTCCACCCGGATGCGTTTCAACCTCACGTGAGCATTCAGACCAGCATCCTCATCCTCGAGCGCAAAGACCCGCAACTCATCGCACTGGAAACGGCGGCAGGCAGGCTTAACGATTACGCCGTCTTCATGGCCGTGGCCAATCACGTCGGGCACGACAAACGCGGAAACCGCACCTACGTCCGGGACCGCCACGGCAACGAAGTGGTGGAGGAAACCCTTCGTGATGTCCTCGAATATGTTGATGGCTCGCCTGTGTTCAGCAAACAGCGCGTCTTGGAAAAAGTGCTGGATGACAACACCCAACAAATCGCCCAAGCATTCCGCAAATGGCTATCCGAGCAAGACTAGCCGCACCCCCGGTGCAGCCCTCCGAGACGTGGCTCTTCCATGTCGCGAAATGGACATCTCTCCAAGCGCATTTGCTTTGGAGAGGAGATCGCCGCATGGAGGCGGAAACTTATCTTTCGAGTGGCTACGGACTGCGCCTAGCCATTCAGGAACGGGCTGTCGGCTGGCAGCGACTCGGGCAAATGGCAGATATTTGGGCTCCTCCACGTATCAAGAGTGTTATTGTCGAACCTGAATTTGGCGCACCGTATCTGAATACTAGCCAGGTTTTTGATGCTAGGCCGCAACCTCGGAAATGGCTATCGGTAGGAAAGACATCTGCATCGGAACGGCGTTTTGTTAAAGAAGGAACTATTTTAGTCTTAGCTTCTGCGTCAGTTGGGCGCTGCGCTTTGGCAACGAAGGCGCACGAAGGTGCAATTATATCTCACCACTTCATGCGCGTACAACCACGTTAGCACGAACTTGCTGGATGGATATATGCGTTTCTTCGCTCCCCCCAAGCGAGACTGATTGCGAGTGCTGCACAGTATGGTGGCATTATCCGTCACATTGAGCCTTCTCATTTGGCGGCAACGCCAATCCCAGTCGTTCGGCCAGAGATAGCCGCATATTTCCAAGAGAAAACCCAAGCCATTCTTGACTTGCGTAATCGCGCTCAAAAGTCCGCGACGGAAGCGGATCAACGATTTGAAGATGCCCTTGGCTCCTTGGAGGTGAAGGATTGGGGAGAGAATGGATTTTCGATCAATTCATCCGCTCTTTGTAGCGGTCGCCGTCGGCTTGAGTCAGTCCTACACAACCCCGGCGTTTCGTTGATTCGTGAGCATTTGAAAAAACACGGTAAAGGAATGATCTCCGTCGCGGAGGCAGGTTTCGATGTGTGGTTGCCCGGTCGCTTCAAACGCATTCCCGCCGAAGATGGGGTTTCTTTGCTCGATAGCTCCTCAGTTTTTGAAATAAATCCTGACAGTGGGAGGAGAATTGCAGACGGGAATTTTGGAGATCGCAACAAAGGAAGGGTCCAACCCGGTTGGCTTCTCATGGCCCGCTCGGGGCAAATTTATGGCATCAATGGAAATGTTGCGTTTTCCACGATCGCTTATGACGGTCTGGTGGCATCAGACGACCTTCTCAGAATTGCCCCCACAGCTAGTGCGACGATGCGGTCGGGCTATCTTTATATTGCGTTGTCTCATCCAGCGCTGGGTCGTCCACTTGTGAAATCGCTCGCCTACGGTTCCAGCATTCCTCACATTGATGGAGAAGATCTCCTGGGTCTTGAAATTGTCCGACTTTCCAAAGACGAAGAAAACACCATCGCCGATCTCGCCGAGGAATCCGCCGCTGACCGCGCCCGTGCCGATGTTCTGGAACGCGAGCTGGCCGAGGACGCAGGAAAATTGATCGAAAAATTCCTCGCAGGAGATATGGTGTCTTTCGTCACGACGATGCCAATCATCCAACAAACCGAATTAGTGAGTCCCACCGCGCTCCCCGAGCACAGCCGGGTGCGCCTACTGCGGGCAATGCCCAAAGTTGATCTCACCAAAGGAGCAGAGGGAACCATTGTGCATGTTTACGAGGAAGGCGGCTACGAAGTGGAATTTCTCAGTGGCCTCACACGCCCCGTCGTTTTGACACTGGAAGCGGATGAAATCGAGGGGTTGATGGCAAACGCATGAGTAATCCCAAGAATTTACCGGATTCCGACCAGTTACTTGTCGAAAAGAGCAAACTCGCGTCCTACCTGCTCAACCTTTCCCACAAAGACGGAGCTTCTAAAGCGAAGTTCTTCCTTCAGCGAGGATTCAAGGCGGATTATTGGGAAGCGTTTGCCGAAGCACTTAGGGCTCATGGTGCTAGCCAAACTGTCACCGAAATCGAGATCACGAGGCACGGCAAAAAGTTCACCGTCGAGTGCCAGATCAAAACCCCAGACGGTAAAAATCCCTGCATCCTTACCGTCTGGATTCAAGCAACAAGCAAAGCCCCACGACTCGTCACCGCACATCCGAATAGCTAAGTGACGGCCAAAAAGTCGGTGACGTCATCGGCGACCTCAACCGTCGCCGGGGCATGATCCAAGGCCAGGAGCCGACCCCAGGTGGTGTCCGCGTCAAGGCCGAGGCTCCGCTGTCCGCCATGTTCGGCTACATCGGTGACCTACGCACCATGACCTCCGGCCGTGGCCAGTTCTCCATGGAGTTCAGCCACTACGCCCCTTGCCCGAAAAACGTCTCCGACGACGTCATCGCCAAGGCCAAGGAAGAAGCGCTCCGCGCAGCCAAGTAGTCACCGTGCGGCGGTTTCCAACCGCCATGCCTCATCATCAACCCGCCGTCCTGAAAATGGGCGGTGGTTTTTTTGTTTCGCATCCCTTCTGCAATCCAAGATTGCAAGCTCCCGGCCGCTGCTTTAATTTCCCAGCAAGCATGAAGCAATATCGGCCCAATGTTGACCGTCAAAAGTGGCTTTATTCCATGATGAAGTCGCGTGCCGTTATGCGCCGCCGCCAAGGCAAACCCGAGGGCAATGCCGATGTTGCCAAGGGCAAAAAACAAATCCCGGACAACTCGGAACCTTGGCTCCCTGGTGGCGTCCGCTCCGTCGCGGATGCGTTGTGGATTTCTGATCGGATCAAGGAAGATATGGAACGATGGAAAATACCCTTACCGCAGCTGGACTGATCGAGTTGCTGGCTCAGCGCTTCCGGGTCGTTACTCTGGGAGGAGTCGCGGTGATTTCACATGGCTTAAGCCGAAATACCTACGATGCCGATATTTGGATAGATCCTGCGGGAACTATTGAGGACTGGGTATCACGGGTAGGTCCCGTCATCTTTTACTACCCATCCGCCCGCCCGGTCCGCATCGGAACATGGAGTCCCATTAGAGAAACGGATCTCGCAATGGTGATTGAGAACGACAAGGTGATCCGTGTCATCGGTATGGATCGCCCCCTCGACATCTTTCGCGCCCCTAACGAACTGGAAATTTCGGAATTCGACGATGTCTGGGATCGGGCGACAACACTCGACGACGGCACGCGAGTGCCAGATGTGATCGACTTGCTCGTCACCAAACAAGCCACCGGACGTGACAAGGACACGCAGGACATCTCGTTCCTCGAAGCCAAAGCCGAGCGCGAATACCTTGCCAAACTCCCTACTGCCTGCGCGGATGAAGCTGCCTTCATGCTCGCCCGGTTCCTCACCCCGAAAGTCGCTGAAGTAGGCCTGCACCATCCCGAAGCATCCGTCCGCGACCTCTCTCTCGGCTATCTCAAGGAACTCGCCGCAGAGGGTGATCCCTTCGCTCGAGACATTCTGGAGAAGTGATCTCACCTAACATTCCCAACGAAATCATCCGTCAAGGCCAAGGATGAAGCCATTCGAGGTTTTGGAGGATCGAGATGAACTTGGTATTGCGGTTTCATCAGAAATTTTTCAAGACTCGGGTAAGTGGCATTAAATATGTTAGTTGAAAAGAAATCGGACCGAGTGGTCATTGTGGGTGGCGGAGTCATCGGGCTTTGCTCGGCTTATTATGCGCTGAAACGTGGATTTCCGGTCACGGTCATCGAGCGCGAGGCGGCGGGCGGCGACAATTGCTCGATGGGGAATGCGGGGATGATCGTGCCCAGCCATTTCACGCCACTCGCTGCGCCGGGGATGATCGCGAAGGGGCTGCGTTGGATGTTCAATCCTGAGAGTCCATTTTATGTTAGGCCGCGTTTGAATCCAGATCTGATGCGCTGGGGCTGGTTGTTCTATCGGAATTCCACCGAGCGCCACGTCGCGGCGAGCCGTGAGCTGTTGCGCGATCTGAATTTGGAAAGCCGTCGATTGTTCGCGGAGCTCGCGGAGGATGAGGATTTTGGTCTAGCCAAACGCGGACTGTTGATGCTTTGCAAGACTGCGAAGGGGCTGGACGAGGAGGCGGAAGTGTCCCATGCGGCGAATGAGATCGGCCTGAAAGCGGAGGTCATCGATGCCGCCGCCGCTGCGCAACTCGATCCCGCGATCACGATGGACGTGGCTGGCGCGGTTTATTTTCCTGAAGACTGTCATCTCGACCCAGAGCGATTCATGGCCTCGATGCGGCGGCGTGTATTGGCGCTCGGCGGAATCATCGAGAGCGGTGTGGAGATTGATGGAATCGAGACGCGGGATGGGCGGGTGATTTCCGTTAGCGGAAATGGCCGACGGTTTGATGGGACGCGGTTCGTTCTAGCAGGAGGATCATGGACGCCGGGTTTGTTGCAGTTGATCGGGGTGAAATTGTCATTGCAGGCCGGAAAAGGATATTCTCTCACACTGCCTGCACCGCCGGAACTGCCGCAGCTCTGTTCGATTTTCGCCGAGGCAAAGGTTGCGATCACGCCGATGGGTAGTAGCCTGCGTTTCGGCGGCACGATGGAAGTCGGCGGGCTGGATCTTTCTATCAATCCGGCCCGCGTGCGTGGAATCGTGAAGTCGGTGAACGCCTATTTCCCGAAATTCTCCGAGCAAGATTTCGAGGGTATCAAGCCATGGGCCGGACTTCGCCCGGTGTCACCCGATGGCATTCCTTATCTCGGAAAAGTCCGGGGCCACTCCAATCTGTTAGTCGCCACTGGCCATGCGATGATGGGACTCAGCCTAGCGCCTGTAAGCGGCAGGTTGGTGGCGGATCTCCTCGCCGGAGACCCGCTGTTTCGCCCGATTGATGCGATGGGAGTGGGACGGTACAGTTAGAAATTCATTTCCAGTCCTTGAACCACGCCTCGAACTCGGAAGGCCGCAACCGGTAGCGTGCGATGTTTCCACCATGCAGGCAGCCGAGTTCGGTCTCGACGACTTCGATGAACTTCGCACGCTCCGCCAGCGGGATCATGCTGGCAGCATTGCCGGCGATCCATCTGGCAGCGACGCGTTTGTCCATCCCGCCGAGCACGACTTCCCTAACGAATTTTGCGATGTCGGCGCGATGGCGCAAACGGAACGGGTCTGGATCTCCTAAAGTCTGCCTGACGGTGGAATAGCGAGCGTAAGAACGTCGATAAGCCCTCGCGAAAACATCCCGCAGATACTCGACTCGCTTCAATTCATAGACGCCAATCAAACCGCCGATATATTCGTGCAATTCCACATCCACAAATGAAAGCGGGCATAGGTTGTGCTGGATGAGCGGTATATTTGCGGCGAGCCGGGAGACGCGCTTGTTCACGTCCTCGAAAGGCTGCAAGTAGGGTAGATGGACCATCACGAAGAACGCCTGCTCGAACGGGTCCAGAATCGCCGAGGCCTTTTCCAGAATTTCCCCGAAGCATTCCTCGATCTGTTGTGGATTTCCTAACGGATGATAGACCGTGCCACTGATCGCGACCCGTAGCGAGCGCAAGCGTCCGCAAGCTCCTGGATCGGTCAGGAGATTATCTGATAGAAGAGCGTGAAGATTGCAGATGGTATAACGGTTGAAAGCCAGTTCTCCCGCATCGTCTGCCAGCATTTCAATGGCAGCCTTGTGGTTGAGGATCATCTGCGTTTCCTGAGTGCCTTTGCCCTCGGCGTCTTCGCCAATTTCGAACAGTCGCTGGGTTTCCAACAACGAGTAGGTGTTGCCTTCCAAGCGGCTGGAGTTCCAGGAAAGATGGCTCTTCAGCAAAATCTGTGGGTGAACTTTGGCTCGGGTAGATCTCCAAGTGTGTGATAGAGAGAGGTTTGTAGCAGATGGAAACTGCGGTAACCGTAGGCTTTTCTCATACACAGGTTGATCCGCAGGTTGAGGCCCT
>JANXMQ010000165.1 GCA_025354565.1 Akkermansiaceae bacterium
TGACCTCTCAAGTTTCCTTTTTGGGCCAGCTTCCGCGCACTGTTTCAATATCGTTGCCGATAAATGATTTTCAGGTGCGCAGCGCACAATTTAATCTTTTTCCTCTGCCCAGCGTAACCTACTTGCTTAAGGCGCTTCGAATCCTTTTTAAGGGGATTCTTGGCACGATTTCCGCTGAGCCATCCTGTCAAAGAGCTTGTTTCGAGGGGACTAAAAAGCCGATCGGGTGAAGATCTTACAAAGATCACCGCGATCGACGCCTTGTCTCTCGGTCGCCCTCCGTCGTGGCGACGCGCGGAAACTAGTCCCCCCTCCTCTCACCGGTCAATCCCTTTTGTCACCTTTTTTACAAATTTTTCCAACTCCTTCGCAACTCGCTGGTTCTCAATAGGTGGGATTTTAAACAGCATGGCGATTTCATTCCCCGAACCTGCAGTTTTCAGATGCTCCGCTTTTGAAATATGCAAATTTCCGCTTTGGCCTTGGAAAATCCGGAGGCCCGGCAGATGCTGAGTCCGATGGCTAATCTGATCCGCGTAGAACCGATCGCCCTGCTGCCCACTCAGGCGGGGTGTGCCGTATTTCTGGGAAACGGGGTGAAGACCATCGTATTTTACATCGATCCGGGAGTGGGGACGTCGATCAATGCATCGCTAAGTGGTCAGATACCACCGAGACCGCTGACCCATGATTTGTATTTGCTGACGTTGGAAGCCTTTGGCGCAAAAGTTTCGCGGGCGGTGATCGTGCGGATGGAGCATGAAATTTATTACGCGCGGCTGATTCTGGAAGCCGAGAATGAAATCATGGAGCGGAAGATCATCGAGCTCGACGCCCGTCCCTCTGATTGCCTCGCGATCGTCGCCCGCTGCGGTGCGCCATTTTATGTTGTTAGAGAGTTGTGGGACACGCTCGAAGACATGACCGGTGTGCTCAAAGAGATGCGCGAAAATAGCGGGTCGGACGAGGGCGGTTCGCCGGATCTCGGCATCCTATGAAATATTTCACGAATCCCACTTGCGAAGGAACCTGATGGTTTTACGGTAACGGCCTATGTCCCTCATCTCCGCGCCCGCCCTACCCGACTACTTTCACGAGGAAATTCTGCTTCATCCGGAAAACCGCGAGTTTCCAGCATTCGATCTCGTCCGGTTGTTGGGAACCGTGTTCTCTCCGACCGAGGGCTGCCGTGTCTGCATCCTCATTGATTTTGACGAGCCAGTATCGCTCATGCGGGACCACGCCTACCTCAGGCAAACGGGCTTTCCCGTTCAGAAAAACGCCTATCAGCATTTCTATCTCGGACTGCAGAACGGCGCCCTCGACGAACTCGGCATGACGGGTGGCGAAATGTTCGCCTTCCGATGCACCCGCGGATCCAATCTCGATTTGGCAGATGAGATCTGGGACACGAAAGGAAACCTGCTCTCATTGGATGCCGATATCTATCCAAACTACGATTTGATCCTCTGCATCTCGACCTTCTCCGCCACCGCGCCGCTCACCGCGAAATGCAAACAATATGGCTTCCGGGGTGCCACTCTCCATGGCCTCAACGACGTCATCCTCAACTCCGGCCTCGCCGTTGATTACCATGAAGTCTCGGAAGATGCGGAACGCCTGCGCCTCGCTCTAACGAACGCTGACTCGATCGAAATCGACTTCACCCTCGAAGACGGTCGCGTTCTAACAGCTTGGCTCGGACTAGGCGGTCAAGACGCTCAGAAATCCCATGGCCTCTGTGTTGGAAAAAATCCCGACATCGCCAATCTCCCCGCCGGTGAGGTTTACTTCGTGCCAGTCGATGCCCGCGGACATTTTCCCATGAAATACGAGGACGGCACACTCGGGGTGCTCGAAGTTGAAAACCGCTGCATCATCCATTCCACGCTCATTCAAGGCAGCCAGGCCACCATCGACGCGCACAACGCCCGCCTTGCCGATGACCCGATGACCGGCACCCTCGGCGAACTCGGTTTCGGCACCCAAGTCCTCCCTGTATCCGGTGCGGATATCCAAGACGAAAAAGTGTTAGGCACCTGTCACCTCGCCACTGGCCGCGACGACCATCTCGGCGGTGATATTCTGCCGAGCATGTTCAAGAAACATGAGAACTCGACCCATGATGACATCCTGTTCGCCCCGCACAAAACCCCGAATTTCAACATCAGCCAAGTGCGAATGAAGCGCGGCACGCAGAACGAAATCCTCATCGAGAATTTCCGCCCTTCACGATATCTAATCGACGCGCTCGCCTCCAACCGATGATCAGTCGGTCCGGTTTTTCCACCAGCGCGCAATCAAGCCATCCAGCGAGATTTTCCCGGGACCAAAAACCAAGGTCACTAGGCAAACACATAGAAACATGAACGGTGCCTGATCGGTGAAGTCATACAAACTGTTGAAGCCCTCGGCCCGGTGAGCAGTGAGGTAGGCAACGATCATCGAAACAATTAACGGCACCGAGATCAGCCGCGTGCAGAGACCTGCAATCAACAGCAGCCCGCCAATCATTTCCGTGCCGCCAACCAGACCCGCATGGAAGCCGGGAGCCGGAATATGTAGGTCGGTGAAAAATTCCTTGGTTCCCTCAAAGTGCCTCAACTTACCACTGCCTGATAAATAAAAACGCCAACCAATGGTGATGCGGAGAAACAACAGGACCATGCACTGCATGGGTGGATTAAAACGGGCGTGAAGACATGCAATTTTATCCAGGATCGGTTTCATTGGGTAGCTAGGGAGGTGAAAGTTTGCGGTGCCGTGACTTGATTCGTCGCGGTTGGCTGAATGCTAGAGCAAAATGGCGCGAATGTATTCCCCAGATTTCAAAAAATCGCATGCCCACCCGGAAGTCACATGCGATGGCGTTATTCCAGCCATGGCGATAGGTAATTGTCTGCTTGGCAGAAGCCTCAATCCGGGTGATGGATGGGCCTCACAATGCGTTACCGAGAGGCGATCAATTGGCTATTTTCCACCCAGATGTTCGGGATCAAACTCGGACTTGATGGGCCGCGCCTTTTGCTCAGGGAATTCCTCGCCTATCCCGCGCATGGCGTGAAGGTCATCCACGTCGCCGGGACCAACGGCAAAGGCAGCACCTGTGCGATGATCGACAGCATCGCCCGCGCCTGCGGCCAGCGGTGCGGACTGTTCACCTCGCCACATCTCATCGACTACCGCGAACGGATCCAGGTCAACGGCGATCAAATCCCTGAAGAAACCTGCGCCGCCATGCTTACCGAGCTGCGTGCCGTCTGCGAGCGGATGGACCCACATCCCAAATTTTTTGAAATCTCACTCGTCCTCGCGATGCGCTGGTTTCGGCTCCGCGAGTGCGAACTTATCGTGCTGGAAACCGGCATGGGCGGGCGGCTCGATGCCACCACCGCCGTGCCCGCCGATGTCTGCGTGATCACCCCCATCGGACTCGACCACATGCAGTGGCTGGGAAACTCACTGGAAGAAATCGCACTCGAAAAAGCGGGCATTTTCGTCCGTGGAAAACCCGCCATTTCCGCCCCTCAAACCGCCGGGGTGACGCACGTTTTGGAGCAGGAAGCCAATGAAAAACGGGTGCCTCTGGAGTTCATTGACGAGCCGCTGTTAGGATATTCTCTTGCCCTCGTCGGCGAGCATCAGACATGGAACGCCGCCGTCGCGATAGCGGCGCTTCACCGCGCCGGCATTCCGCTCAACTCCGACTGCGTGCGCTACGGTCTCGGCCACGTCAACTGGCCGGGGCGGTTTGAAGTGATCCGCCCCGGCGTCGTCCTCGACGGTGCACACAATCCCCAGTCCGCGGCCGTTCTAGCAGCCACCTGGCAGACCTGCTTTCCCGGCAAAAAGGCAGCGCTCGTCTTCAGCGCCGTCAGCGGCAAGGACATCGCAGGCATCCTCGCCATCCTCGCCCCGCTGGCCTCACGGATTTTCCTTTGTCCGGTCGATTCCCCCCGCGCGGCGACGGTAGCCGAACTCGCTGAACATTTACCACCTGATGCCCCGCCGCATCAAGCTTGTGACACCTTCGCCAGTGCCTTCGCCGCCGCGCTCGCCCATGCAGACCCGGTCCTGGTGGCCGGCTCGCTATTTCTTGTCGGCGAGGCCCGGGCTTATCTAACTGACGGGAAATTTCAACCCAGCGCCCAGTAGCTCGGGCGGCAGGATGATAATTGTTATAACTCCCATTTCCCCATCCGTTATATCAAGCTCACTCCTCCGGAAAAATCCAACGACTGTCGAAGCCCGGAATCTTCTCGCCAAATTGGATTTTCCAATACCGCTCCACATACCGCTCCACACCCTTGAGGTAGCTGAGCTCGGGCTTGGGTGTTAACGTCCACTTTATATCCAGTTCACGGACATTGGCTGACAGCTCAATGACGCGATTCACGGCTTTCACTTCTTTCCCATCTACAAAAGCTGAACCAAGTTGTGCAAACCAAGGAATATGAAACTGAATCATTTTCGGCGCCTTCCGCCATTTTGAATCAAAGCTCACCTTGGCCCCACCTTCGCTCGCATCAATGGTGTAGGAAATAGTTCCGTAATCAGTCGGAGCGTTCTTAACTTTCACTTGCTTGTTCGGCTCCAACCATAGCGGTGCCAGCGCCGAGGCTAAATGCAGAATCGGCTCATGGGTATCTTCACGGACCAGCATGTTTCTGAAACATTCATTGAACCTTGCGGCGCACCAGCCGTGAGGCGGGTAGTTGTTGTGGAAATTCCGGTCACGCCAAGCCCAGATGTCGAACTCAAATCCGGTGTTGGTGCTGCCCGTATGAACGAGGAATGAATAGATGTCTGTGATCACCTCACGGTCCATACCGAGGGCCAGCAAAGTTTCAAGCACCTGAAATGTTTCATAGTGATGAATCACCGTGTGTTCCGGCTGAGACCAGTCAACGCCTTTGCCTTCCTTCGACTTTCGGACTTTATAGGCATTGTGCTCGTAGGTCATGATTCCTTCCTGATAGGCGAAATCACGCACCGTCTTGACCGTGTTCGCCACCATCGGGTTGTCAGCAGTGATCACGCCGAACGGATAGACCCCGCCAGAGGCATTTTCCCAGTCCATACCGGCGAACGGATCATCCAGCCCCGGCGGAATGTAGCCGTCGGTTTTGTCGGTGATATCCTTCAGCCGATTCAGAAATTTACTTTCATAGGCTTCATAGACCTTTTGGAAACGAGCCGCATCAGATTTCTTGCCGACAACGTTGGCCATCTCGACCGCATCTTTGAGGCCGCGCAAAATCCAAAAACTGTGGCCCGTGTAGTGACCGTCGATCCGCTCGTTGTCATAAGGTCCGGACGCTGGCCATAGCCCCCATGGATCCTTGGCGATCTCTGCTTCCAGTTTGGTAATGTGGGGTGCCACCAACGGATAGACACGCTCCACGAACGCCTTATCACCGGTCATCCGGTAATGGGCGGCTAATGTCCACAAAGCCTGCCCCCATGCATCCGGGTGGGTCGTGCGCAAGCCACTGAGTTTGCCATTTTCGTCTTTGAGCAGGACGTATTCGATGCATTCCTCCGCAACCTTGGAAAATCCCAACATGTCATAGGTGTGAATGATGAATGCCGCATCGCGTGAGAAGAACTCATTATATTGTACATCACTGACTGTTTGGATGTGGGTCTTCCCATCTGCCGCAAGATCGCGGGCCATCAGATCATACATCAGCGATGATTTATGCATATCCATCACCTTTTTCTCGGGAACTTCGAAAGTCGTTCCGGAATCCAGCCGTTGGTGCCAGTAATCCGTGGTGCGCTTGAGATAATCATCAAACAACGCCGCCCCCACCTTTTTAACTTCCGTACCCCGCTCGCCTGACACCGGAGTGAAAGGCATGACAAAATCGACGGAGGCGGACTTCCCCGGACCCAGCTCGATGATGAATTCAAATGGATCCACGTTTTCAGCCACCGTGAGGATCTTCCAACCGGACTCATCGGGCTTGTAGGCTTGGATGAGATGGTTGCTGTCCTTCCTGAAAACCTCGTTAAGGTCACGCACTTCAGTAGCCTCCCATAATTTCCATGGCTGCCACTTGCTTTGGTCGATGAAACGGTCATACCACCACATGGGTTTGACCTTGTCGAAAAGCGGATGTCTCCAAGCCCCCTCGCGATCAAATACCCGCGCACCGATTGCCACCCGTTGAGATTTCTCGCCCGGATTGGAGGCCGTGATACGGCAGAAAGCTAACAGATTTCCCTGTGATTCCATTTCGGCCGGCGCGGCGAAGGTCTTCACGCGATATTCGATTCCATCCACCAGAGACCCGTAATTGATGATCGGCAGGCAACCTTCATCCAGAGTACGGACACGGCTGTTCAGACGTTTAAGCGGCGTGCCCGCCCATAGCGTCATCTCGCTCCAGTAGCTACTGATCGCGCCATCGCCCGTAAGTTGGAAGGCTTTAGGACTGTCCGTGAAACCGAGCGCGTCACTGGGGGTCAGGAAATAGTTGAAAGGCCCATTTTTGTCATGGGTCTGCTCATCAACATGTGGATCATGGATATAAGTACCGGCAGTGGCGGTTAGTGGCGCGCAGGCCAAGGCGGCGCAGATGATGTTGGATGCGTGCTGGTTCATGAACGAAATGATTCGGCCCGACCGCCGGCCCGAAATCAAGAACCGATTCAGGATGTACGCAGATCTTCGTGGGCGCGCAGTATCCCCACGAACTTCTTCATCGGATCGTGTTTGCTGCGCATGGCACGTGCGCACCATTTTTTGCTACAAAGATCCGTTCGCTTTGCAAAAGCACCTTTGACCAAGAGAAAAAAACCAGCCAAAAAGCAGAAGAAAAATAATGTTTGGTCTCGTCCTAGCGAATCTATCTTTGGTTGTATTTGAGCTTCCACAGGAAGAACAAGGCTTCCCCGGAGCGGTTGCTGGAGAAGCTAAATCCGTTTCAGATTCATTACTGGGCGTCGTGTGTGGATTCATCTATTTTTTCGCCTCTCTTCACACATGCCACGGTCTTGATCGACCCCGGTGGAATCCTAGTCACTTGCCTTGACGCAACTTCGGATGCTGGATTCTTCATAACATTAGTGAATCTACTTCCACATGACACTCTTACGGGGCTATATCAACCTTCAGGCGCTTGCGAGACGCCCTGTGGCCTATGTGATTTTGTCCCTTCGGGACCTGCGGGCAGGCTTCGCATGATGAACGCACTCCGTGCTTGGCAGTCTGTGTACGCTTCAATCATGCTGTTTCCCCATCCTTCGGCCTCCAAGGCAACCTCAGGCTTCTTGTTGTTCACGCGGTTTCTTCCGCGACAGTTTATCGGGTTAGCTAACACAACTGCAACACTCGGTAGTTTCTACTGGCTAGGTTTTGAAACAACAGGTCTTTCACCTGATAAGAAGCGCCTTGCTTGGCTCGGCGCACAACGTTAGATGTGCATCCACGGCGGGATGGACGCCCGAATTCAATTTGACGGCTTATCGCCGTTGAATGGCGCGGCTTGTTGGGCTTCTGGATTTGTGGCGTGAAATTCCAACTCGCCTCGGTCGAGGGTCACGACGCCGTAGCTGTATCCGCTACTGGCTGCGATAAAAAGAACTTCTTCCCCCTTTTCGACTCTCTCACGGACTTCTTCCTCCGATATGTCGCCCGGTTGCAACGGATGAAGGTTGCACCTCGGTACCCAAATTAACAGGATGGCGCCGGGACGCTCAGTGGTTTGGCCTTTTGGCAGGCCTGTTTTGGTTTCCCATATAGATTCGCGGCCGACATAAGCCAGAAGGTGAGTGGATACAGGAGATGGCACATTCCTTCCGTCCAGCACAAACCACAGCCAGTCTCTTTGAGGAATGGTATCAATTATTTTTCGATTGAAGTCGCTGTTCCAAGGCTGAGAGAGGTTCAAGTTTATCGGGAATGAATTACCAAGATAGGGAAGCATCAACGACCGCCAACTCTGAATTGCAACTCCCTGATTGTTTCGCAAACATAGCGGAGGCAATGTTCCATGTTCGGATTCGTAACTTTGAAGCGCAACCCTCATCTGGCACATGCGTCCAAAAGCTTCGCTCCGGTCCGCCGCTGCCTGCTGGCGACGAACCAATGTTCCACCAGCAACGAAAAGGCCAACGCTGGCAACAATCAGGATGATGACAACAGCTTTTCTTGAGGGGGGGCTTTTCGGAAAGAGAGCTATATGTTCCTTCGTCATATGCTTTCGGCCCAACGATGAGCACATCCACCACTAGGAGCGGGGGCGAGCGTGGATCACGGGGTTGAGGTTGTAATTACGGGAAGTCATGTAAACAGGGCGGCTCCTAGTGGTTGGATGATGCGGCTTGTTGGGATTCTGGTTAGATTCGTCGCTGGGTCCCTAAGCTTGGGTGTCTCCTGTCATGACGAAACACAACCACGAAGATCGTATCGTCGTTGATCTCATACAAGAGATGATATGGAAACCTCTTCATGTTAGCCCTCCTTAATCCACAAGAGTCGTAATGATGACTTCTTGGATTCCGCTCTATGGATTCAATGACCGCATCAAGTTCATTCCAGAATGACGAAAATACTCTCTCTGAAATCTCAGAATAATGCATCGCCGCATCGCGAATATCTTCTGCCAACTTCGGATGTCTGATAACGCGCATTGCTTATGGTCGTCCACATGCCTTCCAAAATTCTTCCTTGGTGAGTCCATTGACCTTGCCAGACCTTAGTTCTTCCAGACGCTCTAAAACTTCCTCATCACTGACATAATGTGGTTCAGGATCCAGATCTTCTAGTAGCGACGATACAAGTTCAGCCCGCTCAGGGAGATCGAGCTTCGATGCCTCTTTGAGTAATGTTGTAACTTGTGTCATGGCGGTAGAGTAGCTGGCTTCTCGGACAAAGCTAGTGGATTATTTTGCCTAACGTTAAATGTCCGCCCACGGGCGCGACTGAGAAGGAGGTTGAAAAGTGATTGCAAAGCTTATGGCCCGTTGGTGCGCGACGACTTGTTCGGTATCATTGATCGGAACGGAAGCGCTCGAAACGAAAGTGATTCTTAGTAGGCTTTCGGGAGTCTAAGGCGATTCCATCAATCCTGATTTCATCTTTGCCCTGTTGCTGGAAGGCGCCAGTCGCTTTGATGAACTCCGGGCGGCGATTGCCGCCATCTACTGTGAACCGGATCTTGTCCTTCTTCTCATTCAGCGTGTAAGTTCCCCAGTAGTCTTTGTAACTTTCGAAAGGGCTGTATGTGACAGAAAAGCCCTTGGTGTGGAAGTGCAACTCCCGGATGGACTTATCGTCACTCGATACTTCCTTCCAGTAGCCCTGTGCAACATCGTCATGCTTGAACCCGGCATAGGGATCGGGAAGCCGATTCTGTGAGCAACCGCTAACCAAGAGGAGCACAACGAGAGGGGAAATGAGGTTCTTCATCTTTTTACCGAACAGTGGTTGTTAGCCCACCTGCATATCAATATGCTTCGGCGAGCTGAAGTTTCTTACGTGGTGAGGATAGAGGTGGAATCGTTTGGAAGTCAACGGGCAAGACAGGCGGCGGAGGGGCGAAAGAAGGCTTGAGTGTCCTTCGTCCAGCCGGATGGTTCGGAAAGGTTGGGGAATCGGATAGGCATGCAAAAAGCATCAC
>JANXMQ010000177.1 GCA_025354565.1 Akkermansiaceae bacterium
TTTCCCGTCCCATTCCAGAAACATTCCGTCGCCACTCCAGCCCTCGCGGCTGCGGGCGATGGCGACAACTTCTTTGCCACGGCGGGCATAATAGCGGGTGAGGTAGCGGCCGAGGAAGCCATTGGCTCCAAAAATCACGATAACAGGGTTCATAAATGGATGTTGGTTAGAGTATTCATGGATGGCGGGGTTCAGGCTTTTTGAAAATGTTTCCAGCAGGTGGCAATGGAGGCGGCGCTTGATCCCAAGTCGCACGTTTCCGCATTTTTGTGAAGACGAGGAGGTTGAAGAAATGCATACCACCGAGGACTAACAAAATCACCCCGAGCTTGCCGCTGAGCGCCTCGAAAATCCCGCGAATCTCATGCACTTCATCGGCCAATTTGAGGTAAAGTGAGACAAAACCGAAATTCACCAGATAGAAGCCCACCACGAGCAATTGGTTCACACTGTCCGCCAAGGACTCGTTGCCGTGGAAGCAATCCACCAGAAAGATCCGGCCGTTCCGGAACAAATTCCGCGCCACCCAGATCGTGAGTGGCAGCGCGATCATTAAATAGAGTCCATAGGTTGTTACGGTTGCATTCATGTTGTGACTTTTCTTATTTTTGTTTTCATCTATTTCGATCTTTCAGAAAATTATGAAAGATAGCAGCAAAAAAAATTATTTACCCAAGCAGTTTGGTGGCGAGTTGAACCGCGAATCCGTATTTCAGCGATGAAACCCGGTCCGCCATCTTCGAGGCAAATCCAACAAATTCTTCAAGCTGGCGCATTTGCTCGTGAAAAGCCTTGCCCTCAGTCGAATCAATCTCCCGGCTTTCTTCGGCATACTTATGGAGGATTGCGAGAGCTGGCTCGATTTCCCGGCGTTTCCGTTCGCGGGCGACGATGGTGAAAATTTGCCACACATCCTTCTCAGCCTCAAAAAACTCGCGCCGCTCACCTTTTTTCACGACGACTCGAATCAGACCCCACGCGACCAGTTCCTTGAGATTCGTGTGGGCATTCCCACGGCTGATTTCCAAGTCCTCCATCACCTCGTCCGTTGTCATCGGTTGCGGCGCGGTCATCAGCAACGCGTGGATCTGAGCCATCGTCCGATTGATCCCCCACTGCGTTCCAAGCGCGCCCCACTGCGAGACGAACTCGTCTCTCGCTTGCTTGAGCTTTGTCGCTTCGGTGGTCACTGTTTTCAGTTAATTCTGAAAAATCGAAAAGGCAAGAGAAATTTTTAAGATTCAGGCATTCACGGGTCCTGCCGCTTGCGGTCTGACGCGGGATCGCTAGCGTCGGGCCGTCTGATGTCCGATTCCTTCGTCCACCTCCACCTGCATACGGAATTTTCTCTGCTCGACGGCATGATCCGCACCAAGGATCTCGCCAAACGCGCCGCCGAACTCGGCATGCCCGCCGTCGCCCTTACTGACCACGGCAATCTTTACGGCGCGATTAAATTTTACCAAGATTGCAACAAAGCTGGCGTGAAACCAATCCTCGGCTGCGAAATTTACCTCGCCCCCGGTGCCATGAATGACAAGCGCGAGGTCGTCGGTCGCAAGCGCTCGACCCACCTGACGCTGTTAGCAGAAACCAACGAGGGCTGGGCAAATTTAAGCAAGCTCGTCACCAAGGCCAACCTGGAGGGCGTCTATCAGGGCGAGCCGCGCGTGGATTGGGATTCTCTAAAACAGTATTCTAAAGGTATTATCTGCCTAACAGGCTGCATCTCCGGTCCGGTGAATGAGTGGCTATTGTTAGGCGACGAAGACAAGGCCCGTGAAACTTTGATGGATCTCGTTAGAATATACGGCCAGGACAACACCTTCATCGAGCTCCACAATCACGGCCTCGAACCGCAGCGCCTCGTCACTACCACTTTGCTCAAGTTCGCCACGGAACTTGACCTCAAGATCGTGGCCGCAAACGATGTCCATTTCCTCCATCAGGCCGATCATGAGGCGCACGACGTGATGATTTGCATCGGCACAGGAAATTTGGTCATCGACGAAAACCGGACTCACTACAGCACCGCGGTATATTTCAAAACACCGGCCCAAATGCGCACGCTTTTCGCCGATGTTCCCGGTGCCTGCGATGCGACGTTAGAAATCGCGGAGCGCTGCAACGTCACCCTGAAACTCGACTCGACCAGCTCGGAGAAATATCCGCAGTTCGGCACGCCCGACGGCAGCCCACGGGAGGAATACCTCATGAAAGTCTGCCGCGATGGCCTCGTGAAACGCTATGGCGAATTACGCGCGGTGGAGCCGGAAATCGCGGAACGCCTGAAGTACGAAGTCGATACGATCAACAAACTGGGCTTCGCGTCCTACTTCCTCATCACCGCAGATTTCATCCAATGGGCACGCGACAATGACATTCCCGTCGGCCCCGGCCGGGGGTCTGCGGCGGGCTCACTGGCCTCTTACGCCATGGGCATCACCGACATTTGCCCGTTGCGCTTCGGCCTGTTATTCGAACGTTTCCTCAACCCGGAACGCGTCAGCCCGCCCGACGTCGATATCGACTTCTGCCAGAGCCGACGCACTGAGGTCATCGCCTACGTCCGGAAAAAATACGGTGAGCGGAGCGTTTCCCACATCATCACCTACGGCAAACTCGGTGCGAAGAGCGTCCTGCGCGACGTCTGCCGCGTGATGGGGATTTCCTACGGCGAGGGCGACCGCATCGCCAAACTCATTGAGGCGAAACCGGACGCCACCCTCGCCAAGGAATACGAAACCAAGCCCGAACTGAAGGAACTCATCGAAAGCAGTTCCACTTATCAGCAACTCTGGAGTTACGCCACCAAGCTCGAAGGCCTAGCCCGCAACGTCGGCGTCCATGCCGCCGGTGTCGTCATCGGTGACCGGCCGCTCGACGAACACGTCCCGCTAACACGAGGAAATGAGGGCGAAGTCGTCACCCAATATGACATGAAGGCCATCACCGATGTCGGCCTTCTCAAGATGGACTTCCTCGGCCTGAAAAACCTAACAGTCATCCAGGAAGCCGTACAGCACATCCGCAAGCACACCCCGGATTTCACGATTGAAAATGTCTCACTGGAGGATTGGAAAACCTTCGAGCTGCTCAACCGCGGCGAGACGATGGGCGTGTTCCAGCTTGAATCCGGCGGCATGGTCGAGACCTGTCGCAAGTATGCCATCGAGAAAATCGACGACATCATCGACCTTCTCGCCGTCTATCGTCCCGGAGCCATGCAGTTCATCGACCAGATGCTCGATGTGAAAAAAGGCCGCACCCGCGCGATGTATGAGCACCCACTGTTAGAAACTGTCTGCGGCGATACCTTTGGCGTCATGATCTATCAGGAACAGGTCCAGAACGCCGCCAAGGTGCTCGCCGGATACTCGCTCGGCGGTGCCGACCTTCTCCGCCGCGCAATGGGCAAGAAAGACCCGGTGGAGATGGAGAAGCAGCGGGCGAAATTCGTCGAGGGTGCGGAGAAGACGAACAACATTGGCAAGAAGCTGGCGGACCAGATTTTCGACAAGATCGCCATGTTTGCGGGTTACGGTTTTAACAAATCCCACTCCGCCTGCTACGGCCATATATCCTACTGGACCGCCTATCTGAAAGCGAACCACCCGGTCGAGTTCATGGCCGCCCTGTTATCTAACGAAATCCACAACACCGACAAGATCGGCGTCTTCGTATCCGAGTGCCATCGCATGGGTCTGGAAATCCTGCCACCGGATCTCAATGCGTCGCAGCTCCGCTTTTCTCCCGAAGTCTTACCTAACAATTCCAAAGGCGTGCGCTACGGCCTCGCTGCCATCAAGAACTGCGGCGAGGGAGCTATGGCCATCGCCATCGAAGACCGCGGGAAAAACGGGAAATTCATCTCGCTCGATGATTTCGCCTCGCGCCTCGATTCCAAGGTCGTTAACAAGCGCATCCTCGAAAATCTCGCCAAGGCTGGCGCGCTCGACTGGACCGGCGAAACCCGCGCCGGGATGTTTGCCCGCCTCGAACAAGTCGTCGCCTCCGCCTCGTCCGCCCAGCGCGACCGCGCATCCGGACAGGTTTCCATGTTCGATTCCATGGAATTTTCCGCCCCCGTCGCGAAAACCAAATCCAAGCATTCATCCACACCGAGCATCGAGGAATGGACCAAGGAAGAACGCCTCGCTCACGAAAAGGAACTCCTCGGTTTCTATGTCACCGGCCATCCGCTCGACAAGTTCCGCAGCGTGATCGACTCCAGTAAATACCACCGGATTGGCCTCATCGACGAACTCGATCTATCCAATCCTCGCGAGCGTTTTCCCTTCGCCGGCATGGTCCGCTCACTGGATGCGAAAACCACCAAAACCGGCAAGCCCTTCGGCGTGCTCGTGCTTGAGGATTTCACTGGCAGCAGCGAGATCATGCTCTGGGGCGAGACCTTCGTCCCATCCCGGGATGCTGGATTGTTAGAAGCGGGAAAAATTATCCGCCTGAAATGCGGGGTCCAGGCCGACGACCGTACCGGTGGCCGCCGCCTGACCGGCTACGAACTCGCCGAACTCAAGCCGAAGCGCACCGCCGCGAATACCAAAGGTCCGCTGGAACTCATGCTCTGGACGACCCGCCATAGCGAACGAGACCTGATAGAAATCAAACTCGCCCTCACCAACCACCCCGGCACCACGCCCGTCCTGCTGCATTTCCAGAATAGCGCTGGCCGCCGCATCACCGTCGCGGCGGGCGAATCTTTCGGCATCACCCGCAACGAAGCACTCGAAGAAGCCCTGGGCCGCTGGCTGGAAGAGTGATGTCGGTATTTCCTG
Source organism: Akkermansiaceae bacterium (assembly GCA_025354565.1). Taxonomy (GTDB): domain Bacteria; phylum Verrucomicrobiota; class Verrucomicrobiia; order Verrucomicrobiales; family Akkermansiaceae; genus Luteolibacter. The sequence continues at coordinate 4,800 of JANXMQ010000177.1, forward strand.
AAAATTTTCTAGATACCTACTAAATATGTCGTAGTTTTTGGATTGACGCTACCAGATGGAGGACTAAGATCCGCGACGTTGCATCTCCCAACCGTCCATGCGTTGCGTCCAATGTGGTTCTCTCAAAGACAAGGTTATCGACTCCCGGTCGGCGAAGGACGGGACCTCGATCCGTCGTCGTCGCGAGTGCTTGAAGTGCGCTTACCGCTACACGAGCTACGAGCAGATCGAGCGCACCGAGTTGCGCGTGGTGAAAAGGGATGGCACGCGGGAAGCTCTCAACCGCGAGAAACTCATGAGCGGCCTGATCAAGGCCTGCGAGAAACGTCCGGTGCCGATGGATCGTCTGGACCGCGCGGTGGAGGAAATTCTAACCGACCTGCACAAGGACCACGTGAGCGAGGTACCGTCCGCCAACATCGGCGGCAAGGTGATGGACAAGCTCCATCAGATCGATCCAGTCGCCTACGTCCGCTATGTTTCGGTTTACCGCCAGTTCGAGGATGTGAACGAATTCATCCAGGAAATCCAATCTCTCTCCCGCCGAGCCGCCCGCGATCCCTTCCAACGACGTTTGTTCAAGGACTGAAATTTTTCCCCGCCAAAGCCATCCTGTGATCTCCCTCATCGGCAATCGCCCTGCATTACAAATCGGTCGCTATCAAGTGATCGACTACGACACCGCGTGGCTGGATGACGCCCTGCGCCGGGCCGCGCTGGCGGCGGAGCATGAGGATTTTCCCTTCGTCGAGGAGATCCGCGGCGGCATCGTGAAATACTTGGAAACCAAGTGTCCACTCAAGCTGCTGCACTTGGATGATCTCTTCGACCGGATGCGGAAAATGCTGGTGAAAATCGGCTGCGAGCGGATCGCGGAGAAACTCGAACCACTCGCCCCGCCAGTCACCGTCTCGCTGGTCCGTGCGGCGATGGAGGCGGGAAATGGTTTTGAACTGGCATTTTTCGAGACCCTGCGCATCGAGCTCGGCGACCTCCGCGCTGCCGGGGCTGAGGAGATTCGTTTCACCGGCTTGAAGGAAAGCTCGCTGATTCTGCGCGGCAGGGTAAAGTGGAACAAGCACTGCGAAAGCTTGCTTTCAGAGATTGAGGCGTTCCTCAAAGCGTGGGAGCGCGAAACACCTGAAAACGATCGAGTCCGACAATTGTGCGTCGAAAGCGAGTCCTGATGAGGGACGATGAAGTGCTTTTGCGACCGTCACATACTTACTCCAGAGAGTGCAAGGTTTTGATACTACGAATTTTGTTTTGACACAAGCACGCAAAGTGTTCAAATAAACACCATGAAAAAACTTACATCGATAGAGTTGTTTTCGGGAGCCGGTGGCCTCGCGCTCGGTTTGCATGATGCCGGATTCAAGCATGAGGCGCTATACGAATGGAATGCTTCGGCGGTTGAAACGTTGCTTTACAATCAGGCGATGGGATATCCGGCATTGAAAGGATGCTCGATTACGCGCGCCAATGTGCGGACCGTGGATTTCAAAAGGCATCAGGGCGTCGATCTCGTGGCAGGCGGACCTCCTTGCCAGCCGTTTTCCATGGGTGGAAAGGCGGCAGGCATGAACGACGTTAGGGACATGTTTCCTCAAGCGATCCGCGCGGTTGCGGAAATTCAGCCGCGCGCGTTCATTTTTGAGAATGTTAGAGGACTTCTCCGGCCTGCTTTTTCCAACTACGTTGAATTCATCCGCCTCCAGATGGAGTTTCCGTCGTTCCCCATTTCCGACAACATCAATTGGGATCAGAATCTAGCGCGCCTGCAACGCCACAAGGAACGGATGGGGGATGCGGCCGAAGGGCTTCGCTATCGGGTGCATGTTCATCAGGCAAATGCTGCGAATTATGGAGTGCCACAACAACGGCATCGGGTCTTTTTTGTTGGTTTCCGTTCCGATGTCGAAACCGAATGGTTCTTTCCGGAAGAAACACATTCGGAGTCGAGGCTTATCAATGATCGGGAAACGACCACTAAGTTTGACAAAACCCTGCCTTGGGTGACCTTGTCTGAAAGAATTGGCGATCTACCAGATCCCTCGCGGACGGCGGCAAAGAAGCACCTAAACCATGTCCTTCAGGAGGGAGCTAAGGCCTATCCAGGGCACACAGGCAGTCCGTTGGATCGCCCGGCCAAAGCATTGAAAGCTGGCGCGCATGGCGTGCCTGGCGGGGAAAATATGATTGCCTATCCCGATGGCTCGGTGAGATACTTAACTGTCCGAGAAAGTGCACGGGTGCAAACTTTTCCGGATAATTATGCCTTTCTTGGCAGCTGGACTGAAGCGATGCGCCAGTTGGGAAACGCGGTCCCGGTCGAACTTGCCAGAATTGTTGGACGCTCTGTCGCCCGCGCGCTAACTCGAGATTCCACCAACAAGGTGCGTGTCGCTCGCGAGGAGGTCTTGAAATCCTGATTCGGAAGAAATGGGGAAATTGCTAGAAGTCACGAAAGTTGTTGCCAGAGGGCTGGGCGAAACGCTGGATTCTCATAGATGCACGCACTCTACAGTTTCGATTTTCTCGACACGATTTCAAAACAGCTCCAAGAGAGGCTGGATGAACTGGATGTGACCATTCTGAACGACGACCAACTTGCCGGATTGGAATTTTTTCAGCATGAGAACATTCGTAAACAAGGTGTGTATGTCATTCATTACGAAGATACTCCGAAATACATTGGTAAGGCCAACAATGTGGCGGAACGGCTCAAGCAGCACTTTAAAAAACTGACCGGTCGACAGCACATCGATCCGCTTAAAATTGGCTACAAATGCCTTTTGTTGGATAGAAGCATGAGCACGGCGGCGAACGAGGATCTTCTCATCGAGAAGTACAGGGAGATTCATTCAGGTCTGTGGAATGGACAGGGATTTGGGCCCAAAGACCCGGGTAAGGAACGCGATACGACCGCACTAGGGTCTTTTGATCAGTCACATCCCATCCGCTTGGATTTCCTGCAGGACAATGTCGATGACGTGGAAACGGTGAAATCTCTCTGCAAAAAACTAAAAACCGGATTGCCATACGTTTTTCGTTACGAGGTGAATCGACGTCGCGAGGAATCAATCGAATTGGCTGGTGTGGAGCGTTATCCTAAGTCGCTGGTTCAAGCCTTGATCAATCATTTAGGCGATGGTTGGCGTGGAGCTGTCTTAAGCTATGGAATCGTCATTTATGAGAATCAGAAAGATTATCTATTTGGCGAAATAATTGATCCTGAGTAAGTTGGGTCTTTTATGTGCGACCGGCATTCCGAGATCGAGGCTTTCCTCAAAGCCTGGGACCGCGCAGCCGAAGAACGACCGGCAAATGCGGCTTTGCATGGAAAACGAGCATTGAGGCGGCTCGTTTCGCTCTCCGACTTGACCCCGCCGCCGTGGCATGCAACCTCCGCGCCCGATGATTTCTGTCCAGTCCCTTCGAGTTGAATTCGGCGCGCGCGTGCTCTTCAACGACCTTGCCTTCTCCGTCCAGCCGCGCGAGCGCATCGCCTTCGCAGGTCACAACGGCGCGGGCAAATCCACGCTTATGAAGTGCGTGGCCGGCCTCATCCGGCCCACATCCGGGCAAATCAGTGCGCCGAAGGGCACCCGCATCGGCTACCTGCCGCAGGAGGGGATTCACGTGAAAGGCCGCACGCTCTGGCAGGAAACGGAATCGGCTTTCGGCGAAACGATGGCGCTTTCCGAAAAAATCGACCGGCTTTCTAACGAACTTATCAAACTCGATCCACGTTCGTCACCGTATGGTGATTTGCTAGAGGAAATCGGCGAACTCGAACTCCAGCTCGATGCGATGGACCCCGCCCGGATGAAGCCGCGCATCGAGTCGGTGCTCAAGGGGCTTGGCTTCCAAGCGAAGGATTTCACCCGTGATTGCTCGGAGTTTTCCGGCGGTTGGCAAATGCGGATCGCGATGGCGAAACTATTCCTCCAAGAGCCGGAAGTCCTGCTGCTAGACGAGCCGACGAACCATCTCGACATCGGCACGCAGATCTGGGTCGAGCAATATCTCATCAACTACCCCGGTGCGATCCTGCTCATTTCGCACGACCGGGCCTTGTTAGATACGCTCTGCACCCGCACCATCGCTTTCTCACACGGACGCGCGGAGGAGTATGCGGGAAATTTTTCCTACTTCGAGCGCGAGTCGGTCCTGCGTAAGGAAATCCGCCTCAAGCAGTACACCGCCCAGCAGCGGGAAATCGCAGAAACCCAGCGCTTCATCGACCGCTTCCGCGCGTCCGCGAACAAGGCGACACTCGTCCAATCCCGAATCAAGCTGTTAGCCAAGGTGGAGCGCATCCCGGCTCCGGAGCAAGACGATGCGGTGATGAATTTCAAATTTCCCCCGCCACCGAACTCCGGCCATACAGTTGCCAAGCTCGAAGGCGTCGCGAAATCCTACGGCTCGCTCAACATCTTCAGCGGCTTCGATTTTGAAATCAACAAGGGCGAGAAATTCGCCATCGTCGGTCCTAACGGCGCAGGCAAGTCCACCTTCTGCCGCCTTATCACGGGCCAAGAGGAACCGGACGCCGGGACCCACATATTCGGCCACAAAGTCGCTACCTCGTTTTTCTCGCAGAATCACGCCGACGAGTTGGACCCGAATCTATCAGTGCTCGAAACCGTGGAGGCCGCCGCCTCACGCGAGTCCATGCCACACGCCCGAAATTTGTTAGGCTGCTTCCTCTTCCGGGGCGATGACGTCTTCAAAAAAATCGGCGTCCTATCCGGTGGCGAGCGTTCGCGTGTCGCCCTCGTCTGCATGTTGCTACGCCCGGCGAATTTCCTGATCCTCGACGAGCCGACGAACCACCTCGACATGCAATCGCAGGACGTGCTCCAGCGCGCTCTCATTGACTATCCCGGCAGCGTAATGATTGTCTCCCACAATCGGAATTTCCTCGATGCTCTCGTCAGTAAAACCTTGGAGTTCCGCCCCGGTGAGCAGCCGACGCTCTATGCGGGTAACATCACTTACTATCTGGAAAAATCCGCCGAGGATGAGGCTGCGAAAAAAGGCATCCCCAAGCTGACATCTCTCGCCCCCGTCGGTTCTAACGCCAGTGCTCCTTCCCGCCAATCCGTGCCCGGCGTGAACCGCAAGGAGCAGCGCCGGATCGAAGCCGAGCAGCGGGAAATGAAATCCAAAGTACTCAAGCCGTTAGAAACCGAATTCACCGATCTGGAAACTAAAATTGCCGAGCTGGAAGCCGCGCAAGTCACCCTCACCCAGCGGCTCTCCTCTCCGGAGGTCAGCAGCGATTCCGCCAAGATGCGCGAGGTTTCAAACGCCGCTGAAAAAATCGCCAAATCATTGGAAACCAGCTACTATCGCTGGGGCCAACTCTCCGATGAAATCGAGAAAGTGAAGGCGAAGCTGGGACTCGAGTGACGTGGGTTTGGCTTCGCACTTAGGCTCCGGCATCGCGATAAACCTCACCCATCCGGGAAAGCGAGCCGTCCGCTTTGAATAGGCTAAGCGGCTTGCCGGCACCGGGTTCAAAGTAGGCATAGCGCTCGATATGGCGACTGCGCTCGAGATACCGCAGGGCACCTTTGAGGAAATTGTAGTTCTCGGGTTCTGCGCCGCTCCAGCCGTTGAATTCAGTCAACCAGATCGGCAGCCGATAGCGCCGTGCTAGATCGTCGAGAAACCCAGCGAATTCAGCGGGATTGCGGCTGCGATACCAGTGCATGGCGATGAAGTCGATACGCAGTTTCTGACGCTTTGCCTGCTCCATGAAGGCATGGAAATAGGTCATGCCACCGACATCGGAGGAGGTGACCGGACTGCCGAGTTTGAGGTTTTTCGCTTCGGCCAATTTCACCAAGCGTGGCCAATTCTTAAGCGCATCCGCAAGCGGGAGATTGCCTTGGTCTGAGCGTTCTGGTTCGTTATATCCTAGCAGATGGGTGATGCCCGTCAGCTTACGGACCTCCTCGAAGGCGTGCTCGTCGGCGAGATCGCGTCGCCCCTTGATCATCGGCACGAACTCCGCCGCAGTGCTGTTTCGACCGCCGGTTCCCCAGGTGAAATACCAGTGACCGCCGAGCTTGGTGACCGTGTTTGGGTCGCCGCCGGTGCAGCCTTTTTTCAGTGCGGATGCGGCCAGTGCGGGGGCTGCGGATGCGCCTGCCATTGCGACGAGAGCCGTGGCACCCGCCTGTGCCAACCATGCACGACGGGGCATCAGCTTTTGAGTGGAGTATGATTGATTGTTCATGTTGCGGCGATGGAGGTGGTAAGCGAGCGCGGAAAATGGCAAGCGTTATTTGGCAATCGAAATCAAGTTGGTAATCGCCAAAATTAGCAGATCCCCAACGCCTTGCTTGTATTTGAACGAATCATTTGTGTATGAATGCGACAACTGTAAACGAGCCCGAGTGACCTCAATCACGCTTTGGCAAGTCGCTGCTTGGAAAAACCGTAAGTGCGGTCATGCTCCCGCCGCACCCATGGATGATCCCGCAACGATAGAAAAAACGACTGACACGGTGCCAGATCCGCCGCCGGGATTGCGGCAGGATCTAGCAGTGTTGATGAAGGTGCGTTTAAATTTTTTCATTCTGATCACCACCTTTTTTGGGTTCGTGCTAGCCATGCGTGGCAGTGATCTGAATTGGATGAAACTGCTCCACACGATCCTTGGCACGGCGGCGGCGGCATTTGGCTCGGCGGCATTCAATCAGGTGATGGAGATCGATCTGGACGCGCGGATGAAACGCACGGCGGATCGTCCGCTGCCTTCACGGCGGATGGATCCGGTGGTGGCCTTCGGCATCGGCTGGGTGCTTTCCGCCATCGGCATCATTCATCTGGCGGTGCAGGTCGGAAATCTAGCCGCCTATCTCGCGGCGGCCACGGTGTTCATTTACGTTTGCGTTTACACTCCGCTCAAACGATTCAGTTCCACTAACACTTTGGTTGGAGCCATCACCGGCGGTATTCCACCGGTCATCGGTTGGGTCGGCGGCGGCGGCGCCATCGGCTGGCAGGCATGGTTTTTGTTCGGGCTGCTGTTTTTCTGGCAGCTCCCGCATTTCATCGCGATCAACTGGCTGTGCCGCGAAGAATACGAATCGGTGGGCTACAAAATGTGGTCGAACGGTGATCTAACGGGACGCCGGAGTGGACTGCTTTCCGCGATGTTCGCGCTGATGCTCGCGGTCTTCTCGCTGATGCCAGCATATCTGGGTTTCGCGAATCTGCTGTGGACCATCAGCGGGCCGCTGCTGGCATTTACAATGATGGCGCTGGCGCTGAAATTCTCGCGCGACGGCCAACGGACCTCCGCGCGACGCCTGTTTTTCTTTACGCTGCTTTACATCCCGGTGTCGTTCCTAGTGCTGGTGTTCGCGTGGAAAAACTAACGATTAAATTGGCATGAACGAGTTGATAGCATCCACGCAGCGGCTGGCGGACGACTTGAGAGAACTGGAATTTTCCCCACCGGTGGCCTGTGTTTACCGGACCTTGGATTACACTTGGGCAGCGCACGAAGAATATCTGAAGCGCTACGGAAAAGGAAAGAAGCGGGTCGTCTTTCTCGGCATGAACCCCGGCCCGTTCGGCATGGCGCAAACGGGTGTGCCTTTCGGCGAAGTGGCGGCGGTGCGCGACTGGATGGGCATCGAAGCGACGATTGACAAACCCGCGTCCGAACATCCGAAGCGGCCCATCGAAGGTTTCCAATGCACGCGCTCCGAAGTCAGCGGTCGGCGGCTGTGGGGGCTTTTTTCCGAACGCTTTGAAACTGCCGGGGACTTTTTCAAGGATCACTTCGTCCTGAATTACTGTCCCTTGGTTTGGATGAGTGCCAGCGGTGCGAATCTAACGCCCGACAAACTCCCCGCCTCGGAGTTGGCCGCAGTCGAAGCCGCGTGTCTCAAGCATCTTCAAGAAGTGATCGTGTTGCTCAAGCCCGTTTGGTTAATCGGCGTGGGAGCCTTCGCGGAAGAACGACTGCGGCGCGCTGCCGAAGCCTGCGGGAGCAAGGCCGTGGTCGGGCGGATCTTGCACCCGTCCCCCGCCTCGCCCGCAGCTAACAGAGGCTGGGCGGCAGCCGCAGGTAAGCAGTTGAAGGAACTCGACGTGTGGTGAAATAGCCCCATTGTTAGACCATCCGACTAACTTGCCGCAGTCAGGGATTAGTAGCACGTTCATGCTAAACGCCGGAGCGCGTTCATTCTGAACGCCAGGTCCTGCGGACATTTTGTCCGCAGGAAGAACGCGGTCATTCCAACGTCGCTAACAGTTCCTTGACGAGTCGTGCATCTTCCGTGCGCTTGGCTTGCACCATGGCCTCGTTGAGGTTGTTGAGCAAGCGGACGAGGATCGTGCCGGGATCGGCGGAGAGGCGCAGCATGTTTCGCTGGATACGATCAAGATCGGGATTTTCTAGCAAAGTTTGCTGGAGCAGCAACCGACCGTGGTCGAAACAATCAATGATGATCGGATAGCCATCCTCAAAAATCCGGCACATGAAATGGCCGGGGAAATTCACACCCTCCACCTCGAGATTGAGCCGCCGCGCGACGAGCATGTAAATCAGGCAGAGTCCGATTGGATTCGATCGACCTTCCGCGATCGACCAGGCAAGGTCCGAGTTACGGGGATCGTAGTACTTCTCCTGATTGCCGATGAGGCGGGTGCCATTGAAGAGAAAGACCCGCAGTTCGTTGGCCGTGGTGATACCGCTTTCTCCCGCTTCCTCGGCGAGCAGATCCAAGGCGTCGGAAAGCGGTTGGCGTAGCGTGATGCCATCGTGCAGGAAATCTGATAGAGTGCGGAGCAGGGCTTCGAAGGATTCCCAATCCTCTTGCAAGGCAGCAGCGCCACCACTGGGCGCGATCCATTCGCGAACCAACATTTCCCGACGCGGCGGACTGAGCATTTCCGTGAGCAGGGCCTTTTCCTGCTTGTTCAGTGCGTGGGGCCGGGTGGCCAGCCACTCGCTGATGTCGCCGCCGCAGAGGGCGAGACGTTCCGCCACCCGCTCACGGACGGCGGGAGTCTCGTCATCTATCAGACGGAGCAGGGCGTCGAGTTCCTCGGAGGCTGGCGGCGCTGCGTGCATCGCAGGGGTCAATTGAATCGGGGGAACGTGGAGGGAAAGAAATGGTGCGCGATACTGGGTTCGAACCAGTGACCCCCTCCGTGTCAGGGAGGTGCTCTACCACTGAGCTAACCGCGCAAGAGGTTTGCCCGAATCAGGGCGGGCGAAACTAGGGCGGGGCTGGGATAGGATGCAACCCCTTTTTTCGGCTAAAGCAAAGAGGCGGGAGATCCGTGGATCTCCCGCCGTTGATCAACCCCTGATCGGGAGTCGCACCGGCGTCCGGCCCGAAGGCTGAACGCACGGTTCGGCAACCGGGGGTTCGGTTTTAGGCTTTCTTCGCAGCCTTCTTAGCGGCTTTCTTAGCAGCCTTTTTCGCAGGGGCCGCTTTCTTGGCAGGAGCGGCCTTCTTGGCGACCGTCTTCTTCACTGCCTTTTTGGCGGCCTTTTTAGCGCTTTTGGCGGCGACTTTTTTTACCGCTTTCTTGGCGGCCTTCTTTGCAGGGGCGGCCTTTTTGGCGGGGGCTTTGGGTGCCGCTTTTTTAGCTGCTTTCTTGGCGGCGGCTTTTTTGGCCGGGGCTTTCTTTGCAACTTTCTTCACGGCTTTCGGTGCGGCTTTAGCCGCTGCTTTTTTTGCTGTTTTTTTTGCAGCCATTGTTTTGTGTCGTTGGAGTTCGCGTTCGATGTTTGTTTTCTCTTCCGGCGTTAATGTGCCAGCGGAGAGGATAGCGAGGAGCGCCTCACCGAGGCGTCCTCCAAAAGCATTTGTTAGGAAGTCGTGCGTCGCGCGCTGCACGATCACTTCCTGCGAGTAAGCGGCGGCGTACACATGCGCCCGACCGACCAGTGCGCGTTTCACCAGGCTCTTGCGCTCGAGACTTTGCATCACCGAGAGCACCGTGGTGTAGGCGCGGCTTTTTTTATCAGGCAGCGTCTCATGTACGGTAGCTACCGTAGATGGTCCCTCATGCCACAATACCGAGAGGGCTTGAAGTTCGAGATTGGATGGATGGGTTGGCCGTGCCATAACTGATTGTCTCGTTCGCTAACGACGATGAAACTAGTAGTTTGGCATTCCGTCAAGTTGAAATGTGCCGATTTTTAAGAAAACTGAAATATTTTTTCCGCAGCACTTCCACCTAATTTTCAGGACTACTAGACAAGCCGTAGTTCGGACCCACCTGCTAGTCCGCGCCACCGGGTGATTGCGGACGGATGATTTTTGGGTCGAGTTTTTTCAGAGCCTCCCAGAAACTCTCATCGGTTGGGTCGCCATTGAAGAGGATGTTGCCGCTGCTAGAAACAAGCGCGAAGACCGGCAGGGCCTGGACGCGTAGTGTGCGGGCGAGCGGGGTTTCCTTGGAATCAAGGAGCCATGCGCCGGGCAGGGTTTTATCGGGACTTAGAACCATGGCTCGCGCTTTAGTTAGAATTTCCGGTGGGTCACCCGGCATGATGGAAATCATGGCGATGCCTTTTTCTCCCAGCGCCTTGGCGGTGGCAGCGTAGTCTGGCAGACTGGACTCGCACTCACGGCTCGCGGGCGACCAGAAGTGGAAGATCATGGCTTTTTTGTCCGCTATGAGTGACTTGAGGGTGACGGAATCGCCGCCAGCGAGCGGGATGAACTTGGCTTCGAAGTCAATTTTAACCGATCGCATCGCATCCTCCAATCTCATGCGGTCGATGTGCGGAGCGAAGGCGGAGGCTTGGCGCGGGCTCAGCCAGAACGCTTCGGTGATGTGGGTTTTGAAGGCGTCCTTGTCGCCCTTCTTGAGCGAGGCGATGGCTTGCACGTATTCAATCACAGCGAGCCAATCATCCTTCACGCTAAAAATCGCGGAGTCGCCGAGTTTGAAATTCTCAGCCTGTTTGAGAAACTCGGGGAGCATCGCGGCGATGGCGTCGTCTTCACGGCGGTCCACATGATAGAGGAAGCGTGCTTCGAGGATCGCCTGCTCGCTGATGCCGTTTTTTCTAGCAGTTGCGATGGCGACGTCGAGTTGGTTGGGCGAATCCCGTTCGGATAGCAGATTGTCCAAGGCGATGTCACGCGGGCTACCGGAGGCGGGTCCGGCGTCCACGGGCGATTCGTGAGGTTGCGCCAAAGCCACGGCGACGAAGGCGAACCACGGTAAAACGGCGAGAGGCAGGCGCATGGTGGTGAGGCTAGGTGAAACTGTTAGCGAGCGGGCGGGATGACCATTTTCCGGCCGAGGATGACCGTGTCCTTGGTCATGTTGTTGGCTTGCTTGATGGCGGCGACGGGGACTTTGTATTTCGCGCTGATACCGGAGAGTGTGTCACCGGCGACAACGGTGTGGATGATAGCGGCACCATTGGAAGAAGCGGCGGGAACAGGAGGCATTGGCTTGTTAGGCACAGAGGCGGTAGCGGGAGTGGAGGGGGCATTCGCTGTGGGAGCTGGGGTGGTGCCACTGGCCTCGTAGGCGGCCGGAGTGTCATAAACCGGGTTCGCGGGTTCGGTGGCGGGTGCGCTGGCCGGGCCTGCGGCGGCGGTTGGAGTTGTCTCCTGTTGCGGAGCGCAGGAAACGATGGCCAAGGCGAGCAGCGATGGGACGAGGATGCGTGTTGGAGTCATGGCGGGTATTTAGTAGTGGATTGGATTTGAGATGGGAAGGACGGAACAGAGAGTGCCGCCAACGGGTTGATGAAACGTGGTGGGACGGATTCTTTATTCAATCGGAATCCGGGCGAAGCCGAAAAAACGCCTCCGTGGTGGCACTGGTATGCAGGGCTAGGTCGGCGAGTGATTCGCCGCGCAAGGCCGCAAGATGCTCGGCGGTGTGGCGGAGAAATGACGGCTCGTTGCGACTTCCCCGGTGTGGCGTGGGGGCGAGATAAGGCGCGTCCGTTTCGAGCATAAAATTTCCCGCCGGGCAGAGTTGGGCGCTTTCATTCACTTTTCGGGCGTTCTTGAAAGTGGCCACGCCGCCGAAGGAAACCAGCCCGCCGAGATCGAACACGCGCCGGGCGTTCTCCCACGGTCCGTTGAAACAGTGGAAAACAGCGCGCACGAATTTTTGATAGTCGGCGTAAATCGCGAGCGCATCCATGAACGAGGCCGCGCCGGATTGGTCGCGGGTGTGGATGACGAGGTTGAGGCTGGCGGCGGCTGCCAGCTCGAAATGGCGGCGGAGAAAATCGCGCTGGCGGGTGCGGTAATTTTCCTCAGTCCAACCATCCGGCGCGGGGTGATGGTAATCGAGTCCGGTCTCGCCGATGCCACACACGCGCGGGTCCGCAACGTAGGCCGCGAGTTGCTCGGGCGCGTCGTCCGGCGCGTGATGGACATCGCAAGGATGGATGCCGATGCAGGCGTGGACGGCGGGATTTTCCGCGATAGTTAAATTTGCCTGGAGGTCATCAAGACTGGTCGCGAGGGTGATCATGCGCGTGACTTCCGCAGCTTTGGCGCGTGCGAGCAGGTCAGGCAGTTCTTCCGGCTGGAACCGGTGGGAGGCGAGATGGCAATGGGAATCTGTTAGCATGACGGGCGACGGCCGATGGCTGATAGAAAATCGGCGACCTTGTTGAAATCCTTGATGCCGGGTGAAATTTCCGCCCCGGAGGCGATGTCGAGCGCGGTGGGCAGAACCGACATCGCAGCGAGGGCGGCGTTTTCCGGCACGATCCCGCCTGCTAATATAATAGGCAGGTGCGGGTGGCTACGGCGAAAATCAGAGGCCAGCTCCCAATCGAAAACCTCGCCAGTGCCGCCGTAGATGCCGGGAGCGTGCGCGTCTAGCAGAATGGCAGCCGCCCCGAACTCGGAGGCGCGCACTAGGTCCGCCTGGGTTTTCACGCCGATCGCTTTGATGAAGGGAATGCCCGCGTCGCGAAATACCGCCGCCGTTTCCGGGGTCTCGTCGCCGTGGAGTTGCACGGCATCCAGCCAGCCGTCGCTAACAAGCCGGAGTGCGAGTGCGGGCGGTTGGTTCACGAAGACGCCGACGCGTAGGATTTTTCCGGTGAGGTCGGGCAGCCAGTGCGCGGCATCGGGTGTTAGATAACGTTTCGAGTGCGGCCAGAAATTCACACCCAGCGCATCCACGCCCATTTCTGCTAGGCGGGCAGCATCGTCACGGGTCTTCACGCCGCAGATTTTCAGCGATACGGTGTCCGGGTCCAAGAAGCTTGCGAGCGTCGCCATGGCAGGACGTTAAAGGAAATTGGCGGCTTGGAAACTTGGAAGTTTCCGCGTCGGCAAACGGATCGCGCTTGAATGCCCGTCTGTGCGGGGTTGCATTCGGGCGTGAGCGAGCAGCCCCCACGATCCTTGCACGATCTCGGATTTTCCGAGTTCGCGGACTTGTTAGCGGCTGAAGGGGTGATCCCGCATCATGCAAAAGTCTTGTGGCGGGCCTTGCACCGCGATGGCGTGCTGGATTTGGCGGGGCAGGAATTTTTACCCCCGCTGAAACGCTGGGTCGCGGCCTCGGTGGGACCGGGCAAAGCATTTTCTCTCGATGCGCCGGCCGTGGTGGACGAGATCCGCAGCACCGATGGGCTGACCCGGAAATTTCTCCTGCGGCTGAACGATGGGCAGGTGATCGAGACGGTATTGATGGGCTACGACGGGCGGCAGACGGTTTGTGTTAGCACGCAGGCGGGCTGTGCGATGGGTTGCGTTTTTTGTGCGACGGGGCAGATGGGCTTCGTCCGGCATTTGCGGGCGGGGGAAATCGTCGCACAGGTCCTGCACGCACGGCGGGTCTTGAAAACGATTGATCCTAACAAGCGGCTCCGCAATCTGGTGCTGATGGGAATGGGCGAGCCACTGCACAATTATGACGCGGTGATGCAGGCGCTCGAAATGATTTCCGACGTGCGAGGCATCGGCATCGGCCCGTCGAAAATCGCGATCAGCACGGTGGGTGTGGTGCCGGGTATCCTGCGCTTGGCGGATGAAGGGCGGCCATTCCGGTTGGCTGTTAGTTTGCATGGCTCGACCGAGGAGGAGCGCGCGGCGCTGGTGCCGGCGAGCAAGCGATGGTCGTTGGCGTTGCTGATGGACGCCTGCCGGAAATATGGCGAAACGACTGGCAAGCGGATATTTTTCGAATGGACCCTGATCGCCGGGAAAAATGATTCGCCGGAGACGGCGGCGCGTTTGGTCGAGCTGCTGCGGGGGATCGACGCGCATGTGAATTTGATCCCACTGAATCCCACCGGTGGCTTTGTCGGGACGGCGAGTCAGGCAGGACACGGGTTTCAAAAAATCCTAATAGCCGCCGGATTTCCCTGCACATTCCGCCAGCGCCGGGGGATCGACGTGGCGGCCGGCTGTGGCATGTTGAGGGCGGAGAAGCGCGTGAAATCCGCACAGTCACAGGGTTCCCACGAATTGTGACAGGAACGTCACAGGAGCGCCCTTGAGGCGTAGCGACCCGCTGGGAGATGCTCACGGCTCCACCCGGAGCCGGGTCGTTGGCATGGCGTTTTCCCGATTTTTTCCTGCATCACCCGCGCCGCTGACAGCGTTGCGTGGCGGGTATATTTGTTTGGTAATCGGGCTCATTTCACCGCAGTTGTGCGCCCAGGAAATCACCAGTTTTTACATCCGCGAATACCGGGTGGAAGGAGCCAAGCGCTTGAAAAATCTGGAAGTCGAAGAGGCGGTCTATCCGTTTCTCGGGCCGGGTCGGACGCCGGCCGATGTCGAGCAGGCGCGGGTGGCGTTAGAGAATGTCTATCATGACAAGGGTTTCCAAACTGTCGCGGTCGTGGTCCCGCAGCAGGACCCGCGACGCGGGGTGATCCGGCTTGAGGTGGTGGAGGGAAAAGTCGGTCGCTTGCGAGTCAATGGCGCACGGTTTTTCCTGCCGAGCAAAATCAAAAGCGATTCGCCCTCGATGGCGGAAGGCACGGTCCCGGACCTGAACCTGGTGAAACGTGACATCCTCGCGCTCAACCGTCTGGCCGACCGCCGGGTGACCCCAGATTTACACACCGGAAAAGTACCCGGCACGGTGGACATCGACCTGAACGTCGAGGACAAATTGCCCCTGCATGGCTCGCTGGAGTTGAACAACCGCTACAGTTCTAACACCACCCCGCTGCGACTCAATGGCACCGTGAGCTACAGCAATCTCTTCCAACTCGGCCACACCGCCAGCCTGAGTTTCCAACTCGCTCCAGAAAACACCGACGACGCGCTGGTGTTCTCCGGCTACTACCTCGCGCGGGTCTCGGACGGCGTCAGTCTGATGCTCACCGGGACCAAACAGAACAGCGACATTTCCACCCTCGGCGGCTCGGCGGTCGCGGGGAAAGGTGAGATCATTGGCCTGCGCGCACTCTATGACCTGCCGACGACCGCAACTTTCTATCAGAATTTCAGCCTTGGCGTGGACTACAAGAATTTCAGCGAAGATGTCATCATCGGCACGTCCACCATTTCCTCACCCATCGAATACTATCCGATCAGTGCGAACTACGGGGCCACTTGGTTGACGGACAAGGGCTTCACCGAGTTCAACACTTCGCTCAATTTCCATCTCCGAGGCATCGGCAGCGGCGAAAAGGATTATTCCAACAAACGCTACAACGCGGATGGTAATTATGTCTATCTCCGTGGCGACCTCGCCCATACCCACGATCTAACTGGCGGTTCGCAGCTCTTCGGAAAAATCCAGGGCCAAATCGCCAGTCAGCCCCTCATCAATGGCGAGCAGCTTTCCGGCGGCGGACTCGGCACCGCTCGCGGTTATCTCGAAGGCACCTCGCTCGGTGATGACGGCATTTTCGGCACCTTTGAATTCCGTAGCCCGTCGCTGATCGGCACACCAGACAAGTCCGGCAGCCGCACCGACGAATGGCGTTTCCTCGCCTTCGCCGATGCGGGCCTGCTCTCGATTCACGATGCCCTGCCCTCCCAGCAAAAGCGCTTCGGCTTCGCCAGCGTCGGCACCGGCACGCGGTTCAAGGTTATCAATCATTACAACGGCTCAGTCGATGTCGCCGTCCCGCTCATCGACAAGCCGGATGCCCAGGCCGGTGACATCCGCGTCACCTTCCGGGGTTGGGCCGACTTCTAACAATATCGCAATTCGCACATGAAAAATCGTTGCCACGTCCCGCTTCTCGGAAGCCTGTTAGCCGCCCTCGCCCTCGCCGCTCCACTGCGTGCGGAAACGGCTTGGTGGAATCCCGCTTGGACCCACCGCCAAGCGATCACCATCGATTCCGACGCCGCCGCCGTGACTGATGTAACGGGCGACGTGACCGTGCTTGTCCGCCTATTCGACGCCAACCAATTCGCCGCTGCCCGCGAGGATGGCAGCGATCTACGGTTCCTCGCTGCCGATGACAAAACTCTCTTGCCTTATCAGATTGAGAGCTACGACAACCTCCTCAACGAGGGCTTCGTTTGGGTCAAATTGCCCGGCGTGAAGCCTGGCACCAAAAAGACCATCCATCTTTATTTCGGCAACTCCGACGCCGCCATGCCAGCCGCCGGAAAATCCACCGATGCCTTTGATGCCGACACCACGCTCGTCTATCACTTCGCCGGGCGTGGCGTGGCCCCCGTCGATGCCACCGCCAATGCGAACAACGCGGAAACCATCGGCACCACCGCAGAAGGCTCGCTCATTGGCAACGGTCTTCGCCTGTTAGGTGCTGCACCGCTCACCATTCCGAACACCGCCACCTTGGAATGGAAACAAGGCCAGACGCTGACGATTTCCACTTGGCTCAAGCCCGGTGCGCTCCAGGACAACGCCGTGCTTCTCAGTCGTGCCGATGGAAAATCCTCGTTCCGCCTGTTGTTAGATCAAGGCATCCCAGTCATCCAACTCGACTCTAACCGTAGTGCGGCGGCAACTCCCATCGCCGCCGCCACTTGGTCCCATCTTGCCCTTGTCGCTGATGGGAAAACACTCAAGCTCTTCCTCAATGGCGCACCCTACGCCAGCATCGACGGCGCACTCCCCGCTCTAACCACTCCGCTCGCGCTCGGTGCTCCCGCCACCGAAACTCCCGGCACCACCGCCTACGCCGGTGAGCTTGACGAATTTTCCATCTCGAAAATTGCCCGCAATCCCGCATGGATTAAGCTAGCCTTCGTCAATCAAGGTGCCAGCGACGCCGCCCAGAAAACCCTCGCCCTAGGCCAAATTGAAGGCGGAAAGGTAGAGGAACAAGGCGAGATCATGCAGCAAATCTCGCTCTTCACCGACATCGCCCACAACATGAAATTCGACGGCTGGATCGCCATCGGTGTCTGCGCCATCATGATCGTCGTCGGCTGGACCGTGGCCATCCGCAAGTTTTTCTATCTGAACTCGATTGAGAAAGGCACCAAGGAGTTTCTCAAAAAATGGAAATCCCTTGCCACCGATCTTACCGCACTCAATCCCGAGGACGAATCCAACGTCAGTAGCCTCGGTGGCAAGGTCGATCCCGACCAGCAGTCACTCGTCGAGAAATCGCCGCTCTATCATATCTATCAGATCGGCTCGGAGGAAATCAAACACCGCCTCGACAAAGATGGCTGTCGTGTCGAGGGCTTGTCCGGCCGGTCCATCCAGGCCATCCGCGCCAGCCTCGATGCTGGCTTGGTCCATGAAAGTCACCGCATCACCGACGGCCTGGTCTTCCTCACCATCAGCATCGCGGGCGGTCCTTACGTTGGCCTGTTAGGCACGGTCGTCGGCGTCATGATCACCTTCGCCATCATCGCCAAATCCGGCGAGGTGAACGTGAACTCCATCGCTCCCGGCATCGCCTCCGCCCTGCTCGCCACCGTCGTCGGCCTCATTGTCGCGATTCCCGCCCTGTTCATTTACAGCTATCTCAACGGTCGAATCAAAAACTCGCTCGGCCTCATGCAGGTCTTCATCGACGAGTTCGTCGCCAAAATGGCCGAGTTCTATCGCCCGCCCCAAGAACCCGACCAGAACAGCGGCAAGTAAATCTCAAATTTGAAATTTCAAATCTCAAATCTCCAACTCAATGGCCTCTGCCGACGACAAATCCTACGATGACATCAACGTCACCCCGATGGTGGACCTCTACCTCGTGCTGTTGCTGATTTTCATCATCATGACCACCGCCGGGGTGCAAGGGGTGAAGGTGAATCTCCCGAGCGCGAGCAAGGCCTCGTCGCCGAAACTCGATGCCCCCAAGACGCAGGCCATCACCATCGACCCCTCGGGAAAAATCCGTCTCAACACGATGCCCGTCACCCTCGCCGAACTTGAAACCAAGCTCGCCGCGCTCAAGGCCGCCACCCCCGCCGTTCCCGTCGTCGTCCGTGGCGACCGCGCCAGCCAATACCAAGGCATCATGGAGGTGCTCGACGTACTTGGCCGCGTCGGCATCAACCAGATCGGCCTCGCCACCCAGCCGCCGAAGGGCGGGAAATAACATTTAACATTTATCATGAAACCGCTCCCACCACCCAAGCCGAACCATTCTCGCCTGATCATCGGTATCCTGCTTGCCGTCGTTTTGTTAGGCGGCATCGTCTCCTTCGTGATGTCCGCTGGCAAAGGCTCCCACTCAGTCGCCCGCAAGGCCGAGACGATCTCGATCACCCTGACGCCGCCGCCGCTTCCACCACCGCCACCGCCCCCACCACCGCCGCCGCAGAATGAGCCACCACCCGACAAACAGGAAATGGTCGAGCAGACGCCGGTCGAAAAAATCGAGCCACCCGAGGCCCCGCCAGCCGCCCCGCCCGACGATGCGCTGGGCACGAACAACGCAGGCAACGGCCCCGACATGGGCCTAACCAAAGGCGGCGGCAACGGCACCGGTCGCGGCAACTCAATCGGTGGCGGTCGTCACGGCGGCAAGTGGGACGCTTTCGCCGTCGGCGTACAAACCACAATCTCCGAAGCCCTACGCAGGAACTCCGGCACCCGCAGCGCCAGCTTCAGCATGACGGTCAAGGTCTGGGCGGATGAAAATGGCCGTATCACCCGCGCCCAACTCGTCGGTTCTTCCGGCAATCCCGCCGTGGATCAAGCCATCAAAGGCCAAGTCCTCAACGGCCTCCAGCTCGCCAACCCACCACCTGCCGGGATGCCCATGCCCATCAACATGCGCATCTCCGCCCGCAAGTCGATTTGATAGACTGCTAGAAATTTCATCCCTTTTTCCCATGCCTCAAGTCCACCCATTCCTCCTTGTCGCCTGCCTCGGCACCGCCAGCCTGTTGCAGGCTCAAAACGCCGCGCCCGCCACTCCTCCGGCCACACCCGCCGTGTCCGCGACTGCGCCCGATCCGACAGCCCCCGGCCCGCTCCCCGGCGACCTGCCCGCCGCGCCAACACCCGCCGCCGCACCCACGCCGAACGTCACGGTCAATCTAATCAACCGCCTCGTCCAAAAAAACATCCTCACCCGCGCCGAGGCTGACGAGATGATCAAGCAAGCCGAGGCCGATGCGGTCGCCGCCGCGCAAACCGCCGCAGCTCAAGCCGACATCGCCGCCCTCCCACCCGCGCCCGGACCCGATGACATGCGCGTCACCTACATTCCCGAGGTCGTCAAAAACAACCTGCGCGACCAGATCAAACAGGAACTCATGGCCACCGCCCATCAGGAAAAATGGAGTGAGAAATCCGCCCCCGACTGGACCTCGAAGTTCCGCCCGTTCGGCGACATCCGCGGCCGCTCAGAAAGCACTTTCTTCCCCGCCGGAAATGCCGCCGACGGCTCATTCCCCAACTTCAACGCCATCAACACCGGCGCACCTTACGACGCGTCCCCAAGCAACCCGCAGTTCGCCCCACAATACAACGTGGATCAGGACCGCAACCGCCCCCGCATCCGCGCCCGCTTCGGCACCGACATTATGTTAGGTGACGGCTTCAATGGTGGAATACGCCTCGCGACGGGTGACAGCAGCACCCCCACCTCCACCAACCAGACCCTTGGCAGCTCCGGTGGAAATTTTTCTAAATACGCCGTATGGCTCGACCGCGCCTTCATCAGTTACGACGCCGGCCCCGGGGATGGCCAGGAACTCACATTCCTGTTAGGCCGGTTTGACAATCCATTCTTCACGTCCTCGGAAATCATGTGGGACGAAGACGTCGGCTTCGATGGCCTCGCCCTGCGCGGCAAGGTGAAGATCACCGACGCCGTCTCCTCCTTCTTCACTGCCGGTTATTTCCCCGTTTACAACACGGACTTCAACTTCGCCTCCAACCAGCCCTCGAAATTCTCCAGCACCGACAAATGGCTCACCGGTGCCCAGTTTGGAATCGACTGGAAAATCGCCTCGGATCTAACTGCCAAGGTCGGCGTGTCCTACTACGATTACAATAACATCTCCGGCAAGCTTTCCTCGCCTTACATTCCGCTCAGCGCCACGGATGCTGGTAACACGGACTCCACCCGTCCCTCCTTCGCCCAACGAGGCAATACCTACATGGCGCTTCGCAACATCGACAATACCACCGCCGCCAACGACTTCGGTAACAAATACCAATACCAGTATTACGGCCTCGCCGCCGAATTCCGAGACGTCGTCATCAATGCCAGGCTGGATTACGATCACTTTGATTCTATCAGGATTTCGCTGCTCGGCGAGGTGATCAAGAACATCGCGTTCGACTCCTCGTCCGTCGCCGGAAAAGCCGTCAACAACCTTGGTTCCTCCTCCACCTCCAAGCCAGGAGCCTTTGAAGGCGGTGACACCGCATGGAGCCTCGCCTTCCAAATCGGCAACCCGGCCCTTGAGAAGTTCGGCGACTGGCAAGCCGGCTTCGGCTTCCGCTACGTCGAGAGCGACGCCGTGGTGGACGCCTTCAACGACTCCGATTTCGGCGGTGGCGGCACTAACGTCCAAGGCTTCACCCTTGGCGGTATCATGGCCCTTACTCCCGCCGTCAAAGTCGGCCTGCGTTGGATGAGTTCCGACGAAATCGCCGGCCCCACCCTCAGCACCGACGTCCTGCTAATCGACCTCAACGCGAAATTCTAACGACCATGAAATTGTCATTTATTAAAAGTGGCTGGACCCTCCTCGTGATGGGCCTCGCCTCGCTCAGTCCGCTTCACGCCGCCGAGCCGGCAGACCCGTCGATCAAACTCCGCGAGCAACTCAAGAGCGTCATGCTCCAGCTTCGGACCTCCCAGATCGACGCCGCCAACGCCCTCGCCGCGAAAACCGCCGCCGACTTGAAATCCAACGCCCTCGCCACAAAAATCGCCGATCTCGAAAAGCGCAATGCGACTCTCATCAAGCAAGCCGCTGCCGACAAGGCCGTCGCCGATACATCCATCGCCGCTCTGAATGCGAAATTGACAGACCGCGAAAAGCGTTTGGTGCAATTCACCGAGGCTAACGAAAAGTGGCAGGCCGGTTACGCCAAGGCTGCGGAAATGGCCCGCACCAAAGAAGATGAGCGGGCAAAACTCGCCGCTGAGATCATTGTCCACCAACGCACCATCGCCGACCGCGAGCGTAAGAACATCACGTTGTTCAACACCGCCAACGAGATTCTCGACCGCTATCAGAACTACGCCCTCGGCAAAGCCCTCGCCGCCCGCGAGCCATTTATCGGCACCACGCGGGTCAAAGTCGAGAATCAGGTCCAAGGCTATAAGGATAAGATTCTGGATAATCGGATCGCAGCGCCCAAAGCCAACTAACAGAATCATTACAAGCTGAATTTTTCCTAGCCATGAAACCCCGCCACCGCCGCTTCCGCTCCTCGATCATTTTCGGAACCCCCGTGTTCATTGGCTTCACCGTTTTGATTAGCGGTTTGGACGCTCAGGCCGGCGACATCCTGCGCGGCGGCGGTGGCGGCACCCGCCCGACTCCCAGTGGTACGGTTGGCGGCACCACGCCCGCCAACACCGACCTTGCCCGCGCGAATGCGCAAGACGTGCTCGCCCGCAGCACCCGCACCTTGGATTCAGTTAGAGCGATGCAAGCCGCTGCCCACGCCGCTGCCCTCAGTAACGGCGTCAACCATCTCGGGAAAAATCCCAACAATTTAACGGTAAATTTGCCAGTCGTGCACAATGGTCTCGTCACCGGTGGCCTCAAGGTCGCGCCCACTGTCACCACCGATCCGACCAAATGGACCGGTGCCGAACTGCCGACCCAAACCGTGAAAGACGGCAGAACCGAGGTCACCATCAAGCAGACGACCCAGCAAGCCCTGCTCAACTGGGAGACGTTCAACATCGGGAAAAAAACCACTCTCACCTTCGACCAATCCGCTGGCGGCGCGGATGTCACCAAGTGGATTGCCTTCAACAAGATCAATGACCCCAGTGGCAATCCCACCCAAATCCTCGGCTCTATCAAGGCTGCGGGGCAAGTTTATATCATCAATGGCAACGGTATCATCTTCGGCGGCAGCAGCGAGGTAAATGCTCGTGGACTAACCGTTTCTTCATTGCCAATTAATGACAATCTCATCAGCCGCGGCCTGCTCAACAACCCTGACGCACAATTCCTGTTTTCCGGTCTCAGCGTCCCTGGGGGCGTCGATGGCACGCCGGCTTTCGTTCCAGAACCACCGCCTGTTAGCGGCCATTATGGAGACGTCACCGTACAGGCCGGAGCGATCTTGAAAAGCCCGGCAGACAGCGGCGGTAATGGCGGTCGCATTATGTTAGTGGGGCCGAACGTCACCAATGACGGCACCATTTCCACCGAGTCCGGCCAGACGATTCTGGCAGCCGGCCTGCAAGTCGCAGTCGCCGCCCACGACGGCAATGATCCCAGCCTGCGTGGTCTCGATGTATGGGTCGGCGCGGTGGATGATGTTTCCGGTACTGCGAAGAATTCCGGAGTCATCGAATCTCTAACTGGCAGCGTCTGGTTGGCGGGCCGCCACGTCAACCAACTCGGGGCGATCAACGGCAGCACCTCAGTGAACCTCAACGGTCGCATCGACATTAAGGCCAGCTATGGCGCTGTTGCGAATCCAAATTTCGACAACGCGTCCGAGCTTGGCGTCGGCGGGCCGATGTTTCTGAACCAATACACCGGCACTGTCACATTTGGCCCTGAAAGCGTGACGCAAATTCTACCCGATTACACGAGCGACAAGGCCGTGCCAGGCACCGCCCTTCCCGAGCGTTCCCAAGTGAACATTGAGGGCCTGACCATTCATTTTGACTACAACTCCACGCTGCTGGCCCCGAATGCCGAAATCTCGGTGCGGGCCGGTGTTTGGCCGTATAAGGACACCGATGGCAACCGCACGATTTTCGATGCCAATGGTCAGGTGGAATCAAGCGTTAATGATTTCTATTCAGGCAAGCAGCAACGCTTTCTATTCAGCGACGGCCAAATCTATCTGGATCAATCTGCCATCATCAACGTGGCTGGCAGCGTCGATGTATTCGTGCCGCTGGCACAGAGCATCTTGGAGGTCAAATTGTTAGGTCCAGAACTGGCGGATTCGCCGCTCCAGCGCGACACGGATTTGCGGGGCCAAGTCCTCACTGTTGATATCCGGAATACGGGCGTCTATAACGGAAAATACTGGATCGGTACGCCGCTGGGTGATGTCACCGGACTGGCTGGCCTGATCGAGCGCAACGCCGCGCAACTTACCGCCGTCGGCGGCAATATCAACTTGCAAGCTGGCAACTCCATCGTCGTCAGCAAAGGCTCCGCGCTTGATGTCTCGGGCGGCTATTTCCAACATCAAGGCGGCTTGGTGAAAACCTCCGCGCTAATCAAGGACGGCCAGCTCATTGCCATTGATAAAGCGACCCCAGATCAGATTTACGATGGCGTGTTCAAAGGTGAATCCACATTGGTTAGCAAAAAGTGGGGTGTCGTTAGCACCACCGGGACACCCTTCTTTGAGGGCACGCAAGAGGCGGCCTATGTCGAGGGCGCGGCGGGCGGAACCCTGACGATGACGGCACCGAGTATGGCCATCGACGGCGAATTACGCGGCCTAACTGTAGTCGGCCCACGCCAACGGGCCACCCCACCGGGGTTGAGCACACTGCGGTTAGACTTTGAAGGTGAAAAGACCTTGGATGTTGCTGGCAGTAACACCTTTATCACCTATTCGCCAACACCGCCGGTGCTGGTTTTTGCAAACAATCCTGCCGTCTCGCAGACTCCTGCTTTCGCTCTGAACGGCGACGCCCCGGTGGCTTTACCTGCTGATCGACAGTCCTCAGTGACCCTCACACCCGGACTGCTCAAAGCCGCAGGCTTCGGCAATCTTGACATCATCAATCCAGACGGTTCCGTGACGATTCCCGCGGACGTCAGACTATCCGCAGCCCCCACGGGAGCCATTTCGTTTTCTGCAGCCAACATTTCCGTGTTTGGTCAAATTGACGCAGTCGGTGGCAAACTGTCATTCACCACTTACGACATTTCCCCGACGGATGTCACCATCTATCGGTTAGAGCACGCACCCGGCACCGCGCCGCTCCTCACCGCGGTTGCGGATCGCGGCCACTTTACGCTGGCACCGGGGGCCAGCCTGTCCACTGCCGCGCCGCTGATAGACGATCTCAACAGCACCATTGATCTGGCAAAATCCACCATCATCGACGGCGGCAGTATCATCATCAATTCCTTTCAGGCAACGCTTGCGACAGGTTCGGCGATCAACGCGTCTGGCGGAGCCTACGTTTCGAATCTCGGCAAAATTAGTTATGGCAAGGGCGGCAACATTTCCATCATATCCGGCAAAGATCCCGCGTACCCGGAATTAATCGGTGGTGGCCTTGAGTTAGGTTCCACACTCAGTGCGTATTCGGGTGGCATCGGCGGCACGCTCAACCTCCAAGCAAGCCAGATCCAGATCGGCGGCACAGCGAATGACGGCGTGCTCAATCTGAACGCAGATTTTTTCCGGACGGGAGGATTCACCCAATACGCGCTGTCGGCCTGCGGCACGCCCGGTGGATCCGCCGTGCCAGCGATTTTGATCGCGGCGGACACTCACATTGCTCCGCAGGCTGAGAGCCTGCTGGTAGTCGCGGACCCCGCGCATGACGGTGCGTTGACGCTCCAACAGATCACCCAAGTGGCAGGCGTGCGGTCACCCGTTAGCCTGAGTTTTACCGGATTGGTCTCAGATGATCCGTTCACCCAAGATACTTTCGAGGCTCGTGGTGATATTGTTTTCGGAGCGGGCGCAGGGATCACCACCGATGCCGGTGCGAATGTCTCATTCAATGGCGGGACTGTGACCTTGTTAGGAAGTGTGATCGTCCCGGGAGGTGTCATTTCAGTTGCAGGAGGCGGATCATTCCAATTCCTCCATACCCCAACCGTTCTGCCCGACCAGGCACTGCCGACAGTACACCTAGGCTCATCGGCGGTTCTATCAACAGCAGGCATGTTGCAATTGGTTCCCGATATTTACGGACGGCGAATCGGCAAGGTATATGCGGGCGGTACGATTTCGGTCTCTGGGAATATCCTCGCGGAATCCGGAGCACTGCTCGATGTCTCGGGCAGTTCCGGGATTTTGGATGTCAATCCTCTGACTCTGGCGACCGCCCAGACGTCGGGCACTACTGGCTTGAATTCCCTGCCGTTGCAGCTTCGTGGCGTGGCGACTCGTATCGATAGCAATGGTGGTTTGATTGATCTAACTGGATCTCAGATGCTGCTTTCCGATGCTACCCTGCGCGGGAATGCTGGCGGGGCAACTGCCACTGGCGGCGCCCTTTCAGTATTTTCGGGGAAATTCGGCATCACCACCAGTGCGGATATCAACCTCGTGGTAAAGCAAAGTGGCAATACAATCGTCAATCCAGATGCGGCGATGGGTGTGGGTATTGGCTTGTTTGATCAAAATGGGATTGCTTACGGAAACTCTGGATTTTTTACGATTGATCGCTTTGAGCAAGGTGGCTTCGCGTCACTCAGTCTTGGTGGGAAGTATGTGAATGCCTCGCCCCTTTCATACGGCGGCAATGTGGATTTCCAAGGACCTATCAACATTCATGCCACGGGCAGCGTGATTCTAGCAGCAGGTGGGATCATCCAAGCGGATGACGTGGTGAGCATCTCGGCGTCCTACATTGCTGTGGGCCAAGCATTTCGTCCGCCTGATAATCCCGGCGATGACAAGTTCTTCGCCTTCCAATTTTATCCGGCGATTGAATCACCGGAGTATCAATTCGCGCCGACCTTTGGCAGCGGCAGTCTGGATCTCCATGCAAACTTGATCGATGTCGGGACACTCTCATTACAAAACATCGGAAACCTAAGTCTAACCGCTGCTGGGGGCGACATTCGTGGCAATGGAACACTCGGTCTTGCGGGTGATCTGGTGTTGAAGGCAGCACAGATCGAACCTACGACGTTAGGTAAATTTGACATCTTTGCCTATGATCATGCTGGGGCCACCGGATCGGTCACAATCGAAGCGGCTGGAATCACCGCCGCCCCGCTTTCCGCAGGCGGCAAGCTCTCGATCTACGCAAGCTCCATCATGCAGGAGGGTGTTCTGCGCGCGCCGTTAGGAATCATCCGGTTAGGCTGGGACGGCACGGGGGATGCACCGGTGAACGCCATCGCTGGCGACACCATCGCTACGCCCATCGCCAGCGAGATTAAACTAACTGATGGTAGTGTGACTTCCGTTTCCGCCAAGGGCTTGGAAATTCCTTTTGGGGTCAGCCCCGACGGACTCACCTGGATCGATCCTCGTGGCGTGAATGTCACTTTGTCGGGATTGCCGGATAAGGCGGTCCTCATCGACGGCAATAGCATCCACATGGACGCGGGGGCCACTGTGGACCTCAGTGGTGGCGGGGATCTCTTGGCCACGCGATGGATTCCAGGCAATGGTGGTAGCATGGATCTGCTAGGGACTCCATCAGCCAGTTGGGGAGCGGGAACAGTCTATCAGGCAGGCGCACTGGTTACCTATAACGGGGCGACATGGTCGGCACGGGTCAGGACTATCGGTCAAACACCGGACTCCAACCTTTACTGGTCAAAGGTCGCGGAGTCCTACGCGATTGTGCCGGGCTACGCAGCAGCATTCGCCCCCTACGCCCCCTTCAACACCGGCTCCCAAGCGGGCTCTCTGGCGGGAAATCCGGGATACGTGAGCGCAAGCCTGAAAATTGGCGACACGATCACCCTAGACGCTAGCAGCGGTCTGCCCGCAGGGACATACACGCTGCTGCCCCGTGCTTATGCCTCGCTAAAAGGAGCCTTCCTTGTCACGCAACTCGCAAGTGGTGGCACGGGTGACCTCGTTAAGAACGATGGGACGAGCTATGTCTCGGGCTATATTTCCAACGCGTTCAACCAGCCGCAAACTATTTCGCCGATCCGGGCACGATTCGAACTTGCGTCGGCGGCCGTAGTGAGCAGCCGGGTCACCTATACGGTGGCGAAAGCGGATGAATTCATCGCCAAGGCCGGCGGCACCCAGTTGTTGCCGGGCGATGCCGGATACGCGGGATTCAATGGCAGTTCGATGCTGCGGCTTGACGGCTCCTTGCTAACATCCGCAACAGGCCGTGGTGCGGAAGTCGATATCACCAGTTTGTCCGACATCAAACTAACAGGCGACGGAAGTGATCTGGCAACAGCCACCGAAGTAGTGCTTCAGACCAATGTGCTCGAGTCATGGAACGTGGCCAGCCTGCTCATCGGCGGCATCCGCAGCCACGACGCGGACGGCAACACCACGGTTGATGTACACACCGCAAGCCTGACGCTCGACAACCCTAACAACCATTTTTCAGGCCCTGAGATCATCCTCGTCTCGCGCGGTGAATTGACTCTCACTGCGGGTTCATCGCTGGCGTCCTCGGGTGAGCTGAAGGGCAATACCAGTGCGCTCACCATCGCTGGCGACGGTACCGTATTGCGCGTCTCTGCGGATGCTACAGCGACGGTCACACGCACCGGTCTAACGGATTCCGCGGTACCCTTGATGACCATCGGCGCAGGGGTGAAAATTTCTGGAGAATCGGTATTGCTGGATTCCACTTACGGCACCTTGCTTTCATCTCAAGCCAGAATTGATGCGAATGAGCTCACACTTGGCAGCGGGCAAATCAGTGTTCAATTCGACAACTCCGCAAGTCCTCAGGAAGGAACACTCATTGAAAATCACCTCAATTTGGCCGGCCTAACACTTGCAAACGTCCAACAAGCAAAGACGCTCACGCTGCACAGTTATAGCAGCATTGATTTTTATGGTGACGGTCACCTAGGAGGTCCTAAGCTTAGTGCCATTACACTTTCTAGCAACGGCTTACGTGGCTATCGTCAGGGTGACGGGAAAGTTGTGATCAAGGCGAAAGACGTTTATTTTGCAAACCCGACGGATTCCGCCATTTCGAACTCCCCTGCGGAAATCTCGGGAACCATGAAAATCGATGCGGAAACGATACACTTGGGTGCCAATCACTTCGCGGTATCCGGTTACGCCAACCTTTCGCTCGGGGCTTCCGATCACCTATCGTTCGATGGCAGTGGTACTTTCCATACTGACGGCAGTTTACAAACTTATACCCCACTGATTGTCGGCACCGAGGCGGCATCCTATGTCGTCAATGCGGACGGTGCGGTTTCCATGATTCATGTTGATAACAGTTCCAAAGCCACCAGCGGACTGGGTGCCAGCTTGACGATCCAAGGCTCTGCCATCACGGCCGATACGGATATCCAACTGCAAAGTGGCAGCTTAACCCTACTCGCGACAGACGGTCCGGTTGAAGTCGGTGCCAATCTTTCGGTAGCCGGAGCTATGCGAATCTTTAACGACATCATTCGCTGTTCCGATGCCGGTAACATTACCCTAAATTCGGCGACCGGCAACGTGACTCTAGCAGTCGGCAGCAGTGTCTCGGTGGCGGCGGAAATGTTAGGTGGAAATGCTGGTGGCCTTGCGGTCATTGCGCCGCAAGGTAATTTTATAAATAACGGCACCTTGCAAGGGCAGGGAAGCGCTGGCCAACTTGGCAGCACTGGCGGAACGTCCGGGACTTTCCTGCTAGATGTGGGAAGCTTGGGCCAGCCGGACGGGTTTGAAACCATCTCCACGGCGCTTGATCACGGCAGATTCCACGCCTCCCGGGATTTCAGAATCCGCAGTGGCGACGCGACAATCGCCAACACCAACGTCAGCCACAATTTTTCCCTCTCAGCCGACTCAGGTAGTATTACCGTCACTGGCACCATTGACGCTTCCGGTCCTACCGGCGGCTCCATCGCACTCGCAGCGCGGAACAATCTGACTCTAGCGGCAGGGGCCGAACTAACAGTGGCGGCGCTGAACTTCGATAGCGCGGGCAAGGGCGGTTCGATTCTGCTAGAAGCCGGCACCCAGCGAGACGGCGCGGCCAACGACAGCGCGTTGCTGGACTTGCACGCCGGTTCGGTAATCAATCTCGGAGTAGGCGCTTACGTTGCCGGCGATTTCACCACTCCGGGTTCGAGTGCTTTTGAAGGTAAATTCACCGGCACACTCCACCTCCGCGCACCCCGCACAGCGGCCAATAATGACGTGCAGATCGCCGCCATCGGCAGCGCGATCACCGGCGCGTCCGCCATCGTCGCCGAGGGTTTCAAAGTGTATAACCCGGCGGGTGGCGTGCTCAATATTTCCCAGCGGGATCAGATGAATTTTGACTCGCAGGAGTTTCTCGGCGCGGCGGGTGTGGGCAATTCCAACGAAACCGCGATCCTTCACAAACTCGATGGAGGCAACAAGCTGGGCGATCTGCTAGTCCTCAGCCCGGGCGTGGAAATAGTGAATCTCACTGGTGATCTCGTGCTTGGTGCTGCTAATAACACCGAATTCGGCAGCTTCGATTCCGAGGCCCTTGCCACAGCGGACTGGGATCTCTCCAGCTTCCGTTACGGCAGCCGCGGTGCCCCCGGAATACTCACTCTGCGGGCCGCTGGTGATGTGATTTTTAACAACACCCTGAGCGATGGATTCACCCCGCTCTCCTTCAGCTCTGCGTCAACCGGTGACTCACTGATGTGGCTTGCACCATTGATGACCGTCTCTAACACCCTGCCAGTTAATAATCAGTCATGGTCTTACCGTCTAACTGCGGGTGCGGATTTAAATGCCAGTAATTTCCGCAATGTCATGTCCACTGGCGTACTGGATGCTACGCAGCCGGGCAAAGGTTCGGTCATCGTCGGCGAATATTATCCGGCGGTCCCTAACGGCATGACAGGTGGGTCTTACGACGGGATCGGTTCTTCCGGAACAACCGCTAACACCATTCGAGTTTCAACCTCGGATTTTGATATGGGAACCCGCTTTGAAGTGGTCCGCACTGGCACTGGCGACATCACAGTCAGTGCGGGACGCGATGTGCAGCTTCGCAACCAGTTTTCCACAATTTACACTGCGGGTGTCGCGTTGCCCACCCCAACCACGGTGTATGGTGAAAATGATTTCGTCGTGCCAGTCATTCCACTTTCAGAGAGAAAACATCCCAGACAAGACGGTGGACCGGGCACTACCTTGGGGGCTATCCAGCAGCTTACCCAACCGGCATGGTCGCTGGCGGGCGGTAATGTATCGCTGCAAGCACAGGCTAACATCGGTCATTATACTTTGTTAAATGGTGTTGTGACTGTTGACTCCAGCCGCCAGATGCCAACCAACTGGCTTTATCGCCGCGGCGATGTGAACTCTCTAACTGGCCTATTTTCTAACCAAGGAGGCACTGATATCACATCGACTATAACGAGCACCTTGGATGTGGCCACCTCGACAACCTGGTGGATTGACTACAGTAACTTCTTCGAGGGGGTTGGTGCCCTGGGTGGCGGCAACGTCAGCTTGGTGGCTGGCAATGACGTGGTGAATGTTGATGCCGTCACACCGACCAATGCCCGGATGCCGGGCCGTATGAAGAATCCTGATTTCGTCGCTGGCTCCACCACCATCCCAGAATATCTTAATCTCGCGCCTGATGCCTCGAAGCTGCTCGAATTGGGCGGTGGTGATGTCACGGTCAAAGCCGGACATAACATCGACGGTGGCGTTTATTATGTCGAGAGAGGCGTCGGTTCGTTGTTTGCGGATCATGACATCACCACCAACGCGGCGCGCTCTCCATCGCTTGGAATCCTGAACGGTTCGGCACCCTTAGATCCACTCACATGGATGGCCACGACCTTGTTTGTCGGCAAATCCCATTTCGATGTTGCCGCCCGTGGCAGTGTATTGCTAGGGCCAGTCAGTAATCCCTTTTTGATGCCGCAGGGTATCAATAACAGGTTCTGGTATAAAACTTATTTCAACACCTATTCCGCTGATGCCGGGGTCAATGCCGCAGCCTATGGCGGCGACCTGACATGGCGCAACGCATTGTTCACACCAGGCAATACCAGCAATCCATACTCAGCGCTGGGGCTCTGGTTTAGCGGACAGAATCAATTCTCTGGTGACGCTTCGCTGTTCAATGCCTCTAACTTCCAGCCGTGGTTGCGACTGGCCGAGTTGAGTGTTTTCCAGTTTGACAATTTGTTCAAATTGAGCGCCCCCAATGTCAGCGCCATATCCTTCAACGGAAATTTAAATCTGGTCGGTGGCACGACTCTGTTTCCATCTACCACTGGAAATCTCGAACTTGTTGCCGGCGGCAGCATCATCGGCCTACAGCAAGCTGGTGCTTCCAGTTTCAGAAACGCCCCGGTGCGACTTTGGACCTATTCTACCATTAACGTTTCTGATACCAATCCCACCTTTATTCCAAGCATTGCGGCACCGCTCGCCTATGCTTCGGTTGTCGGTTCCGCCAGTGATGCTTTGGTAGTAAGTGGAGATATTCTACAAAATGTGAACTTGGCGCTCAGCGAGACCGGCTCATACCAAGGGCAGGCAGGTGCCAGCGCGGTGAAGGACGCTTTACATGCGGCCAATCTCCTGCACGCGGGGGACTCGGTGCCGATTCGGATCTACGCTGATGGTGGAGATATTACCGGACTTAAATTGTTTTCCCCGAAAGTCACCCATATCACCGCGGGTGGAGACATTACCGATGTCGCGTTCTATCTGCAGAACAACGCGGCGACGGACATTTCTCTGATCTCAGTCGGCCACGATATCATTCCATTCGATGAAAATGGCACCCTTCGATCAGTGGCAACCAACTTATCCACTGGCAACATTCTTGGCGCTTTCGTTCAGCCGACGGCAGCGGGAGACAGCACTAACGCCCTCGCCGGGGATATCCAGATCAATGGTCCCGGTGTGCTTGAGGTTCTCAGTGGCAGGAACACAGACCTAGGGTCCGGTGCCAATTTCACGGATGGCACGGGTGTGGGCATCACCAGCATTGGCAACACCCGTAATCAGTATCTACCATTTATCGGTGCCGATCTAATCACTCTGGCCGGGGTGTCCGCCGCGGACGGCATGGGTGCGGCATTCGGTCTGGCCCAGAGCAGTTTGGATATCGCCGCGTTCATCGCCAAATATCCAGATAAAATCGCGGATCTATCTCACTCGGAGTATTTGAAAAAACTTGGCTGGACCGGCACGTTTGAAGAACTCAAGCCGGATCAACAAGCGATCGTCGTGCTTGAGGACTTTTACCGTATCCTCCGCGATGCCGGGCGTCATGCCGCTAAAAAACATAACTACAACACAGGGACCCAGGCAATCCACACCCTGATTGGAAAGCACCCGCCATTGGGTGACATCATCACTCAAGCCCGGGACATCCGCACCACCACGGGCGGCTCGATCAGTCTGGGTGCTATGGGTGGCAACATCGTCATGGCTAATTCGATTTTCGGTAACCCGCTCACCCCACCGGGCATCGTCACCGAGTATGGCGGCTCGATCTCTACTTTCACTGAACATGACGTGTCTATCGGCCAGGCCCGGATTTTCACGCTGCGCGGTGGCGATATTTTGATGTGGTCTTCTCAAGGCAACATCGCCGCTGGCACCGCCCCCAAAACCGTGGTGACGGCCCCGCCGACGCGGGTGGTCATCGACATCAGCAGTGCGGATGTCCAGACCGACCTTGGCGGACTCGCGACAGGCGGCGGCATCGGCGTGCTTGCGTCTGTCGAAGGCGTGCCGGCTGGTAACGTGGATCTCGTGGCCCCCAAGGGCTTTGTCGATGCGGGAGATGCAGGCATCCGGGTCACTGGCAATCTCAATATTTCTGCGGTCACGGTTCTGAATTCTGGCAACATTTCGGTGGGCGGGACCAGTGTTGGTGCCGCACCGCCTGGCGTCGCCGCACCCAGCATTTCCAGCGTGACCTCTGCATCCAATGCCGCCACCACCGCAAATACATCGGTGACCAAAAGCCCCGCCCAAGACACCGCGCCGCCAGAGTCTGGTGACGCTCCGCTGTCGATCATTTCCGTCGAGGTGATCGGCTATGGTGGCGGTGGCGATCCCGATGAGGGTGAAAAAAAGGATAAACCCGCCGTGAACTGATTTCTGATGAAACACCCGATTATTGCCCTCCTGATGTTGTCCGCAGTGGTTGCTGCCAGCTATTCCGAAGAAGCCAAACCCGCGACTGAGTTCATGATTGGACTCCAGGCCGCCGCCGACCGTGGTGAACCGGACGCCCAATTCAAACTCGCCGGAGCCTATCTGAATGGCATTGGGGTGCCGAAGGACAAGCACAAGGCATTCGACCTCATGAAATCCGCCGCCACCAAGGATCATGCCGACGCCATGGGTGCGCTTGGCTATTTCTATGGAGTGGGCATCGGCACTTTGAAAAATGAAAATCTAGCAGCCGAGTGGTTGCGCAAGGGAGCGGAGAAGGGTTCCGCGAATGCTCAGCTCAATCATGGAAAATATCTATTCGAGGGAAAATCCGGTGATACGGTTTTAAGAACTCCCGAGCAACAGCGCGACGAAGCCGCCGAATGGATCCGGAAAGCGGCGGACCAAGGTCTCCCTGAAGCCTGTTTGACTTATGGCAACATCTTTTTCTTTGGGGATCACGAACAGAAAAAGGTTTATCCAAAAGCACTGCGCTATCTAAAAACCGCCGCCGATAGCGGCAATGCAGATGCCCAAAACACCATCGGAGTGATCTACGAGGGAGTTGATGGGGTGGGCCGAGACATGGACGCGGCAGAGCATTGGTTTCGTGCCGCCGCCCTTCAAGGCCATGCAAAAGCCCAATGCAATCTTGGCCGAATCCTGGGGCCAGATGGCATGCAAAAGGACCAGAACAAACAAGCGGAAGGACTGGCTTGGTTGTTGCTCGCACAGGACCAAGAAGAGGTCATCGCCAAAAAGCAACTTCTCGCTATCCTGCCGGGCCTGCCACCTGACTTGATCGTCAAGGCTAGGACTCGCAAAACCGAACTGCAGAAACAGGTGAAAAAGCCCGAGTTTCGCTTGCCGGATGCCCGGTGAACAGGGTGCCCGATTTAGGCGGATTGCAAACTATTCTCCGGCATTGGCTGGGAGGCGGGACTCGATCACCGCATCGATGGTCATCCGGTTGTAGGCCTCGTCACCGAAAAGCAGGCGATAGGATTCGTCGGCATGGTCACGCGCTTGGTCAACTAAGGGGCCATCCTGAATGACGATGGTGTTGTCAGACGTGGGTTGACCGCCGATGACGCTCGCTGCCAGCTCTTGGTAAAAAGTATCCACGATGTTTTGCATGGCATCTAGGACCGGTTGTTCGATCGGATGTGCGGGATCTTTCTTGGCGTTGTTGATGGCGATGATGGCGGCGGGTAATGGAAGGTTGTCCGCCAAACGGAGGGCGGGAGCACCAGATAGGTTCTTGGCAGAGCGGACAGGAGTGGCAGCTCCCTCGATGGTGGGCGTGGTGAGGAGGTCAGGCACCGAATCATGCGGGATTCCAGCAGTTTGAGCCGAAGCGGGCGAAGTGGGCGGCTGAGGGGCGGCGTGGGTGGTGATCGCTTGCGGCCCATTTTCCCCGGCTTGGCGGATGATGAGAAAAATGCAGAGCAGCAACAGAGCGGCGGCGGCGAGGTGTAGGTAGTTCAGGCGCATGACGAGTGGGGGATGATAGCTGGAATAGGCAGGGAAGCAAAAGCAAGCTGGCACCAGGGGATGCCCGGTGCCAGCTAGGAGATGGTCAGCTTGCGCGGTTGGCCATGAAATCCTATTTCATGACGGCTGATGCAAGCCAAGCCGGAGTGCCTGTGGCTTAGAACGGGCTGAGCTTCGGCGCAACCAGACCACCGTCGGTGGAACGGCTGGCATGCATGGCGGTGAGCGCCACGGCAACCGCACCATTGGTGGCATTGGCGGTATTGATTCCGGCTTCGACACCATTGAAGATGGCGGTGAACACGGTGCCATAGTCACCATTGGTGGAGTAACCGCTGCGGGAATACCAGTTTTCATAACCCCATGCGGTGTACATACCATACGTGATTTTCTTCACGTCGGTTTGGGTCAATCCAGAGTTGGCAGCGAACAGCGAGCCGGAAGAGGCGGCAAAGCCGGAGAGCGTCACGCCGTTGTAGCCGATGACCTTGGCCGGGGTGGTGCCACCCGTGGTGGTGCCGCCGACGGCGTTACGAGCGGTCAACGCGTCTGGAAGGCCGATCCAAGTGATCAGATCAAGTGGGCCGTTGTAGAACTCGCTACCTGCGCCGACACCGCTGTCATCGACCACGCTGACGCTGGTCATGAGACGGGTCATGTCGCTGGCGAGCGTGCCACCACTTTTATAGCCACCATTGCCGACCTTGGCCGTGCCCCAGATGTTGGAAGGGGTGTTGGCATTGGTGCTGACGGTGGAAACCGTGCCGTTTTGCGGCACGAGCTGGAGGATGGCGACATCGCCGGCTGGCGGGTTGCTGTTAGGGCTGCTGGTGACCAAGCTGGGCGAGACCACGACGAATTGGTTGACGGGCTTGGTGATGCCGAAGCCGGTTTCCGCCAGAGCGGTGGTGCGGGTGCCGGAGAGGTCGTTACGGCCGGTTGCAAAGACGGTATTGCTATCGTCGGCGAGGAGACCGGTGAAAAGGCTCTTCTGCTGATAACCTTGGGTGAAAAGGGCCCGGTATTGCTGGGAGGTCACGTTGGTGATGCCGGAAGCGTTGTTGGTGAGCATCGTGAAAACGATAACTCCCACTGGCGCACCACTGGTGGATACTTCCAGAGTGGAGGAAGCAAAAGGGGTGCTGAATTTGGACACGTCCGAGAAGGCAAAGTGCGAGACATCATCGCCGACATCCGTGGTGGTCTCGGTGTTGCCGCTGGTGCTGACCTGAGCCTCACCCGAGCCAGGAAGTGCGCTGAGCTTGAAATAATTTGGCTTGGCCGTGTCAACCACGCTGCCACCGGCAATGGAACGGACGCCTTCGACCGAACCGGAAAAGGTGCAGCGAACGACACACACTGGGCCGCCGGAACCGAAGGTACCGGAGAAGATCGAGGTAGTGGAACCGGTGTAGCTGGCAGGTGCCTTGTCATAGGCCGCCTTGAACGTGCCGCCTGCGGCAAATGCGGTGCGGATCGCGGTGAGGGTTTCAGCCCGGAAGGCGGTGGCACCGGTGATGTTGATGGTGACCGCTTGCGATGAGGCGGCGAGGCCGAACAGCGCAAGAGCGGTGAGATAACAGGTAGATTTCATAGGATTGATTTAATTTTGGTTGTTTGGTGTTAGACAATGGATGGAATTAGGATTAGGCGGAACGGCGGCGGCGAAGCACGAGGCCACCGGCAGCCAAACCGAGGAGGGCGACCGAGGACGGCTCAGGCACGGCGACGAATGAAACCATGCCATTGGTCCCAATGGTAACGGTTCCTTCATAGCTGGCGTTTTGCAGATTGCCGCCAACTTGTCCGGCAGCATTGGTTTTCGCAAGGATGCGGTTGAGGTCGAGGGCGAACTCGACTGAACCGGCTGGGCCGAAGGTGCCAAGGGCCGACGCGGTGCCAGCTTGTTGGACACCACCACCGAAAACACCGAAGGCGGTGCCTTGCGAAGTGACACCACCTGTAGGATGCACGAGCGGCTGGTTGTCATCGATTTGCGAATCGCTTGTCGGTGAAATCGCGACTTGGGCATTGTAGAGGTTGTTGAAAACGTCGTTTTGCGAGATGATCGCGCCAGCAGCGGAGGTCATATCGGTCGAACTCGACCCGGAAAGGTCCCACAAGGCCGAATTCGAGGTGCCGACGGTGCCGAGGACGTTGCGGGCGCTCGATACGTAAAGGGTGCGCTTTGGATCACCGTCTTGCAACTGACTGCCCGTGGTGCCGCCCGACCAGCATGCGGCGAGACCGACATAGAGCTCGGTGCTGTTTGCCCAACCGCCTGGGAAGGCGGTATTGAGCGTGGAGCTCAAGTCCAAAAAGTTGATGTTGTTGACTCCATCCGAAGCTCCGGCAGCCGCACCGCGGAAGGCGGTGGCAGGATTGCCGATGTCAGCATAGACGGTGTTAGTGCTACCAAACTGTTGGATGGTCAGAATTAGATCTCCCGTGTGGAAGAACGAGTTGACCGCAGAGGCTGGAAACGCGGCCAGAAGGGACGCTGTCGCCACAACGAGGGTGCAACGTGTGAATTTGTTTTTCATGGTGATGTGGTGATGTGGTGTTCTGAGTGTGATGAGCTTGCCTCAGGGATTTTCGTGCGAATCATCAGTTTTTTAGCGTCTGATAGTCCCGTACGATGACTTCCGAAAGACAGCAGGATCATGGCCGAGCGAGAGGCTCTGCCTATCATTCAAGTGTGAACATTTCGTCACTTGGGATGCCGGATTGGGATGAAATCCAATACCGTGATCGCCCACTATTGATTAAATCACGAAATATCCAGTCATCAGAACGGCGAAAGTGACAATTTCGTCAAAGTGTTAGTTTTGCCAGATGCTGTATCCGAAGGAATATGGAGTCTAGCTGGTGTTCGGACAGACCGTGCCAAGTCCGGCGTGCCGCCGAATTCGGCAGATTGCTGGATCAGCTATCCATATTCATTTCAATAACAACCAAATTATAACCACCAAATTCCCACCATGAAACACAATCTAACAGCCATGACCTGCGCAGGAGCAACGGCCCTCGGCCTTGCCCTGACTTCAGCCAGCGCCGAAAATACTCAGTTTGCGCTGGGAGATCTGGTGCTCTATTTCCAAAAACCAGGCAGCAGCAATACGGTTTATGCGGATCTTGGTAACGCCGCCACCGCCTTCCGTGGTGCGGCCGCTGGATCTTCTGACGGAGTCAATCGTGTCAATTTTTTGGACCTCAATGCGACTCTAACCAGCGCCTTTGGTTCGAGTTGGGCGAATGATCCATCCATTTTCGCCGGGCTGGCAGGTGTCTGGGGAACGAGTTCTCTTAACAAGACCACCCTTCAAGACGGAGATCCCCATCGCACCCTCTATGTCTCGAAATCGCGGGATGGCGTTGGCACCGTTGGTTCGCCGAATTCGGTGGCATGGAATCTGAGCAACACTAGCAGCACCCTGATCACTGCCGCCGCGCAGGGCATCGACTCGCAAAATAGCGTGCTTGAGTTCTCATACACGACCGCTGTCGCAATATCCCCCACCACGATTTCGCAGATCGACGAGCAGAACCCATTCCTGACGCCGACAATTCAGGCCGCCCCCTTTGGCGGCGCATTTGAAGGCGGAGTCCAGCAGGCAGGCTCTTCCTCGTCTTTTGGGGTTTTCGGGGATGCAGGCAATGTCGAATTCGCACTGGATCTTTATCGGATACTCGCTGTCAACACGGCACCTGGACAAGTTGCCGGTGATTTACTTGTGGGTTCCTACGAAGGCACGGTCACGCTTAACAGCCTTGGACAAGTTTCTTTCATTGCCCATGGTGCGGTGATTTCCAAGCCAGAAATCGACATCCAGCAGCCTTTCGGCAGTTCGTTGGTCGATGGCACGTCCAAGAAGAGCTTCGGCACGGTGGTCGTCGGTCAATCCAGTGCTGCCAAAACCTTCACCATCAAAAACACGGGAACCGCAGCGCTTACTGGCCTCGCAATCACCAAGACCGGTGCCCAATCGGCGCAATTCACAGTGAGCGCACTGACCAAAACCTCGCTCGCGGCTGGAGGTAAAACCACCTTCAATGTGACTTTCAAACCGACCACCTCCGGCAGTCACTACGCCGCCATTCACATCAAGAGCAACGACGCCAATGAGAATCCGTTCGATATCTCACTCTCGGGCTTAGCCCCCTGATTCCTTAAACGACAACCACAAACGAACATACAGCATGAAAAGCATCTTAACTACTCTATCAATCGCGTGCGCGGTGTCAGTCGGCTTTGCCGTTACTTCGGCCATCGCTCAGAACACGCTATTTACCCCGGGCGACCTTGTTCTTTGCTTTCAGCAAGAAGGCGGCTCCAACACGGTCTATGCGAGAATCGGAAGCGCTGCCCTGAAGTTTCGCGGCGCGGCTGCCGGTCCGAATGCGGTCAACCGGCTGAGATTCCAGACAATCGGCGCCGAGTTGGTGGATGCCTTTGGCCCTGACTGGGCGAGTGACCCATCGATCTATGTCGGCGCGTCTGCCGTTTGGGGGACTAGCGCAATTAATAAATCGCTCCAGGACGGTGATCCTCAGCGGACTCTTTACATCACCAAACCGCGAATTGCGGTGGGGACGATCGGCCAGCCAAATTCGGATGCCTGGAACCTCACCGGGACCAGCTCTACGGATTTCACCAATGCGGCAAGTGGTATTTTCCAACAAAATGACGTGCTGGAAACCCTTTACAGCACGGCGGTGGCCGAGTCTCCTGTCGCCGACTCGCAGATTGATGATCAGAATCCGTTTCTGGCCGCTGGCATTCAGGGCGCGGCGATGAACAACACCCTCCCCGGCGGAATCCAACAAGTAGGGTCAGCCACATCATTTGGAACCTTTGGTGCCGCAGGCGGTGTGGAATTCGCCCTCGACCTCTATCGGGTTCTCGCTCGCGAAGACGTAGTTGGACAAGTTACCGGGACCGGTACGGTCGGCCAAGGCACCTATGAAGGCACCATCACCGTTGATAACTTAGGGCGAATTTCCTTCATCGCGACCGCCCCTGTGATCGGCGTGGAGCAACCCGTCGGCACCGGCTTGGTGGATAACACATCCAAGACCAGCTTTGGCACCGTCTCAATCGGCTCGTCCGTCACCAAAACCTACACCATCACAAACAAAGGTAATCTGACTCTATCGCTGCGGAGCTTCGTCTTGAATGGTGCCAATGCGGCTAATTTCATCGTGACTGCGCCCAGTACTCCGACCGCCCTTGCGCCGGGAGCTTCTACAACGTTCGATATCATGTTCCAGCCGATGTCCCTACGCACCAGCAACGCGGCTATTCACATCGTCAACACAGATTTAAGCCAGAACGCGTTCGATATCAAACTCACTGGCTTCGGAGCACCCTGAGATCCTGCTGAAATCAAATAGCCCGAAAATTTTAAACCACCCTCGCTGCATCGCGGTGAGGGTGGTTTTATGTTAGAGTCTAGCTTGCCAAGTGTGAACTCAAATTCTGCGGGCTTTGCATTTCAGGGTTTGGGAGCGGTGGATAATCCATCCATTCGTCCCGCCGCATAAGCTCTGAAAACCTTTGCGATCTCATCGCGCACCCGGCGGAAGACGGCCAGTTGTTCCTCCTCGGTGCCGGTCGCATGAGCCGGATCATCGAAGCCCCAGTGATAGCGGTGCATCTGGCCGGGAAACATCGGACAGACCTGATCGGCGTTGCCGCAGACGGTGATGACGGTGGCAATGTCGTCAGTTAGAAATTCATCCAAGTGCTTCGAACGATGGTCGCTGATATCGATGCCGATTTCCTGCATCACTTGAATGGCAAGGGGATGGACGTATCCGGCAGGTTTCGAGCCGGCGCTGGCGACGCGGAAATTCTCAGTTAGAGCGGCGCGGAGAATGCCCTCCGCGAGGTGGGAGCGGCAACTGTTGCCAGTGCAGAGAATTAAGATGGCGGGTGGTTTCATGGGACGAAGTTGATGGTTTGAAGTTGATAGTTAATAGTGAAGATAAAGAGGTGGGGGGAGTGTTTGATATGTTTTTCCGAGTTTATCTATCAACTATAAACCATCAACTATCAACTTCTTCCCCCATCAACTCTCTTCCACGCATTTCCCCCCGCAGCATCCTGGTTCACGGACGCCTATGCAGAGCGGCACGGCGATGAGGGCACCCAGGATGGTGGCGGTGAGATAGAGC
This sequence comes from Akkermansiaceae bacterium, assembly GCA_025354565.1. Lineage (GTDB taxonomy): Bacteria > Verrucomicrobiota > Verrucomicrobiia > Verrucomicrobiales > Akkermansiaceae > Luteolibacter. Next base: position 45,996 of record JANXMQ010000177.1, read on the forward strand.
CAGAGGTGTTGGAAATTTCCGCTGACGAGGGTGGGAGCGAGCGAGCGGGCGGGGTTCATGGACGCCCCACAAATAGGACCTGCAAACATGGCTTCCAAAGCGATGACGGCACCGATGGCGATCCCGGCGGTGATGCCTTTTTCCTTAGCTCCCGTCGAGACGCTGAGAATGACTAACATGAGGATGGCGGTGAGGACCACTTCCAGAATGAAGCTTTGTGAAACGCTGCCTGCGGGCAGGGTGGCTCCGAGTGTCAGATTGCTGGGGAATAGCAACTTCAACAAGGCGCTGGCAGCAATGGCCCCGCCGGATTGGGCGATGAGGTAGCCGGGAATTTCGGCCTTCGGGAAACGACCCGCTGCGGCGAAACCGAGGGTGACCGCCGGATTGAGATGTGCACCGCTGACATCGCCGAAGGTGTGGATCATCGCGAGCACGACGAGGCCGAAGACGAGGGCGACGCCGACATGGCCGATGGTGCCGCCGGTGCTTTGATCGACGACGATGGCTCCCGTCCCGGCGAAGACGAGGACGAAGGTCCCGAGAAATTCTGAGAGGAGACGTTTCATGGTTTCGCGAGTTTTCTAACTGCCAACAATTTGGGGCCGGGACAGCAACTGTGCTCACGCATGGCAAGCCGCTGGCTGGCGCGGGCGGCGTCGGCTGCCATGTGGGTTTCCTCCGCTTCGCTGGAAAATTGAGCGAGTGCGCGGATGATTTTTCGGTAGTCGCGGTGGATTTGGAAATAGGTCCACTTCTCGCATTTTTCACTCACTAACAGACCGGCCCGCCGGATGATCTAGACGTGGCTGGAGACTGACGATTGCGGCATTTTCAGGATGTCGGCGAGTTCGCACACGCAGAGCGCGTCGGCCATCACTAACCGGACGATGCGCCAGCGCGTGGCATCGGCAAGGGCGCGGGAAAAGGTGACGACTGAACTCATAACGTGGATCATCGTAACGAAGATTGCCGTTACAACAACTGGATTTTTCACCACGTAGTTGGCATGGCATCTGTTGCAGAAAGGGGTTGGATCCGCGAAATGTCCCTGCGTCCGGCCCACTTTAGCATTTGAAAAAACCAGCAACCCGAACCCTCCAATGCTTGAAACCACATTAACCGCTGAGCTGCCGGACGGCAGTTTTCAACCCTGCCACTCGCCCTCGGCGGTGGTGAAAAAATATTTCAAACCGGGGCAGGAGATTTCCGCTTGTGAATTCATCCGGCTTTCCCGCCTCGCTTTGCAGGAGGCTACTGATTTGGTTGCGCAAAAATTCGAGTTCGCGGATCGGTCTGGGTCGAATTCGCTGGCCGACATCGAGCGTTGGGCGGGAGCCTTGCCACCGGACACGCCCATCACGATTTCGCACATCAGTTGACGTCTAGCAAACCTCGCCGTTTTCCGCCAGCCAGGCGTCCATGCCGCCGGTGACGTTTTTGACGTGGGTGAAACCATTTTCCAGCAACAGTTGCACGGCCTTAGCCGAGCGCCCGCCGGCCTTGCAATGGATGAGAATTTCACGGTCGGTGGGGAGGTTGGCTAACTGATCTGAGAGGGTTTTCAGAGGAATGAGTTGGGAGCCGGCGATGTGGCCAGCGGCGTATTCATCCGGCTCGCGGACGTCGATGAGCAGGCCTTTGAAATTCCCGGCGAGGATTTCACGAAGTTTTTGGGTAGTGATGGATTCCATGGTTTGAGTGGTAGGGTTACAGATGTTAGGGGTGTTGGTTTCCGCATTGGAAACTAGGTGGATGTCGGGGTGGTCGCCGCACAGTCGGCATTGCGGATCGCGGTTGAGCTTGAGGTTGCGGAAGGTGCTGTTGAGCGCGTCGTAGCAGGTGAGTTTTCCTAACGGAATCGCGCCAATGCCGAGAATGAGCTTGAGCGTTTCCATCGCCTGCAGGGAACCGATGATGCCCGGCAGCACGCCCAGGACCCCGGCTTCCTGACAAGAAGGCACGCTGCCGACCGGCGGCAGGCTGGGCAGCAAGCACCGGTAACAAGGCCCGCCGAGATGCGGGGCGAAGACGCCGGTCTGGCCCTCGAAGCGGTGGATCGCCCCATAGACCAGTGGCTTACGCAACAGGAAGGCGGTGTCGTTGGTTAGAAAGCGAGTGGGAAAATTGTCCGAGCCATCAACCAGGATGTCGTATGAAGCGGCGATTTGCAGCGCGTTTTCCGGCGTAAATCGAACCGGATGAGGCTCGACCGTCACATGTGGGTTCACCTCCCGCAGGCGGGCGGTAGCGCTTGCGAGTTTTGGTTTTCCCAGCCATGATTCACCATGCAGAATCTGGCGTTGCAGGTTGGAGGCATCGACCACATCCGCATCCACGAGGCCGAGTCTGCCGACGCCGGCCGCAGCGAGGTAGAGGGCGGCGGGCGAACCCAAGGCTCCGGTTCCGATCAAAAGGACGGAGGCATTTTTCAAACACATTTGTCCCGCTTCGCCCACTGCCGGAATGAGCAGATGGCGCGAGTAGCGGAGGAGTTCCGCCGGGGAAAGACCTTCTGGCATGACGGCGGGAAGATGTGCGGGAACCGGGCCGATGTCCAAGCAGGAAAACTCTTTTGCGGACGCGAAATTTGTGATAATGTGTTCCCATGTCAGAAGTTCTTTCCACCTTTCAACTGAGTCCGGGAGATGCCGCGCCTGATTTTTCATTGCCAGATGCGGATGGCCGAATTTTCACCCGCGCTGAACTGACGGGTGAGCATGGGCTGCTGGTGGTATTTGCCTGCAACCATTGTCCGTTTGTGATTCATCTGGCGGATTCGTTAGGTGATTTGGCCCGGGAAATCGCGGCTCCGGGGGTGAATACCGTGGCGATCAATCCGAATGATTTGCAACGGTATCCGCAGGATGGTCCCGAGCCGATGAAAGCCTTCGCCACCGCCAGACACTGGGATTTTCCCTATCTGCTCGATGAATCCCAGTCGGTCGCGAAGGCCCACGGTGCCGCTTGCACCCCGGATTTCTTCCTTTTCACGGCGGCGGGTAAACTTTTCTACGCCGGACAATTCGATGATTCCCGGCCCCGCAGCGGCATCGAGCCACATGGCGGTGATCTCCGCGAGGCGGTCCGCCGGATGCTTGCGGGTGAGGAACCACTCGCGCGGCCCTACCCGAGCAGCGGCTGCAATATTAAGTGGAAGCCGGGAAACGAGCCGATTGCTTAAAGGGTGGTGGGATTCCACTATTCCTTGATTCGCTTCTTATTTTCCCGGGCTTCGCGGAAAAAACTTTGGAGCAGATAGAGGCATTCCTCGCCGAGCACGCCTGGCGTCACCTCGCAACGATGGTTGAGCGGGGGATTGGCATCTAGCAGATTGATCCAGCCGCCTGCGGCACCGGCCTTGGCGTCCGGGCAGCCGAATACCACACGCTCAGGGCGACAGTGGACGATGGCCCCAGCGCACATCGGGCAGGGTTCCTTGGTGACGTAGAGCGTACACTTTTCTAACCGCCAATCGCCCAGTGCCACCTGCGCGGCGGTCAGCGCCAGCATTTCCGCGTGGGCGGTGGCGTCCTTGAGCGTTTCCACCTGATTCCAAGCACGGGAAATGATCCGGCCCTCGTGGACCACCACGGCCCCGACGGGAACCTCATCGGCGGCGTAGGCCTTGCGTGCTTCCCGCAACGCCTGGCCCATGAAATAGCTGTCGCTGTGCAAATCAATGATCGGGTCCATGTCGTCCACGCCCGAGAGGTAAAGGTTGGGGCGACGGCATGCACGCGGATTCCGACTCATTTCATCCCCCCAAAGAATTTCCGTGCGGAACGGTGAAATCCATGGTTCGTATCATCTGCGTGATTGATAAAAATTTCCACGATCGAGTCATCGCCCCGTCGCTGCTGGCGGCGGATTTTTCATGTCTCCGCGAGGAAGTCAGCCGGGCGATTCTAGCCGGGGCGGACTGGCTGCACTTGGACGTGATGGATGGGCATTTCGTCGATAACATTTCCTTTGGCCCGGCGGTGGTGCAAACGGTGCATGAAACCAACGACATTTTTCTCGATGTCCACCTGATGATTTCCCGCCCGGACCATTATCTGCCGCGCTTCATTGCGGCTGGCGCGGATCTTATCAGCGTCCATGTCGAGGCCGAGCACGACGTTGCGGAAACCCTGCGCCGCATCCGGGAGGCCGGTTGCCAAGCGGGTCTCGCGCTCAACCCAGCCACGCCATTGAGCGCGGTGGAGCCGTTTCTCGATCAAATTGACCTCCTGCTCTGCATGACGGTCGTTCCCGGCTTCGGCGGGCAGGCCTTCATGCCCGAAGTGCTGGATAAAATCACCGCCGCCATGCAGATTCGAGAGACAAAAAACCTCTCTTATCACATTGAAGTAGATGGTGGCATTGATGCCCACACCGCCGCGAGTTGCTACTTCGCCGGGGCCAATGTGATGGTCGCCGGCTCCTCCACCTTTCGGGCCCCTGACATGAGCGCCGCCATCACCGCCATCCGCAACGCATGAAATCCCCCTACCTGCTCCCCGCCCTCACCGCCTTGCTCGGCTTTTCCATCGCCTGGATCGCCAAGCCCACTGCCGGTCCGGTCCCGCCCGCATCCCAAAATGCCGACCCGTCTCCAAATCCCTCCGCCCATCCCGACACCAGCAGCCACCCGCCGAGACCCGAAAAACCCCGCGCCCACGAATCCAAACCCGGCAATTTCCCCCTTGCCGATCTCGCTGACCGTGGCCCCAAATCCCGCGACGAGGCAAGAATGCTCCGGCTCACGGAAGCGCTCGGCCTGAACATCGACCAGCAGGGTGCCATCCTGAAACTCATCGCAGACGTCCAAGCCACCGCCAGCGACAAAGTGCCAGCCATCACCGACCTCGCCACCCGAGGCGCCGCCATCCAGGACGGCCTCGCCAAGGTGCTCTCGCCAGAACAACTCACAAAATTCCAGGAAATCCGCGACCGCGAGCGCGACAACCGCATCGAACTCCGCTCCCAGCGCTTCCTCACCCAAGCCATCGACGACATCGACCTCACCGCCGCCCAGCGCGACGAGTTGCTCAAGCGCCTCCGCCAGAAAGCCAAGGCCGACCTGCAGTCCATCCCCGCCGCTGCCACGCTCCTCCTTGACAAGTCCATGCTCCCAACCGGCAACCGCGAGCTCTCCGCAGACGGCGTCCTCCTGCTCGCACAAATCAGCGGGGAACACGCCCCCCTTGACCCCATGGCCGCCCACCAGCAAGTCCTCGACCACCAGCGTCAAGAGTTGGAGGAAATTCTCAAATGTTTCGACGGCGTGCTCACCCCCGGTCAGATGGGCCAATACCAAGCCGCCATCGCCGAACAACGAAAAATTCTGGACAGCCTCCCCCAAGCCACCGTGCGCGACTCCGGACCCTAGCCTCACCGTCCAACCCATCCCCCCATGCCCATCATCGACCATCTCTTCTCATTCGGCATCCTCCGCAAGGCGATCTGGAAATTTTGGTATCCATTTCTAACCAAGCGGCTCCAGGGCGAGGCCGTGGTTTTTCTCAATTACGCCTTTGAAACCGAGCCGCCGATGGGGATTCCACTTCGCCCAGAGGACGAGCCGAACCGCGCCTGCATCCAGCTCTATCACCACGTCGCCTCGCAAGTGAATTTGCAACGGTTAGAAGTCCTGGAAGTCGGTTGTGGTCATGGCGGCGGCGCATCTTATATCGCCCGCACCTTCAAGCCCGCGAGATACGTCGGCCTCGATCTCAACCCCGCTGGCATCGCCTTTTGCCAGAAAAACTATGAGATCAACGGTCTGGAATTCATCCAAGGCGACGCCGGGAAACTACCCTTCCCGGACGCGTCGTTCGATGCAGTGGTCAACGTCGAGACCTCGCATTGTTATCCCGACTTCCCACGCTTTCTATCCGAAGTCGCACGCGTGCTACGGCCCGGCGGCGTCCTCCTTTATGCGGATTTCCGCTTCAGCGAAAGCTTCACTGCTTGGGAAAACGCGCTTGAAAATGCCCCTCTCAGACTCATGCAATCCGCAGAAATCAGCGCCGAAGTCCTGCGCGGCATGGACCGCAATTCCGCCTATTCTCAGGAATTGCTCGACCGGAAATTGCCCGGATTCATGACCAAGCTCGGGCGCGACTTCGCCGGCGTGACGGGTTCCCGAGTCTATGCAGCACTCCAGAACGGCGAAGTTTCCTACCGCTCCTATTGCTTCCGGAAGCCCTTCTATCCTGACCCGCAGAATCCCCCCAAGTAGCTGGAGTGTCACCACTCCAGACCGTGACTCACCATAGCCAAATCTTCTTAATGTGCGCGATAGTATAGACCGTTCTTTGGCATCTCGCTTCGCGGGCGAAATGAATTTCGTGGTCCGTTGAGTCCGTGAGGAGAGGCTCAATTATTCGCGCTTGAGAAATTCTAGCAGGCTTTCTGCGGCTTTTTTCGAGATGCCGGGGAGGGTGGCGATTTCTTCGGCGGTGACTTTTTTCAAGCGGGCGACGCTGCCAAATATTTCGAGCAGTTGCCGTTTGCGGTTCGCGGACATGCCGGGGCACTCGTCTAACAAGCTCTCCTTCATCCGGCGGCGGTAGAGCAGCGCGTTGTAGCCGTTGGCGAAGCGGTGGGCCTCGTCGCGGATGCGCTGAAGGAGCTTGAGGGCGCCGCGGTCGTGGGGGATGCGGATGGATTCGCCGCGACCGGGGATGAAGATTTCCTCATGCTGCTTGGCGAGGCCGATGACGGGCAGTTCGTGGAGACCTAGAGCATTGAGTTCTCTAACGGCCATGCCGAGCTGGCCTTTTCCGCCATCGACGATGACCAGATCCGGGAGGACGATTTTCGCCAGTCCGGCGCGGGCGAGGCGGCGCTGGGCATCGACGACGGATTCTTGGGAGGATTCGTCCGGCGGTGTGGTGGTGGCATTTTCCAGCAAAATCCGTGAGTAACGGCGGCGGATGACCTCGGCCATGGAGGCGAAATCGTCTTGTCCCTCGACAGTGCGGATGCGGTAGCGGCGGTAGTTCTGGTTGTCTGGCCTGCCATCGGTGAAGCGGACCATGGAGGCGACGATGTGGTTGGAGGAGACGTTGGAGATGTCGAAACATTCCATGACGCGCGGCGGGCCGGCGAGGTGGAGCAGTTCACCGAGTTCGGCGAGATCTTCGGTGGGCTTCACGGTGGATAGCACCCCACGGCCACGGCTGAACTGGCGGGTGGGGGTGAGGGTTTTTTCGAGATTCTGGAGGATGTCGCGGAGGCTGGCGGCTTGCTCGAAATCGAGGTTTTCGGCGGCGGCGGTCATTTCCGCACGGAGGGTGTCGAAGCGCTCGCGTTTGCCCTTACCCTCCAGGATGCGGCAGGCGACGGCTATATTTTCCAGGTAAGCTGCGTGGTCGATGCGGCCGATGCAGGGGGCGGAGCAGTTGCGGATGATGTCGGCATTGCAGTGGCGGTAGTCGTTTTCCCCAGGAACGCGCGGGCGGCAGACGCGCAGACCGAGGCTGCGGTTCAGCCACTCCAAGGTGCCGTGGAGGGCGTTAGAATGTGGAAACGGGCCGAAATGGCGGGAGCCGTCGTCCTTTCTCATACGAGTGGTGACGAAGCGTGGCCACGGGTCCGAGAGCTGGATTCTCACCAGGAGGAAGCGTTTGTCATCGCGGAGGGCGATATTGTAGCGCGGGCGGTAGTCCTTGATGAGCTTGATTTCCAGCAGCAGGGATTCCTCTTCGTTGCGCACAGTGTGGAACTCGAAGTCATGGATGGAATCGATGAGGGCGCGGGTTTTTACATTGGCCCGCATTTTCTGGGAGGCCATGAAGTAGGAGGAAACGCGGCGTTTCAAGTCGCGGGCCTTGCCGACGTAGATGATCGAGCCGAGACGATCCTTCATCAGGTAAACTCCGGGTTCATGGGGTAGCTCGCGGAGCTTGGCTTTAAAATCCGGGGTGGACATTGGCGGATAGTTTGCGATAAATATGGAATGGCCGGAAGTGCAAAGATCAACCCAGAATCCCCCGTCAAATTCCGCGACAAGGGTACACCAACACCGTCACCTGAAAAAAGTTTCCAAGTGTGAGGACAATCACGACTTGACACTACGAATCTAATGGCCCTCTCTTTTTCACCCGATTGTATGCTGCGAAGAAAAACCCGATCATTTTCCGCGTGTCTGGTGTGCCTGCTGCTTGCTGGCATTCCGGCATCTCGTATGCAGGCCCAGAAACCCGCGCCCGCGCCCGCGCCGGTTCCATTTGTATCGCCAGCCACCTTGAACCGGCTTTTCAGCGAGGCCGAAGCCGCTTTCGCCGCGAAGGAATACGACAAGGCGGTGGCGAAAATCCAGGAACTGCTCAAAGACCTCGGCCCGAACAAGGATGCCCCGCTGGAACTGCTCTATTTCAACATTGGCTTGGGATATCTGCTGGGAGGCAAGGCCCCCGAGGCGGAGGAAGCATTTACCGAATGTTTGAAGCGCTTCCCCCAGGGCAAGGGGGAGTTCGCTAGCCGCTGTTATCTAGGGGTTGGACGGGCCTGCATTCTCCAAGATACCCCGGAGAAAAAGGAACGCGCCATCGAGGCGCTCAAGCTGGCCGCGCTGGACCCGAGATACCGTTCGGAAGCCGGACTCGGCCTGGGCCAGGTGCTGCTCGACCTGCACAAGCGGGATGAAGCGATGGTCGTGTTCAAGAGTTTGATGGGCTCGGACATCCGCTCGCCCGCCCAGACCACGGCTGCCGTTGAAGTCATCGGCTTGCTCGCCGATACCGGGAAACTCGAGGATCTCATTGCCTACCTGGACCGCCTGATTAACCAAAGCGGCGTCCGCGACGCCATTGCGTGGTACACGAATCAAGTCATCGTCCACGGCGATGAGCTGGTGAAAACGGAAGCCTATGACGCAGCACTGGCGATTTACCGCTCGATTCCCACGCGCGGCCAGATTCTGGAAACCCAGAAAGTCGCTCTGGAATCTCAGCGCAAGGACGTGAAAACCCTGGAAGCAAGGGTGGCAGTGGAGCAAAACTTGCCCATCAATAAACGTTCGAGTGCCTCGGACTACCTCAATAATCTTAAACCTGCCGTCGATTTGGCGGAAAAAGCCCTCGCCGCGATTGAAGAAAAGAAGGATCTGGATGCTGCCCTCCTGATGCGCCGCGGGCGTTGTCTCTACTACCTAAAGCGCTATGAAGAGGCCCTCCTCTGTTTCCGCACGCTCCGCCTGAAACATGGCACTGCAGAGGACGCCCAGCACGCCGCCTACGCGGAAATCGTCATCATGAGTGAGCTCAAGGACACCGCCCAGATCAAGGTGCTTTGCGACGCGTATTTGCGGAAATACCCAGCGGCTGACAACACCGAGCAAGTCGCCACCCTTGCTGGCGAGTTGCTCGTGCAAAGCGGCAAATGGGCAGATGTGGGCAAATTCTACCGCGACCTCGAAGAGAAATTCCCGAAGTCGGCAAACATGGACCGCTACACCTACTACCAAGCCGTTTCATTTTTCTATGACGCGAACTTCAAGGAGTCCGGCCCGATCTTTGCTAAGTTCCTCAAGAATTACCCGAGCAGCCCTTTGATCGAAAAAGGCTACTATTTCGTGGCCATGTCCAATTTCCTCCAAGGGGTGAACCGCTACAAAGAAACGCTTGCCTCCATCAAGGAATATCTCTCACGTTACCCGGAAGGGAATTTCGCTGGGGACATGCGCTACCGTCTGGCCTTCATCGACTATAACGATACGGATGAGGATCAGACCGATAAGATTATCCGCGATCTCACCTCCTTCCTCATTCAACACCCGCAAGACCAATCTGTCGGCTCCATGTATTGCCTGTTGGCCGATACCTATAAGAAAAAGAAATCCCAGCTCCCTGACGAACTCGCAAGATTCCAGAGTCTAGCGATTGAAAATTACAAGAAAGCCGTCTGGTCGGAAAGCCCCGAGGACGTCGTCCAATACGCGCTTGAAGCTGCCACTTCGATGATGCAGGAGAACAAGGACTGGACCGGCATCGCAGCCCTGCACAGCGAGTTTCTCGAGAAAAAACCCAACAGCTCGCTGGTACTCAATTCGATCACTTGGATTGTCAAAACAAAGGCCCGCGAGGGCAAGGTGGACGAGGCGGCGGAAATGGTCGCCAACGCCCTCAAGCCGCGCATCGGCAACCCCGCCAGCGAACAGGTCGAACTCCTCATCGACGAACTCGTGAAAACCCTCGTCCCGCGGAAGAAGGCCAAGGATGTCGATATTGATGCCCTGGACAAACAGCTTATCGCTATTCTCAACAAAGCCATCGGCACCCAACAAAACGCTACCACCAACGCCCGGCTCTATTACGCCCGCGCCCGACTCGCTCAGTTGCTCAAGCGCACCGAGATCTCGGACCAATACCTCAAGGGCGTAGCGACCATCAATGCCAAGGATCCCTCGGTCCTCAGCCCCGCGTTGCTCGCGGTATCCGGTGATATTCTGTTAAAGGATGGCAAGCTCGAAGATGCCGAAGCCATGTATCGCCGTCTTAGCGACCGCTTCACCGACGGCAACTATGCGGATGCCGGACCCATGGGCCTTGGCTACATCGCTCTGGCGCGGAATAAGCCAGCGGAAGCGCTCCGAATTTTTGAGGAGTCGCTGGATAAAAACCCCGGAATGTCGCGCTTCAAGGAAACGACGATTGGCAAGCTCCAAGCCATCATCGAAATCGGTGACCCCAAGGCCCTCCAAGAAGCGGAGAAATTTGCTAAAGAAACCGTCGGTGACAAGAGCTTCCGGGGAGAATACGCGGGAAAACTCTACCTACTTCTCGGCAAAATCTATCGCAAGCAGTCTGAAAAGGCAGATGGCCCGGATGCAAAAATCGAGCTGCTCAAGCAAGCCTACGCCAATTATCAACACGTCTATATCGCTTACAAGAGCACCCCGGAAATCTGCGCCGAAGCCTACTGGCAGGCGTATGAAACCGCCACTGAAATGGGCAACAAGACCTATGCGGATGAGAATCTCCAAGCCTTGCTCGCCGACCCGAAGCTGAAAAACACCGAACGTTACAAGAAAGCCTCCGCTGGTGCCCCTGATTCCAAATGACCATGATCCCATCACCGCATATTTCCCGGTCGGCCTTGTTGGCCTGCGTAGCGGCAGCGCTTCCCTTCGGCTGGGCACGCGCTGCCGAGCAGCCGATCTCTCTGGTGTTGCAAAACGGTAGCTCAATCAACATTGCCTCCGTCGTTCTGCAAAACGGTGCGCTTGTGGTCCCCGCCACGGTCCTAGGCTTCACCGAGGGCCAGATCATCCCGGTGGAATCCGTCGATCACGTTTACGGCGATAAACCGGCGCAACTGAATCCGGCGATCGCCCTCTTGCTTTCGGATAAACCTGCCGATGCCCTGAAAATGCTGGAACCCATTCTAGCGTCCCAAAAAATCACCGCCAAATTTCCCGGGAATTTCTGGCTCGAAGCCGCCCGCGCCGCCTTGGTTGCCTACGCCGTGGATGGCAACTCCGCCAAATGCACGGAAATCGGCAAGGAAATTTCAGACGCCACCCCCGCATCAGGTGCTGATCCGTTTGTTGCGCTCGGCAGGGCTCTGCTCATGCCCGCCTCGACCAAGCCTCAGGAACGCGAGCAAGCTCTGCGTGACCTAGTGACTAGCGACCAGCCAGCGGATGTTTCCGCCTACGCAGCCATTTATCTCGGAAATTTGCTCAAAACCTACAAGCATAATCCTGACGCGGCAGAAGCTCTTAAGATGGATGCTCTAAATATGGATGCCTATCTTATGGTACCCTGCCTGTTCCCCTCCGGCGGGATGGTTCTCAATGCCGTCGCCGAACTCAAGGCCTCGTATTTTCTCTCCGCCCTCGGCCGTCCTAGCGAGGCCCTCGCCATCGTCAAATCCGCTATCCAACACTCCGCTGGAACAATGATCGCAGCGGAAGCGAACAAGCGGCTTGAAAGCCTCAAATAATCCGTCATTCTCTCCGTCTAGCAACCTCCCCATCCTATCCACGACATGAAAAAAACCATCCATCAGGCTGTCTATGCGGCACTGTTCCTCCTTCCCATGACCGCCTTCGCAGAAGGCCCGGCTCCTGCGGTCGTTAAGAAAACCTTTGTCGACGTGCTCAAAGACGGCGGTTGGTGCATGTGGCCTATCGCCGGTTTCTCGATTGCCACCGTTTGGCTCATCATTGACATCTGGATACGTACCAATGACAAGAAAATGGTCCCTGAGCAGGATGTCGTGGCCGCCCAGCAATCCTTTCTTGCCGGTGACTACATCGGTTGCTATCAGCTCATGAAAGTGGCCACCAGCCCTTTTGCCATGGTTGTTCGCGCTGCGCTTTCCTCCATCGGCTATGGCAAGTCAGCCACCGAGGAGGCTCTGGTCGCCGAGGTGGACAAAATCAGCTCCAAGCTCCAAACCCGCATCAACTACCTCTCCGTCATCGGGGTTTGTACGCCGATGGTCGGTCTTTTGGGAACGGTTTCCGGGATGCGCGGTGCCTTCGCTGTCCTCGGTGGTTCGGGGATCGGCGATCCCAGCCTGCTCGCAGGCAAGATCGGTGAGGTGCTAATCGCCACCGCCTCCGGCCTGTTTATCGCCATCCCAGCCTTCATGGGCTTCTATTTCCTGCGTAATAAATTGCAGTCCGGTGTGCACCACCTTGAAGAAGAGGCCGAGCGACTCTTCCGCAACGCGCCCTATGATTACCTGAAGGACGCCGACGTCGGCCAAGAGGAAACCTACGCCGCCCTGCCGAACTGGCTTGACACCCCGCAAGGTGCCGCTTGAGCCATCCGCCTCTGAAAACCCAACAACTAACATTCAAACACCATGGCAGGCGGCGGCGGCGGAAGCGAGAGCGGGGAACCCGAGTTCCAGATTGCTCCCATGATCGATGTGCTGCTCGTGCTGCTCATCTTCTTCATGAGTATCACCTCCGCCGAGGTCTTGAAGGTGGATAAAAAAATTAAGCTCCCGGTTTCTCCCCATGCGACTAAACGGGACCCTGAAATGGCCAAGCATGAGATCGCCGTCAACGTGCGCTGGGATCCTCAGGCCAACAAATCCCTCCTTCTTGTCGATGACCGGGAATATCCAAACATCTCGGAACTTATCCCCTTCTTGAAGGAGCGGCGGGCCAAGGATGAGAAAGTCCGCGTCGTCGTCCGGGGTGATGCCAAACTACCCGCGATTGAAATTCAGCGCGTGATGAACCTCGTCGGTGAAGGGGGAATCGCTGATATTTCGTTCTCCGCTTCCAACAAATAACCACCATGAGAAAACGCAACCATCGCAAGGCCTCTGCCGAGGTCAACCTCGGGTTCCAAATCGCACCGATGATCGACGTGGTATTCGTCATTATGCTCTATTTCATGGTCATGGCCGGTGCGGTGCAGGTCGAAAACGCGCACAACACGAAGCTCCCCGGCACCGTCGAACCCACTACCCGCGACACGGTGGTTCCGGATGAAATTGCCATCCGCATCGAGGATGACGGCCAAGTCTATCTGAACGACGATCCGCTCGATGCTCCGAGCAGCAAGGAGTTGCCAGAACTCACCAAAAACCTCGTGGATCTACACACTAGCAGTGAAGCCGCGAAATCCAAAGTTCTAGTGACAATTTATGCCAACGAACTTGCGCGCTACGAAAGAGTGGTGGATGTTCTCGATGCCCTTAGCCAAGCGAAAATTTCAGATGTGACCTTCCAAGCCGGAAGTCCAGAATAGTGATTGATTTCAAATCCCCAACCCCAACCTAACACGACCATGGAAATTTACGATGAAGAGGGAAATCCGATTGTCATTGAAGAACGCAAGATCGGGATGTGGCAGAAAATCGGTGGTGGATCGCTGATGTTCGCCGCGCTGTTCCACTTGATTCTATTAATCATCGGTGCGTTCTGGATCTTCCAAGTCACCCGTGAGCCCGAGAAAAAAGTCGATTTCATGCCACCCGGCGGCGGCGGTGGCGAACGCAGCGCCGAGCATCAGGTGAACAATAAAAAGCGGGCGGTAATCACCCCGACAACCAACGTCAAGCGGGTCTTCGCCGAAGGCGCGACCGCCACCTACGCCATCCCCGAACAGGGTGATAACTTCGGGGAAATGTCCACCCTCAGCTCGCTCAGCGGCGGCGGCATGAGCGGCGGCTTGGGCGGCACCGGTAATGGTAAAGGCTTCGGCCATGGATCTGGCAACGGAGGTGGCCTCGGCAATGGTGCCGGTAAGGGTAAATTGTTCGGACTGCTACCTGATACCATGGGCAAGCGCTGTTCAAAGGAGGACCGTCTCCAACGCCTCGCGCAAAATGGCGGAAACCCCGCCTGTGAGGAAGCCGTCGTGAAATCCCTGCGCTGGCTCAAGGCCCACCAGAATACTGACGGATCATGGGGCAACGCCACTCAGCCTGCACTGACCGGCCTGGTCCTGCTTGCCTACTTCGGCCATTGTGAAACCCCGAGCTCCGAGGAATATGGCGACTCCTGCACAAAGGGCATCCTCTATCTGATCGACGTGGGAATGAAGAACAATGGCAAGATGGCCTCCAATTTCACCGCCAATAGCTGGGTTTACGAGCACGGCATCGCGACCTACGCCCTCGCTGAGGCGCAGACTTTCTGCAAGGATCTCAAACCGGAGATTCCCTACCTCTCAGAAGTCGCCCAGAAGGCAGGCCAGTTTATCATCGACAATCAGAACGCTAACGGCGGGTGGGCCTACGCCTACGCCACGTCCGCCGGTCACACGGATACCTCGGTCGCCGGTTGGCAGCTCCAAGCCCTCAGGGCATGCAGTCATACCGGACTCAAATACAATCAGATGACTGCCTGCGTTGACAAGGGACTTAAATACATGATCAGTTGTCAGAATGCAAATGGCGGATTTGGCTATTCCGGTCCGGGTGCTCCGGCTGGCAATGGCAAGTTTTTTTCGCTGACTGGCGTAGGTGCCCTTTGTCTCCAGATGTGGGGCAAGGGCGGCAGCTCTGATGTCCGCAAAGGCGTGAAATACATCAAGGAAAACGCAAAGCTGGATTGGAATACGCAGGAGTCGGACCTCTACTCCCATTATTACATGTCCCAAGCGATGATGCAGGCGGGTGGTGAAAACTGGAACGCTTACAATGCTATTTTCCGTGACCAATTGCTCAACAACCAGAATGCCGATGGCTCATGGAAGCCGACCGGTTTCGCGGGACACGGCGGTGGCAGCGATATCTACCGTAACGCGTTCTCTACCCTCATGCTGGAAGTCTATTACCGCTTCCTCAGCACCGGCGGTGGCGGCGGTGCTGGCGGTGGCGTCATGGGCGGACCACACCGGATTTGAGACTTTCTCCCAGACCGCGGCGGATCCGTGAAATGCTGACGGCTTTTTGCGCGTAACCCCGGACGTATCCACTTCCTTGGGCTTGCGTTCGCTGGCTGCGGCAGTAAACTCTCCAACCTTCATGAAGTGCAGTCACCTCTCAATCGCGGTTTTTTCCTACTCCGCACTTCTCGCATCCGCCGCGGCGGAAAGCCCGGCTCCAGTCGCCAAGGAAATGAACTTCCTCGAAATCCTCGCGAAGGGTGGCATCATGATGTATCCGCTAGGTTTATTGTCGATTTTCACCGTATTGTTGATTCTCATCTTCATTCTAACAATCCGTCGCAATGCAATCATTAGCGACCGCTTCATGAACAACGCCGATTCGCTGATCCGCAAGCGTGACTACCTCGGCCTTGTCGCCCTGAGCCATCGCCGCAACGAGTGCATGGCCCGAATCATCCAGAAAACTCTGGATTTCATCACTGCCAATCCGGGTGTGGCCTTTGAAAACATCCGCGAGGTCGCCCAAGTCGAGGGCTCTCACCAGGCGGGAATGCTGACTTCCAGAATCACCTACCTGGCCGACATCGGCGCGATCGCCCCAATGGTCGGGCTGCTTGGCACCGTGCTCGGCATGATCGAGGCCTTCATCGAGATTTCTAACGGCGAGGTCGCCGGAGTCCGCCAGATGGGCTTGGCCGAAGGGGTTTCCAAGGCACTGATCGCCACTGCTGGCGGCCTTGCCATCAGTATCCCGGCCCTTGCGTTTTATTCGATCTTCCGGGGCCGAGTGCAAAAATACGTTGCGGAACTCGAAGCCGGTGCCACTCACTTCATCGCCCTGCTTCAAACTCAGTTCGAACGCCAGACCAGCCAGACTCCCCAGGCCCAGCATTATGCCAACCCGGTGCAACAACGGGCCCGTGAGGACTATGCCATGCCGGTTGCGTCCCCCCTGGCCGGTGAGCGGCCCGACCTCCACGGCATCTAACTAACCCAGGGATGAAATTCTCAAACCGTCAGCCACCAGCGATCGCCATTCAGTTGGCCCCGATGATTGACATCCTGCTGCTGCTGCTGAGTTTTTTCATCATCAGTTGGCAGTTCAGCAAGTCCGAGACGGAGTTGAAAGTCTCCGTCCCGACGGCCCAAGAGGGCGCGGAGGCCGAGCGACCACGTGGCGAAATCATCATCAATGTGCTCGCCGATGGCACCATCCGGGTTGAAGGACTCACCGTGGATGCGTTGCAGCTTTTTGAAAAACTTTCCGCCATCGCCAAACAATATCAAAACCAACCAGTCCGGCTCCGCGGTGATGGCGGCGTGGCCTATCAGCGTATTGTCGAGGTCATCGACATCTGTCAAAAAGCCGGAATTTGGAATATCTCCTTCGCCACCCAACACCCGACTCCCGAAAAGTGATTCGCTTGGCAAACGCCTGCAACCGGTCCAATCTCTCCGCACCTTGAAACGCGCCCTCGCCCTCCTGCTCCTCGCCGCCGCCCCGTTGACCGCCCAAGTGCCGCGGGCCGGAGCCGTCGATCCAGCGTTGAGCCCGGATGCCGCGAATGACTATTTCCTCCGGGGAAAAAATCTCTACGACTCCGCCCAAGCCGCCACCACTCAGGACGGGCGACTGGTTTTTTTTCAACGCGCGGCCCAGATTTTCGCCGATTACCTCACCTCCTTTCCGAACCACCCGAACGCGGAAATGGCGTGGTGGTACCTCGGCAACAGTTATTATCAATCGGGCCAGATCGACGATGGGAAGCGCTGTTTCAGCACCTTGATGAACCGCTACGGCAACGGCAAGTGGGCCGCCGCCGCCGCCTATACCCTCGCCGCGGATCATTACAATAAAGGCGAATATATCTTTGCCGCGCCCCTCTTCGAGCGCTTTGCCGCCAATACCGCGAAGCCCGAGGAACGCTCTCGTGGCAACTATCTGGCAGGAAATTCTTACCGCTTTCTCAGCCGCGACCGAGAGGCGATCGGGGCCTTCAAAAAAGTCATCCAGGATCCGGCTGGCGGCCTTTACGCCCCACAAGCCAAGGTCGCCCTCGGTCATCTATCGCTCAAGGCGGGAAAACTTCAGGAAGCACTCGACCAGTTCGAGGAGGTGATCGCCACCGCCGCTTATTCCGCGAAAGTCCGGGGTGAGGCAGCCCTCCACGCCGCGCTCACCGCCACCAAACTCGACCACCCGGATCTCTCGGACAAATATCTCCAAATGGTCCTCACCTCGCCCGGCATGGAAGATTTCCGCCCAGATGCCCAGACCGCGTTGATGGCCAACCTATTCGCAAAAAATCAGTTCCGTGAGGTCATCGACGCCTTCCGCCGCAGTGCGGTCAAAGCGACCGGCGATAAGGAAGGTAGCCGCCTGATGCTCGCCGGACGCGCCTACATGCGGCTGAAACAACCGACCGAGGCCCTGCAACTTTTCCGCGAAATCGAGCGGATTTTGAAACCGGAAACGGACATGGCGTTTCAAGCGTCCTACTACCGCTTGCTCTGCTTTTTCGACATCGAGGGCCGCCATGTGCCGGATCAGGTGGATGCGTTCCTCCAGTTATACCGCAAGTCCCGCCCGGAAGATCCGCACATCCACATGGCGCTGATGATGAAGGCAGAAACTCTGTTCGCTAACAAGGAAACCGCCGCTGCTGCCAAAGTTTACAGTGAGATCAACGCCGCTGCCGTCAGCGACAGCAACCGCTCGTCCCTGTTCTATCAACGCGGCTGGTGTCTTGCCGAAGCCGGCGATGCCCAAGGCGCGATCCGCTCGCTCGCGGAGTTCATCACCAAATATCCTCAGGACGCCCGTATTCCCTCCGCCCTCGCCAAGCGCGCCAAGGCCTACGCCGAGACGGCGGAACCCACCAAGGCCATTGCCGACTATGACCGGCTCATTGCCGCCCCCGGCACGCCGGAAGACCTCACCTCATTTGCCTGGTTGGAATCCGCCCGTCTGCGCCGCACCGAGAACAATTTCCCGGACATGATCGTCCGCTATCAGGGGCTTTTGCAAAACGTGAAGAGCCTCACCGAAAATCTCCAAGCGGAGGCCAACTACTATATCGGCTGGGGCATGGTGAAAACCAACGCCGCCAAGGATGGCGTTACCTACCTCGAAAAAGCCCGCACCCTGCGTCCGGACGCCTATGGCAAACACGCTGGACTGCTGTTAGCTCTGGCCTATTTCGCCGTCCAAGACCCGGTGAAACTCGCCGCTGAGATCAATCTCGCCATCGCCGGAAAATACGAGGACGACCTGCCCGACCAAGCCATCCAATGGTCCGGCATGCAGTCCTACAACGCCGGCGATTTCACTTCCGCCGCCAAATCCCTCGCCCTCGTCTCGAATCCCAAGGAACCCCGCGAGACGCCCAAGGAAGTCTGGCGCTACCTCGCCAAGGCCCGCCTCGAATCCGCTGATCCCGAGGGCGCACTCAGCGCCGCAGAAAACGTCCTCGCGGTGGAAGACAACCCCGGCTGGAAAGCGGATGGCCTGCTCGACCGCGGCCGCGCACTGCTCATGCTCAACCGCGCTCCAGAAGCCCGCAAGTCCACCGATGAGGCGCTCGCCCTGCATCCCCAAGGCCACACTAGCGCCGGACTGAATATCCTCTCCGGCGATCTCGAACTCAAGGCCGGTGATCCCAAGACCGCTGCCGGGAAATATCTCATCGTCGTCGAGTTCCATGACGACAAGGAACTCAAGCCGCTCGCGCTCTCCAAACTCATCCAAGCCCTCGACCAACAAGGCGACAAACCCGGCGCGGAAAAATACCGCCTCCAACTCAAAACCGAGTTTCCTAACTGGAAAGCCCCCGCGCACTGAGCAACTCCGCAGTCTATCAAAAAATAGCTGCCGGGCATCATGGGTAATTCGCTGTTGAAAGTTCCCCGTCCGCCATTCACTTTCCGCCCCATGGTTCCGCCGTCCGCCACTCTTCCCAAACCTGCCAAGCGCAAGTCCGATCCTTCTTGGTCGCCTGAGAAATCCTCCGAGCTTTACGGCGTGGAGACCTGGGGCCACGGCTTTTTCGGCGTGAACAAAAAAGGCCACGTCACCGTCCGCCTCGAGGATGAGCATGCCCAGGCCGAGGTCTCGCTGTTCGAGGTCATCGACGGCCTTCGCGACCGTGGCACGCACCTGCCCGTGCTCCTCCGTTTCCGCGATCTCCTGCACTCGCGCATCGCGGAAATCAACGAGTCTTTCCGCAAGGCGATCAAGGATTCCAAATACCGGGGCGAATACCGCGGCGTCTATCCGATCAAGGTCAACCAGCAGCGCCAGGTCATTGAGGAAATTTCCGAGTTCGGAAAAAAATACCACTACGGCCTCGAAGCCGGTTCCAAGCCCGAGTTGATCGCCGCCCTCGCCCACATGCACGACCCCGAGGCCTATCTGATTTGCAACGGCTACAAGGACGAGGAATTCATCGACCTCGCCCTGCAAGCTCAAAAGATGGGCCTGCGGATCATGTTGGTGTTAGAAATGCCCAGCGAACTCGATCTCATCCTCGATCGCTCACGCAAGCTCGGCATTCTCCCAAACCTCGGCGTCCGCGTCCGGCTTTCCACCAAGGGTTCCGGCCATTGGCAGGACAGCGCCGGGGACAAATCGGTGTTCGGCCTGAACGCCTCGCAAGTCATCGCCGTGGTCGATCACCTGAAGGACTCCGGCTACATCGGCTGCTTGAAAATGCTGCACTATCACCAAGGCAGCCAGATTCCTAACATCGCCGCCATCCGCGAGGGCGCGACTGAGGCGGTTAGAATGTATTGCGATCTCGTCAAGGAGGGCGCGCCGATGGGCGTGCTGGACATCGGCGGTGGCATGGCGGTCGATTACGACGGCTCGCACACGAATTTCCACTCATCCTGCAACTACTCCGTCGCCGAGTATTGCACGGACATCGTCGAGGTCATCTCCCAGATTTGCGACAAGGCGGGAGTTTCCCATCCGAACCTCATCTCCGAGTCCGGCCGCGCCGTGGTCGCCTACTACTCGGTGCTCGTTTTCAACATCCTCGATGTGACCAGCGCCCAGACCAGCGAGGCCGCACCGCCGATCCCGGAAAACGCCCCGCAGAACCTCATGAACATCATCGAGGTCAACAAAGTCATCAACAAGAAGAACCTCCAGGAGTGCTTCAATGACGCCATGTATTATCGCGATCAGATGCGCGCCCAATTTTTTTACGGTGCCGCCACGCTCCGCGAGCGCGGTCTGGCGGAGGCGTGGTTCTGGCATATTCTAACACGTATTTCTAACCTCATCGCCGAACTCGACGACATCCCGGAAGACCTCCGCGAGTTGTCCTCCACGCTGGTCGATTTCTACTACGGAAATTTCTCTCTCTTCCAATCCCTGCCGGACTCGTGGGCCATCGACCAAGTGTTCCCCGTCATGCCCATTCACCGGCTCGATGAAAAACCCCGGCACCGCGCCGTCCTCGCCGATATCACCTGCGATTGCGATGGAAAAATCGACCACTTCATCGACAAGGAAGACGTCGCCAAAATCCTCCCGCTCCACGACTTCAAACCCGACGAACCCTACTACCTCGCCGTCTTCCTCGTCGGAGCCTATCAGGAAACCCTCGGTGACCTGCATAATCTGTTAGGCGATACCAATGTTGTCGGCGTCCACCTCGAAAACGGCAAGCCGGTTTACACCCACGAGGTCGAGGGCGACACGGTGGCGGATGTCTTGAGCTACGTCGAGTTCGACCCCAAGGAACTCGTCACCCGCTTCCGCAACTTCGCCGAGAAGGCCGTCACGGAAGGCCGCATCTCGCCCAAGGAACGACGGGAAATCCTCGACCTCTTCCGCGAGGGTCTTTCCGGCTACACCTACTTCGAGAGTTGAATCGCAGGGCAACGAGTGTCACTGAACGGGGCGGTAAGCACGGTTCAAAGCCAGTCTCAAAATTTGCTGCTGGAACATTGGTGCTGGAATAATGCCGTGTTTTTGGTCCAAATCGTGTATTGTCAGTTCGATAAAAACCCTTGGATTGTTCGATCAATGGATGGAAATTCACACTTAAACCCAAGGACCGGTCATGATGACTGACCCCGTTCACTCTACTTTCACTCGCCTCGCCACCGCACTCGCGAGTCTCGTCAGCGTCGCCATTTCGGCCAGCGCGGGATTGGTGCAGACGAAGGTCTTTAGCGCCACGGAGTTGGCCTACTCAGCCGATGTCAGCACGACCGATCTACTCGCTGGAAAGACAGCGTCCTCCGTCAGCGGCTGGAATTTGACGAACGACTCAACCGTGGCGGAACTCAATGATGGGATTCACGGTCGGAGTTTTGCGACTGCGGGAAATTCGGTCGCAGGGACTTGGACGACTGTTGGCGCAACCGCCACCTACAACCTCGGGCTCGGTACCAACAATCTGGGCTACGACCTCACCTCGATCCAATCCATCGCGGCCTGGCTCAACGTCGGATTTGGCAATCAAGCCTACACGGTGGACGTTAAGCTCGTAGGCGCGACGAGTTTCACCAGCCTCGCGACGGTGGACTATCAGCCGCTGGGTAGTGCCGTCGGCGCGACCAAAGTCACCTTGACGGACACGACCGGCGTGCTCGCCACAGGTGTCGAATACATCCGTTTCACGGCCAATAGCGTCAACGGGGGGGGGCGAATTCCGGGGCCTTTGTTTTCCGCGAAATCGATGTGTTTGGCACGTCGAGCACCACGAGCAACATCGGCAGGCTCACGCTCAAGTCTTCCGGTTCTTCCCCCACGCCCGCCATCATCGGCTACAACCACGGCTATTTCACCAATGGCGGCAATGCCCGGGCGTGGTGGGAGTATGCCGGGGTCAACGGCGTGCGCATCTTCATCGACCCCTCCAAGATCGAGCCTACGGATGATCTGCCTCCTTGGGGCGACGGCGTCAGCAGCGACGCCACTTTCGAGAGCCGCAAGGCCGCGCTGCGGGCGGACCCGCTCAATACCGCCTACATCAACTGGCCCAGAGTTCGATCGCCGCTGACATGACGGGAGAGACTCCCTTTCCACTGTGTGTCTCGGAATTCAACGTCCACACCGGGGCCGACTTCGATGCCATCCCGGATACGCTGGACTATCCGGCGAAGTATGCCCGCTTCGGCTCGATCGTCTGCAATCTGGCCAAGAGCGGCGTTGACGATCTGTTCTGCTTCAAGTTTTCCCAGACCGACAGTACTTCCACCTATGGCGTTGCGAAGAACGGGATGCACTACGTTGACAATAACCACTCGCCGAACAACCACGGCGGCGTCACCAAGGCCGGCGAAGTCTATCGGCTCTTTACCAAAGGCCTCGCGCCGGGCCGGGTCATGAAGGATTACACCCGCGCCAGCGATGGCAGCATCGACACACTGGACCTGCGCACCAGCTATGATGCCACCACCAAGAAATACTTCCTCTACAGCGTCAACGAGTCCTCCAACACCATCCCCATCTCGGTGGATACGTCGGCTTGGAATATTCCGGCCAACAACCGCGTGCTCCTGGAAGAAGTCAGTGAGAGCCGCTACGGCGGTGGGCGCACCTGGGGCAGCGTGACTGCGGATAAAACGCTCTTCGACGGCACCGTCAACCTGTGGCAGCAGCCTGCCAATACCGTCTGGTTGTGGACCATTCCCAGCAAGGCGCAGCAAGCCGAGGAAACCGTCACCGTCGCCGAGGATACGATGGTCAAGGATGGTGCCAATGCCGGTACCAACTACGGCAGCGCGACCTCCCTCCTCGCGCGCAACGATCCCACGAACAACGCCAATCGCAGCGCCGTCTTTCTCAAGTTCAACCTGCCGCCGATTTACCTGCCTGACATTCAACTCGCCGTCCTCTGCCTCCGCACCCGCGCCACACCCAGCGGCACCGCCCAAGGCTACGTCTATGGTCTTGATAACAACACTTGGTCGGGAAGCACGCTGACTTGGACAAACGCGCCCAACCTCAAGAAAGGCAAAGCTGCGGGCAACAAGATCGCCGACCGTGTCATCGATAGCGAAGGCACCACCGCCCACATCCTGGGGCAACTTGTCGCTACCAGCACCACGCCCGGAGAAAAGATCATCGATGTCACCGAATACCTCCGTAGCCAACCGAATCGCGTGCCATCCTTCCTCATCACCCAGGATCCCCGCTGGGATGTGACCCTGCCCTCCATGGCCGCCGGCGACACCCAGCCGGGCGGTCTTGAGATCACCTCCAGCGAAGGGAGCTTCGCGCCCTATCTGAGAATCGTCCGCCTCAAGGACACCGATGGCGACGGCCTCAGCGACGAGGCGGAAACCACCATATTCGGTACGAACCCGAATGATGCGGACAGCGACAACGACGGCCTCTCCGACGGCACGGAAGTCCTGGTCTTGGGCACCAACCCAAACCTCAACAACGCCCCTACAATCAATAACATCACCGACCGAAGCATCGCGGTGAATACCAGCACCGGAGCCATCGCCATCACGATTGGTGACGTGGAAACCGCCGCCACGTCGCTCACACTAACAAGAGCCTCGTCAAACCCCGCGCTCATTCCTCTATCAGGCATTGTCTTCGGCGGCAGCGGCGCGAGTCGCACCGTCACCATCACCCCGGCTGCGAATCAACTCGGCAGTTCCACCATCACCGTCAGTGTGAATGACGGTGTGCTTACCACAAGTGACACCTTCCTCGTCACCGTCACCGGCACCGCCAGCGAAACGTGGCGCTTCGCCAACTTCGGCACCGCAGCTAACAGCGGCACCGCTGCCGATACCTTCGACGCCAACAACGACGGCGAGGTCAACCTCCTCGAATTCGCCACCGGGCAAAATCCCAATGCCAACAGCCGCACCATTCTCTCCGCGATCCGCACCGCCAGCGCACTGGAGGTCACTTACACCCGCAGCAAAGCCGCCTTCACCGGCGGCGTGACGTTCGCGGTCGAGTGGAGCGATACGCTTGCCCCAAGTGCGTGGTCCACC